>DASUOS010000443.1:0-20845 GCA_036276515.1 Anaerolineales bacterium | reverse complement strand
CGCCCACCGCTTCAGCGTGGAGTGGAGCCGCATCCAGCCGACACCGGACACCTGGGACGAGGACGCCCTTGAGCGCTACCGCAACATGCTGCGCGGCATGCGCGACCGCGGGCTGACTCCGATGGTCACCCTGCATCACTTTACAGATCCGCTCTGGCTGGCGGATATGGGCGGCTGGGAAACAGAGGCGGTGGTTCCATTGTTCGAGCGCTTTGCGCGTAAAGTGGTGGAGGCGCTCAAGGAGTACTGCACGTTATGGTGCACCATCAATGAGCCAAATGGGTATGCCCTGAACGGATATATCGATCATGGCGTTGCCGCCTTTCCTCCCGGAAAGAATAACATCAGGCTCGCGTTCCAGGTTTTAGCCAACCTGCTGCGCGGGCACGCGGCCGCCTACCATGCCATCCACGAGGTGCAGCGCGAAGCCCGGGTGGGATATGCCTGGAATTACCGATCCTTTGTGCCATACCGGGCCTGGTCGCCTTTGGACAGGCTATCTACGAGTATTGCCTTCAACAGTCTGAACAATACCTTCCCATCGGGTCTTGCAACGGGGGTCATGCGCACGATTCTTGGACCCATCAAAGTTCCGGAAGCCAAAGGCACACAGGATTATTTCGGGTTTAATTACTATACAAGAGATTATGTATCGTTCGATCTTCGAAAACCCAGGACATTGTTCGCTCACAACTTCTATGCCAGGGATGCTGAGCTGAGCCCAAACCAATTTATGGCCAACGAACCGGACGGGATGCTCGAGGGCCTGAAATGGATCGTCCGCACGTTTCCCAACCTGCCGATCCTGATCACAGAAAACGGCGTGGAGGACTCAGAAGATAACCTGCGCCCACGTTATCTGGCACAGCACATTCACCAGACCTGGCGGGCGGTCAATTTCAACTGGCCGGTCAAGGGCTATTTCCACTGGTCCCTGGTGGACAACTTCGAATGGGAGCGCGGCTGGGCGCAGCGCTTCGGCCTGTGGGCGTTGGACGAGAAGACCCAGAAGCGGACCAAACGTCCCAGCGCGGACCTGTACGCGGAGATCTGCAAGGAAAATGGCCTGACCAGCGAAATGGTGCAGAAGTATTGCCCGGAAGTGTTCGATAAGTTGTTTCCCGTTTGAACAGCGGTCAGCACTCAGCGATCAGCCATCCGTATGATGCGAAGCAAAAAGTGAAATTACCTCCCGAATTCATTACCACGATCCAGAACGTGTATCGGGAAGATGGGCATGCCTTTCTGAATGCATTGCCCGACCTGATTGCCGAAGCATCGAAGCGCTGGAATTTAACCGACGTCCAGCCTGTACCGACGCTTTCCTATAATTTTGTGGCGTTTGCGAAACGCGCTCAGGGGGATGTCGTACTAAAAATGGGCGTGCCGAACCGTGAAATGGAGAGCGAGATCGCTGCACTGCAGCTTTTCAACGGCGAAGGTGCCTGTAAGATGCTCGAATACGATGAAGAGAAATGCTGGATGATACTGGAACGGTTAAACCCGGGTGAGATGCTCGTCACGCTAGAAGACGATGAAGAGGCAACCCACATCGCCGCCGAGGTCATGAAGAAGATCTGGCGCCCCATGGAGTCCAGCGGCTTGCCGCTGCAGAAGCAAGATACTGCTCTCCAAAAATTTATTCTTTTATCCGATTGGTTCGATGGGTTAAAGAGGCTGCGCGCAGCCTACAATGGCGGGACAGGACCGTTGAATGAAGACCTGGTCGAACGGGTGGAAGTATCGGTCAACGATTTCTTTCTTGAGAATCATCACCCTGTCCTTATGCACGGGGACTTCCATCACTATAATATCTTGTCCTCCGAGCGCGGCTGGCTGATCATCGACCCCAAGGGAGTCATCGGGCCGGCAGGTTATGAGGCAGGACCGCTGTTGATCAATCCGTGGGGAGAGCTCATTAACAAAAGCGACATTCAGAAAATCACAAAGCGCAGGATCGACATCCTGCACGAGCACCTGGGCTTCGAGCGCGAGCGCATCCGCGAGTGGGGACTGGCCCATGCCGTGTTATCCGCCTGGTGGGGAATCGAAGATCACACCGGTTGGGAGTATGCAGCAGCCTTCGCCGAAATGATCGCTGGACTTGAAATGTAGAATACAGCCTCTCAATTGAGAGGCTGTATCTTATTATGCGATGGTTTATCTACCGATCAGGGTAAATATGGCGACGCCAAGGGCAAGCAACCCCAGGATGATGCCTGGGATTGCCAAGCCAAACGCGGACAAGCCGTAGAACAGGAAAAACAGGATCAGACACCAGGCGGAAAGCGAGTTGGGCATTCTCATGTTCATTCTCCTTTTTGGGAAATCGCCAGGCTCCACGAGCCTTCTATATAAAGGAACACTACATGGATTTAAGGGTTACGCCAGTCAAAGGAACGTGGGATGGCGTAGTGGTAGAATCGGCGTTTATGGCTGCAACAGTTCCTGTCGAATTTTCGATGCACCGGGCACACGTTTCAGACCGCACCTCCGCGGCGCGCTGGGTCTGGTCACATGCGCGGCGGCACTGGTGGATCATCGTCATGATGGTGGTCGGCGCGGTGGGCAACGCGGCCCTGGCCGCAGTCGTCCCGGTGCTTACCGGTGACGCGTTCAATGCGATGCTCGAGCCGGTCCCGGATACGAGTGTACTGCTCCCGCTGGCATTGACCATTGGCGTCACCCAGGTGATCCGTGGCGCTCTGCAGCTGGGACGTAACTTTGGCGCCGAGCTGCTGGCCCAGAAACTGGAACGCTCCGTACGCGACGAGCTGTACCTGTCTCTGCTGGGCAAGAGCATGACCTTCCACAACCTGCAGCCCGTGGGCGACACGATGGCGCGCTCCACGAATGACGTGCGCGAAGTGAACTATATGTTCAGTCCGGGCATCAACCTGGTGGTGGGCTCGCTCGTCTTCCTGTTGATGCCGATCTTTGTGGCGGGACGCTATCATCCCTCGCTGCTGGCCGTCCCGGCGATCTATATTTTCCTGTATTTTCTGTCCCTGGGACGTTATCTCAAGACCCTTTCGCCGATTACCGACGAGGTCCGGGCCACGTTCGGAGAGATGAACACACACTTGTCCGAATCGCTGGACGGCGTGGAGGTGGTCAAGGGCGCTTCACAGGAGAACGCCGAAGTGGACCGGTTCGTGATGAACGCCAGCCGGGTCCGCGATGCCTTCGTGCGCCAGGGCGACCTGGAGGGGCGCTACATTGCCCTGCTGCTGCTCGGCTCGGCCTATGCCTTCGGCCTGTTCCATGCCCTGCTGCTCTACCGCAGCGGGCAGATCAACGTCGGCGATGTGGTGGCCTATTTCGGCCTGCTGCTCCTGCTCCAGTTCCCCACGTTCGTCTCCACATTTGCCTACTCCCAGATCTCGCTGGGACTATCCAGCGCCCGCCGCATCCTGGAGCTGATCCAGCGCGAATCGAACCTGGACCAGAACGCCCAGGGCTATGCCGGTGTCATGAAAGGCGAAGTGGAGTTTCGCAATGTCAGCTTCAATTACGCGGCCGGTGGAATGAATAGTCACGAGTCCCCTGCTGAAGATGTTCTGCAGGACATCTCTTTCAAAGTGAAGCCGGGCCAGACCGTCGCCATCGTAGGGCAGACCGGCGCAGGCAAGACTTCACTGGTCAAGATGATCAACCGCACCTACGATACCACCCGTGGTCAGGTCCTGGTGGATGGGGTGGATGTGCGTGAGTGGAACCTTGCATCCCTGCGCTCCCAGGTTTCGATGATCGAGCAGGACATCTTCCTGTTCTCACGGTCGGTTAGCGACAACATCGCCTTTGGAAAACCCGATTCCACTCAGGAAGAAATTGTAGCTGCAGCCAGGTCCGCTCAGGTGGATGATTTTATCCAGACCTTCGACAAGGGCTATGAGACTATCGTCGGAGAACGAGGCGTGACGCTCTCGGGCGGGCAGCGCCAGCGAATTGCCCTGGCCCGTGCCTTTTTGACCGACCCACATATTTTGATCCTGGACGATTCTACTTCGGCGATCGACTCGGCCACAGAAGACAGGATCCAGCGCGCCATCGCCAATGCAGCACGTGGACGAACCACTTTCATCATTACTCACCGCCTGTCCCAGATCCGCTGGGCCGATCTGATCATTGTCCTGCGCAAGGGCAAGATTGCCGCCATTGGAACACACGATGAGTTGACGAAAACATCCGAGGCATATTCGAGGATATTTCGGGAATAATATGTCCTTGCGAGCACACGTTGCGAAGCAATCTCCCGGTTAATGAGGAGATTGCTTGCCTCAAGGGCACGCTTCGCAGTCGGCGGGACGACACCGCCTCGCAATGACATCTGGAGACGTATGGGTTTCTTTTCCGGACTAAACGACGAAAAATACGACCGCCAGTACACGGACCGTGAGCTCCTGCGCCGCATCCTGGACTACTTCAAGCCGCAGCGGGCACGGCTGGCCTGGACGACTGTCCTGGTGGGGGTCTATGCGGCTACCGGCGCGGCCCTGCCTGTGATTGTAGCGCGCATGGTGGATGCGCTGGAAGGCCAGCCTTCGCTGGGATCCATCGTGCTGGCGGGGCTGGCGGTGCTGCTCATTGCCATTGCGATGTGGGCGGTGAACTGGGCGCGGCGCAGCCTGGTCGTGCGGGCGGTTGGGGATGTGGTCCTCGGCCTGCGCACGCGCGCCTTCCGGGCCGCGGCGGAACACGATCTGTCGTTTTACGACCAGTTCTCCTCCGGCCGCATCGTCTCGCGCATCACCTCCGATACAAATGATTTCGGCCAGCTGATTGTCATCATCACCGATATCAGCGCCCAGATCGTGCAGGCGGTCATTCTCGGCGTGGTGCTGTTCCGCACCGATTTGAGATTGTCACTGATGCTGATGGCCTTCCTGCCCATTGTGTTCGGGATCGCCTCCGGATTCCGGGTGCTGGCCCGCCGGGTGACCAAGCGCGGTATGAAGGCCATGGCCGATGTGAACGCGGCAATCAAGGAGACGATCAGCGGCATCTCGATCGCCAAGAACTTCCGCCAGGAAGAAAGCATCTTCAAGTCGTTCGACGAATCGAACGAGCAGTCATACCGGGTCAACATCCAGCGCGGGTTTGTGCTCTCGCTCGTCTTTCCGACGCTGAACGCGCTCGGAGGGATTTTCGTCGGCATCCTCATCTATGTCGGCGGCATCAGCGCGGCGCAGGGGATCGTCACGGTCGGCGCCTGGTATCTGTTCATCATGAGCCTGGACCAGTTCTTCTTCCCGGTGTTGAACCTCTCGGCCTTCTCGGCCCAGATCCAGGCGGGGCTTTCCGCAGCCGAGCGCGCCTTTGCCCTGATTGACGCCGACCCCAATGTGATCCAGATCGACAAAAAGGATGTGCCGCGCCTGAAGGGACACATCCAGTTCGACGATCTGCATTTCCGCTATACGGATAACGAGCCGATCCTCACCCACTTCGACCTGACCATCCAGCCCGGCGAGAACATTGCCTTTGTCGGGCACACCGGAGCGGGGAAGTCATCGATTGCCAAGCTGATCGCCCGCTTTTATGAGTTCCAGCAGGGGCGCCTGCTCATCGACGGGCAGGATATCCGCACCTTCGACCTGGCGCAGTACCGCCGCCAGCTGGGGATCGTGTCGCAGGTGCCGTTCCTGTTCTCAGGCACTGTGGCAGATAACATCCGCTATGCCGCGCCCGAGGCGACCGAGGCCGAGATGCTGGAGATGGCGCGCAAGATCGGGGACGGGGAGTGGCTCGAAACGCTTCCAAACGGGATCCAGACCGAGGTCGGTGAGCGAGGCGCACGCCTGTCGATGGGCCAACGCCAGCTCGTGGCCCTGATGCGGGTCCTGATACAGAAGCCCGCCATCTTCATCCTGGACGAGGCGACCGCCAGCATCGACCCGTTCACCGAGTGGCAGATCCAGCAGGCGCTCAATCTCATCCTGCGCAACTCGACCAGTATCCTGATCGCCCACCGCCTCTCCACCGTCAAAGCGGCGGACCGCATCGTCGTCATGGACAGCGGCCGCATCATCGAGGAGGGTAATCACGATGGCCTGCTCAGTCAGGGCGGCCATTATGCGATGCTGTACAACACCTATTTCCGGCACCAGTCCCTGGACTACCGGCCCGCCGGGCTGGATGAGCCGCTTTCCGTTAAATCAATTGAGCCTGAAAAACAAGGGGATGATTGAAATTCAGGACGGAATGTAAAAGGCAGAAGCGTGAATACGGTACCGGACGCATGGAACCCTATGTACTTGGCAGGGTCGCCTGGAAGTGAGCATGAGATAACATCGCTCAGCCCAGCCGGGTTCCGGTAGGAAAAATGGCAGTTGACTTGCTGCCAGCGAATCGATAAGATATCAGCATTCGTTGGGACATCACTGTATCTCCTACCCGGATCAGGACATCCTACAGCACACCCATGGGGGCCTGGCATCACCATCGTCGACCGCTGGCTGATACCCAATGACAGGGATTTCATGAGAAATTTCAGTTTAAGATTTTTTTTCGTCCTGCTTCTCGTCAGCGTAGCTGCCTGGGCGATCTGGGCTCGATTCGAGTACCCGCGCACAGGCATCGACGATGCGAATATTTTCTTCGTATATGCCCAAAACGCCGCGAATGGGCATGGTTTTGTCTATAACGCCGGCGGCGAGAGAGTGGAGGGCTTTTCATCGCTCCTGTGGACCCTGATCTGCTCGACCGTATTCCGGGTGTCCGACCGGCCTGAAATCATCCTTCTGTTCATCAATGTGATCCTGCTTTCGTTCGGTATCACGGCCGCGATTTCCTACATACAGAGGGCGTTCCAACGTGGACAATACAGTTATAGGAGCGGCCTCTTCGCTTCGTTTCTCTTCATGACGCTCTTGCTCACATCTCCGATGTACCTGGCCTGGAACCTGGTTTCGCTGATGGAAAATGCCTTGTGGAGCACCCTCGTGCTTCTGGCAACCCTCTTCGTCATCCAGGACGAGCTCTCCGGAAGAGCGATGTACGGTTTTTTTCTACCTCTGTCCGTTTTACTGCTGTTCACCCGGCCGGAGGCTTATGCCTGGGTTTCTGCCTTTACAGGTATTCTTTTTGTGCGCAGAGCACTGGCCCTTGGATGGAAGCCAGCCTTTCGAGAATTAATGCCTCTCCTCGCTGCCATCCTGCTGACCATCGTCGGTCTCACCCTGTTCCGCATCGTCTATTTTGGGTACCCCCTGCCCAATACCTATTATGCAAAAGTATCTCCTTCTCTTTTTTATAACATTTTCCAGGGAACGAAATATGTAGTCCAGTACTTTGTATCCAATCCGATTGTGAGTATTGCCATCGCGGCTGCCATGTTGGATGTCGTGCACACCGCGCTGATGTTCATGGAAGGAAAGCTCACAGACGAGGGCCTGCTGTTCCTGCCCCTTGTTGCAGGGACCGGCCTCCTCCTTCCTATGATCACGGGTGGCGATCACTTCAGCTCGTTCCGCTTTTTCCAAGCTGTTTACCCGATCCTCTTATTGTGCCTGGTGTACTTCCTATGGTTCATCCTGCCTCAATACATTCAAATTAGTTTGACCCCCAGCCTGCTTCGACGGTCACGGGTGGTCTTTGCATCCAGCCTTGTTGTGCTGTTTGCAGCAGCCCTTGTCCTGTATCAGGTCCGTGACTGGGTATCGTCTGAGGAGCTCTCCGAGATGTCGGATGAGTTTGAATTTGCGGACGATGGAAGGGATACGGGTCAATTTGCGCGCGAGTTGTTCGCTGCCGAGCCTGAGCTGCCGGCGATCGGTGTCATCCGGGCTGGAGGGATCAAGGTTACCTATCCTGGAGAAATTATCGATCTGATGGGACTCAACAACCTGACGATGGCCCATAATGGCGGCGAAAGACAGGGTGAGAAGAATCATGCAGCCTTCGAAAAAGCAACCTTCTATCAACTACAGCCGGATATTCTGAATCCGATAATTGTCCCTCTGGAAGATCGGATCTCAAAAGTGGCAGATTTGAAAACATCCTGGGATAACACCGTGCCGCTGAAGGGACTCTACAATGAACCTGATTTTCTGAGTGTATATGTCTATGCGAGCGTTCAAAAAGTGGACATGCAGAAAAACAAAGCGCTGATGGGCTGGTTCGAAAAGAAGTACTTAAGCCAGCTGGAAGCCAGTGACGAGTACGTGATTGAAAGGTATCCATATACTGGAGAATGAACAAACGATCCTTATCCTGGACCAGCCTCTTTTTCATCACGTTTCTGGCGGCCTACCTGTATGTATTTAATGAGTGGCTGTTCGCCATCACAAGACCCTATTTCATGAATGATCTGGGGTTCCTGGAACAGCTACAGATCTTCCTCTCGATCAGTGCACTCCTGGTGATCCTGTGTTTCCTTGCCCTGCTGCCGCTTGTCCTTCTGGGTTTCCTCCCATTCCTTCGAATCCATAGAAATGTACTGATCAAGCTCGGTGCCTTGCTTCCTGCCATACTCTTCGCCATGCTGATCCTGATCATGGTGGATAACTTTACCTATACGATCTTCCAATGGGGTGTTGTGGCGACCCGGGGATGGCAGCGCGGCTTGTACGGTCTGGCCTTCATCGCTGCAGTTGTCCTGAGTTACCTTCGTATTCATGCCACCCTGCTGCGCCTCTCCCGCCGGAAACGGATCTGGGGCCTGGCTCCAAAATGGATGCTGAGCGTACTGGCAGTCGTGGTCCTGCTTTCGGTCGCTGCCCTGGCGCTGCCCGAGTCCAGGACAGCCTCTGCACCCCCTACCGCGCAAGCCCCGGCAGCCGAACAGCTGCCTCACATCCTTTGGATCACAGCCGACGGGGTGGATGCCACGCACATGTCGGTGTACGGCTATGAACGTGAAACCACACCCCGGCTTCAGGAGCTGGCCAAAACATCCCTGTTTGCGGAAAATGCTTTCTCGAACGCCGGCAATTCACCCGGTTCGGTCATTTCCATGTACACGGGGAAATATCCAGCCGAAACGCGTGTGCTCTACCCGCCCGATATCTTACAGGGACAGGATGCCTATGAACATCTGCCCGGCATCCTGCGCGCCCAGGGATACAAGACCGTCCAGATCACGGTGCCATACTACCTGGATGCGAAAACATTGAACCTGGTGGACGGCTTCGATGAGCTAAAGATGAGCAGTGCCGTTCCCAGCCAATTATTGAACAGCATCGGCCAGGTCCTGCCTATAAACCACGCGCTGTTCGCTGACGAAACCCTCAAGCGGATCGTCGACCGGCTCCGTCATATTTTTTATATCAGGGAAATGGACAATCCCTACCTGGAAGTGGCCGGGATGCAGGCGCGCCGCGTCGATATCGAGCGCTGGGTCTATCTCCGGCAGGAGATCCAAAGCGCCACAAGACCACTCTTTGTCCACGTCCACCTGATGGTCACACATGGAGAAGATTTCTTCCCCATGGAGCAGAAGTTCTCCGTCGGGCAGTCCATCGAAGACCAGGAGCCCTGGGAGGATGATTTTTACGATGATGCCATTCTTGATTTTGACAGGAATGTGGGTGAGCTGGTCGACGATCTTGCGGCACAGGGCCTGCTCGACAAATCGATTCTGATCATTGGCAGTGACCATGGCCAGGCCTGGGACCAGCTCCGCCGGCTGCCGTTGCTGATCCGGTTCCCGGACGAACAGTACGCCGGCCGGATCCAGGTCAATGTGCAGAACCTGGATATCGCGCCTACACTGCTCGATTACCTCGGCCTGGATACGCCCGATTGGATGCGCGGCCAATCCCTGATCGCGGGCGAGCTGGAACAAAGGCCGATCCTGGGTGTGAACGATGTCGAAAAGACAAAGGATGAAAATAACATTTTCTCGGTCGATTGGGACCAGGTCTCACCTCCCTTTTACCAGTTCGGCGGGATGAGCCTGATCTACTGCGACAAATGGTACAGGCTGAATTTATCGAATCTGACCTGGGAAACAGGCAGTGTTGAAGGGTCTACATCTACCTGTACGCCGGAGCAGGAGATCACCGAGGAACACGCTTATCGCCTGCTCGTGGAACACCTGCAGGAGAACGGTTTCGATGTTTCCACGCTGGAAACTCTAACACCCTGGTCTCATTAAGATTCCGGGGCTGAACAGCTTATAATGGTATATGTATCCACCGTACATCTTTCAGAGGGAGGCAGCATGTCTACAGCTCATGGAGGCATGGGGGCAATCGTCCACAAGGATGGGGTTGCTTTCCGGGTCTGGGCGCCGAATGCCCAATCGGTCTTTGTGAAAGGGGATTTCAACGACTGGTCAGATAACGCAACACCCCTGTCTCGTGAGGAGAACGGGTACTGGTATGCCGATGTGAGCTCTGCCAGGCCGGGCCACGAATATAAATTTGTGCTGATCAACGGCGAGCAGAAGCTGGAACGCATCGATCCCTACGCCAGGCAGGTCACCAATTCCACGGGTAATGGCGTGATTTACGATCCATCCGGTTTTGACTGGCAGAACGACCGTTTTGAGCTCCCGCCGCATAATGAGCTGGTCATCTACGAGATGCATGTCGGTTCTTTTTTTGCCGGTACAGAGGGCAAACCCGGTGGTTTCGAAGATGCCCGGGAGAAGCTGGAACACTTAAAGCCGCTGGGCGCCAATGCCATACAAATCATGCCCGTGGCGGAATTTGCGGGGGATTACTCTTGGGGCTACAATCCGGCGCATATCTTTGCTGTCGAGAGCATTTATGGGGGTCCGCATGGCTTCAAGATGTTCGTGCGTGAAGCCCACAAGGCCGGCATAGCCGTGATCCTGGATGTCGTGTACAACCACTTCGGACCGAGCGACCTGGACCTCTGGCAGTTCGATGGCTGGCAGGAAAACGGCATGGGCGGCATCTATTTTTATAATGACCACCGGGCCGGGACCCCCTGGGGCAGTACGCGGCCCGACTATGGACGTGAAGAAGTACGGCGTTTCATTCATGATAATGCACGCATGTGGCTGGAAGAGTACCATGTCGACGGTCTGCGGTATGACAGTACCCTGTACATTCGCTGCATTGATGGGAACGAAGCGAACGAGCTGCCCGACGGCTGGAGCTTGATGCAGCGTATCAACGGGGACTTGCGGGCGCGTTTTCCGCGCTGTATCACCATCGCCGAAGACCTGCGCAACAATCCGTGGATCACCAAACCGACGGAGGAAAACGGCGCCGGCTTTCACGCCCAGTGGGATGCCAATTTTGTACACCCGGTCCGCGCCATCGTCACACTTCTTCAGGATGAACAGCGCTCCATGGATGCGATCCGCCAGGCAATCGCCTTCCGCTATGAGGGCGATGCCTTCCGCCGGATCGTTTACAGCGAGTCGCACGACGAGGTTGCCAATGGCAGGGCGCGTGTGCCGCAGGAGATCAACCCGCAGGATCCAACCGGCTGGCATGCGCAAAAGAGATCAACCCTGGCAGCCGGTCTCGTCTTTACATCGCCTGGGATCCCCATGCTTTTTCAGGGGCAGGAATTTTTGCAGGGCGAATGGTTCCGGGATGATGTCCCCCTGAACTGGGAAATGAACGAGCAATACCAGGGCATCGTCCGCCTGTACCGCGACCTGATCCAGCTGCGATTGAACACGAAAGGACACAGCCGCGGCTTGTGCGGGCAGTTCCTGAATATCTATCATGTAAATGACGACGACAACATCATCGCCTTCCAGCGCTGGGACCAGCACGGGCCCGGGGATGATGTTGTCATTGTATTCAATTTCAACAGCACTTCAAGGGAGAATTATGAGATCGGAATGCCCTCGGCCGGGTTATGGAAACTGCGGCTGAACAGTGATGCCCCCATCTACAGCACCGATTTTCAGGGATTCTTCAGCAGTGACGTGGAGGCGTTCGGTGACAGCCGAGACGGGCTGGATGCCTGCACGAAGATATCCATTGGCCCCTACAGCATGCTGGTCTTCAGCCAGGACAGAGGCTAAAAAAAGCGGACGGCAACTGCCGTCCGCTTTTATAAATGCTTGGTGCTGTAGGGGTCGAGCGCGTCGCGCAGGCCATCGCCGACGAAATTGATGCCCAGCACGGTCAGCAGGATCATCGTCCCAGGGAAGAACCACAGCCAGGGCGCCGTTTCCAGATACTGGTAGGCCCCATCCAGCATGTTCCCCCATGTTGCGGTCGCTCCGCGTACTCCCAGCCCCAGGAAACTGGCGTACGCTTCGGCCAGGATCGCGTTTGCGACCCCAAGGGTGGCGCTGACCACAAGCGGTGCGATGGTATTCGGTAAGAGATGGGTAAAGATCAGGCGGCTGTCGGAGGCTCCGAGGGCGCGAGCTGCCGAGACATAATCTCGCTCCCGCAGCGAAAGCACATTGGCCCGTACGATGCGCGCCAGGTACATCCAGGACGTGGCTCCGATGATCAGGATCATCAGGATCACGCCTCCAGACAGTTCCCGGCCCAGCAGGTTGAAGGAGGGCAGCCTGTTGCCAAAGAAGTGGGCGCCGATAATGAGCAGGAACAGACTGGGAATGTTCAACATGGCTTCCGTAAAGCGCATCAATACACTATCGATCCAGCCGCCATAGTAGGCCGCGATCGAACCGACCAGGGCACCCAGGATCACCTCCATGATGGCCGCGGAAACTCCGATCAGCAGTGAGATCTGTCCGCCGTAAATCGTGCGGGCGAAAATATCCCGCCCGATGACATCGGTGCCGAAGAGGTGCTCGGCAGACGGCGGCTGCAGCTTCAGGCTGGTGTCATTGCAGTTCGCCCATGCCTCCTGGCTCAGCTCCCGGCCCAGAGGAGCACAGTAGCCACGGACAAAGAATCCGGCAAAGCTGATATAGAGCACCAGCACGACCAGCAGTCCCAGGCCGAACATCGCCATCTTGTGCCTGCGGAACCGGCGGACTCCCAGGACAAGCGGCGAAAGCGGCGCCGCCGGCTTGATCAGCGTATCCTGTTGGGGAAGGGTATCAGGGGTCACGGCGGTCATACAGGCACCTATTCGAGCCGGATGCGCGGGTCGACGAGGGAGTACACCACATCGGTAACGATCTGAAAAACGACCACCGCAATCGAGATCAGCATCAGGATTCCCATCAGGACGGGAAAGTCAGCACGGGCCACGTGGTCGATAAACAGGCGTCCCATCCCCGGCCAGGCGAAGATGCGTTCCGTCACCACGGCGCCCGCCAGCAGGAACGGGATATCCAGACCGATCAGGGTGATAAAGGGCAGCGCCGCGTTCGGGAGAGCGTGACGCACCACGACGAACCAGGCACGCACACCCTTGGCCCGTGCCGTACGGATGTAATCCTGGCTGAGCACTTCCAGAACACTCGAGCGGACGAAGCGGCTGTAGCCCGCAGTGCTGATGATCGCCAGTGTCGTCACCGGCAGGATCATGTGCCTGATGACCTCCCCCGGCGTCTTACCGACCTGGGGGTCGAACATCCCCACCGTGGGCAGATACGGCAGGCCCCACTGGCGGAAATTGACCGCAAAGATATACATTAACATCAACGCCAGCCAGAAGACCGGCATGGAATAGCCGACAAAAGAAAGACCGGTGATCAGGTTATCAAAAAAAGAATAAGGACGCAGTGCAGAGTACAGCCCGATCGCCAGCGAGGAGATGATGATGATGATTTCGGCCGTGATCATCAAGATCAGTGTGTTTGGCAGCCGTTCACCGATCATTTCCAGCACGGGCCGGCGCGTCACCAGCGAATTCCCCAGGTCCCCGCGCAGGATGCCCGTGCGCTGGCCGTACGTCTCCGGGACGCCGTCTCCATCCATATCGATCTGCTGCCAGTCGTTGCCGACCAGCCAGGTCAGATACTGGATATAGGTGGGCTGGTCGAGGCCGAGCATGCGGCGCAGCCGTTCCTTGTCCTCGGGCTTCGGCGGGGTGCGCGCGCCAAGTGTCGCGACCGGGTCGCCAAACGCCTGCATCAGCGTAAACAGGATGATGCTGATAATAAAAAGCTGGGGAACGGCCTGGCCGAGCCGCCGCAAAATGTAATTTGTCATCGTTGAGAATCGATTGGCTCGCCGGCTTCACCTCGAATCCGGCGAGCCAACCTGATTAATTTATTGGGCTTCCGCCGCGGCGGCAGTCCATTCGTGAGCGTTCCAGAATGGGGCCGCGCCGGAGAGTTTTACATTTTGCAGGCGGTTGTTGATCGACCACAGATCCGGGTCCTTCCAGATCCCCACGTAGATGACATTATCGTACATCCATTGCGAGATCTGGTGGTAGAGATCGATACGAGCCTGGGTATCCAGGGTGCTTGCCTGCTCCACCAGCAGGGCTTCAAAGCCCTCATCGCAAACGCCCTGCCAGTTGGCTCCATCCGGGTTCTCCGCGCTGGAGATCTCACTGCACAGCCAGTTCGAGGAGGCTTCCGGGTCGGGGAAGGCCGGATTGGAAGAGTATTGTGCGATGTCATACAGGCCCTGCGCCTGCGGACCGTTATCGTTGTAGCTGTTCCAGTACACATCGCTGGAATGGTTTTGCAGCTCCGCGCCAATACCCACCAGTGACCATTGCTGCTGCACGACCGCCTGGTAATTCTTGCGCAGCTCGCGGTCATTGGTAATGTAGCGCAGGACCAGCTCCACGCCGTCCTTATCGCGGGTACCATCGCCATTGCTGTCGACCCAGCCGGCCTCATCCAGAAGGCGCTCGGCTTCCTCGGGATCGTATGGATAAGGCTCGAGCGCCGGGTTGTTGTAGGGCTCGGTCGCATCCCAGAAGGTGACATTGACCGGGTTAACTTCGGGATCGAGCAGGTCATTGACAATGGTAAAGCGATCCGTAGCCAGCGCGATCGCCCGGCGAACGTTGACATCCAGCATGGCAGGATGGGCGGTGTCGGGGTTGATGTTCAGGAACCAGCCCTCGTCATACCCGGAAGGCACCGCGACAACATCCACCGTGCCGCCAGCTTCAAGGGTCTCGATCTGGTCGGACGACAGGAATACGCCGATATCCGTATCGCCGGCAATGATCGCCGCTTCCTGGGCGGCATCATCCGGCACGATACGGATGAAGATCTGCTCCAGATTTGGCGGGTTGATCCAATTGGGATTGGCCCGGAAAATGAGGTGGCTGCCCGACTCCCATTCGCTGAAGACGAAGGGACCCACACCGACGGTCGGCGCCTTGTTCCAGGCCGCATTGTCGATCGTCCCCTCTTCTTCGAACACCGGGCGCAGGATATGCTCGGGCAGGACCCAGTCATCGAACATGTAGGTCAGCCAGGGGGCAAAGGGTTCGGTGAGCTGGATGACCAGCGTTGTATCGTTCTCAGCCGTGACGCTTTCCACATAATCCTCGAAGGGATAGCGCCCGTTGACAACATTCTGGTCCGACATGACCATCTCGTAGCTGAACACAAAGTCATCGGCGGTGACAGGTTCGCCATCGCTCCAGGTCACGTTATCCCGCAGCTTGACGGTGATGGTCTTGCCGTCTGCGCTCAAGCCGCCATTTTCGGCGGTCGGGATTTCGGCAGCGATCTCAGGCACAGGCTGGTTGTTATCATCGAATGACCACAGGCCCTTGTTCCAGAAATCACGTGTAATGGCCGAGAACCACATCTGTGTATAGAGGTAGTTCAGATTATCGGGTTCCTGGGTAAAGGTAATTGTGGCAGTGCCGCTGAAGGCGTTTTCCTCCGGTGCAGCCACCCCCGCTCCGCAGGCTGCCAGGAGCAGGCTTCCCAGCACGGCAAACGACAGTAACACGTACAGTTTGTATTTCATAGTTCTCCTCCAAGAGAATTGAATCGAGGTACACCAGGCGATCGAGCGGACGATTCTCTCTGACAGGCTCCTCCTTTCCTGGGCCAATGAAGGATGGGCCGGACAAGAACGCTGCATGCAGAGACTACCATCTTTTTACGCAGTCACCGTTCTCCAGCGCTGCACTCCAGGCTCCACTTCACACCAGACGAATACAACTGTCCGATCCAGCTCATTTTAATCCACATCCCGGCTTTTTCAACCTCCCTGCGAACTGCTGCCGCCAACTTCGAGCCAGGACACATTGTTAATTGACGTATTCCCCCAAGAGTACCTCGCGCTGCCGGTTTACATAACTCCACTCCATATAAAAATGGATGAAGCCCCATCCTGCAAGGCATCATCCAAAAAAACAATGGGTATCAGTGATCAACTAATGTGAGCCAGCCGCGGGTCGAGGGCATCACGCAACCCATCGCCGAGCAGGTTGAACGACAACACCGTGAGAGCGATCATGAACCCGGGCAGGAACACCAGATGCGGGGCTGTAAAGACCTGATTGCGCTCCGCTCCGAGCATGGATCCCCACTCAGGTAGTGGCGGCTGTGCACCCAGACCCAGGAAGGAAAGCGCTGCTGCATCCAGGATGGCGCTGGCGATTCCCAGTGTACCCTGCACGATAAGAGGTGTCAGTGCGTTGGGCAGGATCCGGCGGAAGAGCACCTGCATGGTATCCCCGCCAAGCGCTCGTGTGGCGGAGACGAATTCCATTTCGCGCACAGAGAGCACGCTGGCACGCACCACGCGTGCATAGGCCGGGATGGAAACAATGCCGATCGCCAGCAGAGCGTTGATCAGGCCCGGGCCCAGAACCGTCACGATGGCGATCGCCAGCAGGAGCGACGGAAAAGCGAGCAGGACATCCATAAAGCGCATGATGCTGTTGTCCACCCATCCCCCGGAATAGCCGGCCAGCGCACCCAATACGGCGCCAATAACGATCGCAAAGCTCACCGTGGAAAACCCGACCATGAGGCTCAGGCGCGAGCCGTAGATCAGGCGGCTGAACTCGTCACGCACGTTCCCGTCGATGCCGGCGATGTGCTGAGGCTGGTCCTGCGGACAACCTAGCATGTGAATGCAGGGAGCCTGGCGCGCCTTGACTGGTTCCTTGCCAATCAGGACATCATCATAGTCATATGGGGCGATCAGATCGGCAGTGAGAGCGATCAGGACCAGGATCCCAAGAATGACTATACCTACAACCGCGGATCGGCGACGGAATAACCGCCGCCAGGTGATCTGCCAGAGGCTAACGGAGTTGAGTGACAGCGCTTCGGCGTCGAGAGCTTTGACCTTTTTTTCTGTGTTGATCATCGAGGATCCTATTCAAGTCGAATGCGGGGATCGAGGTAGCTGTAGGACAGGTCCACAAGCAGGTTAAGAACAACGAAGAAGACAGCAATCACGACGGTAAATGCCTGGACAATGCCATAGTCGCGAGCGGTGATCGCTTCGTACAAGGTACGGCCGACACCGGATAAGCCAAAGATCGTTTCGGTCAGCACCGCGCCGCCCAGCAGGCCCCCAAGCGACAGGCCGATCACGGTGACAAGCGGCAGAAGGGCGTTGCGGAAGGCGTGTTTCATGATCACCACTCTTTGACGCAGTCCTTTGGCGCGCGCCGTACGGATGTAATCCTGTCCAAGCACATCCAGCATGGCAGAGCGGGCCATGCGAGCGACAATGGCCATGGGGATGGTTCCAAGCGCGAGGGCCGGCAGAATGAGATGGACGATCGCGTCTTTCAGGAGTTCCCAGTTGCTGGTCAAAATGGCGTTCAGAATGTTCAGCCTGCCGACAAATTGATAAAACGCCAGCAGCAATCCTGACTCCGGAACATTCAAATTCCAGACATCATAAAAAGGAGCAGCCGGAATTCCGGCACTGACCCGTCCGGAGGGCGGCAGCCAGAAGGGAGTGTCTTTTAATAAGAGCGAAAAAACATAAGCCAGCATCAGACCCAGCCAGAAAACTGGCATGGATACTCCCAGGTTCGCCCAGACCATGGTTACGACATCGATCCAGGAATTATGCCTGACGGCAGAAATGACCCCCAGGGGAATTCCCACGATCAGGCTCACCAGCAGGGCGGCAAAACTGAGTTCCACGGTTGTAGGGAGCCGTTCGATTAACAGGCGAGTCACAGGCATGCTGTACCGGATCGATTCTCCAAAATCGCCGCGCAGGATCTCTCCCATGTAAATGAAAAGCTGTTCATGGATGGGCCGATCCAGTCCGTGCTCATGCACGAAACGTTCACAAATCTCCGCAGTAGCCTTTTCCCCCAGGATGGCGCGGCATGGGTCACCCGGGATGACGCGGGCGATGATGAAAGTGACAATCAGAATACCAAATAGGACCGGGATCGAGGAGAGCAGGCGGCGGAGCAGATATTGGACCATGTGTGCAGGGACCCTTTGCAAATACGGGATGGCAGGCTCGCTGCCATCCCGTATTATATCCTACAGTCAAACCCGGCTTACTGAGCGGGCTTGTTAATCAACCCCCAGAGATAGTCGTAATATTCAAAGACGTTCGTATTGCCCTTGTGGAGCGGCGAAGAGGCGTCCAGACCCATGGTGAAGGTGGCGACCACATCGTTGGCATCGAAGGTCGTGCCATCGTGGAAGGTCACATTCTGGCGCAGGGTGCAGACCCAGACATCCAGTGTTTCATTAGGTTCACAGACCTCAGCCAGGGCAGGTACAACAGCAGTACCATTGATCTCGTAGGTGTAAAGGGCTTCCGTCACCTGTTCACAGGCACGCAGGGACTCGCCGTCAGTCTCATCGGCACAGAACAGGCTGATCGGTTCGGCGCCCTGCATCCAGACGAAGACATCCCGACCACCAGGATCCATAATGGCGAAGCTCTCGTTTCCGAGCGGGCTGGCCTGCTGGTTGGTAACATCGGCGCGGTAGGCTGTAGCGGAACCGCCATGTGCAATGGGGATCATCGGAACATATTCGCGGATGGCATTGTTTGCCTCAACATACAGAGGCTCGGCTTCGGCAGGATCCGCAATCTGGGCGGCTTCGGCCAGCACATCGGAATAGGTCGGGGACTGGTCACCAAATTGCGGGTTGGCTGCACCGAAGTGATAATCCAGGAAGTTGGTGGGGTGTGGGAAGTCTGCATTCCAACCGAGCAGATAGAAACCATCGAGGCGCCCGGCCGAGGATTCTTCAATGAATGCGCCGGATTCCATGACGACGATCTCAGCCTCAATGTTCAGGTTTTCGCGCAGCTGGGCCTGGATATCCTGGGCCACATTGCTGACCTGGGGCAGGTACGAACGGACCACATCCCGATAGAATATCTTGGTGGAGAAGCCATCAGGGTAGCCTGCCTCAGCAAGTTCGGCACGGGCAGCTTCAACATCGAATTCATACCAGGGATCGCCTGCACAACCATTCGGGATGGCGCACGGCGTGAAGTGCGAGGCCACCTCGGATCCGGGAGGATAGAAGGTGTCCACAAGACGCTGGCGGTCGATGCCTTTGGCAATCGCCTGGCGAACAGCCTGGTTGTCGAACGGCGCAAAGGTATTGGTCATCGCAAGGTAGAATACATTGAGCGCCGGGCGTTCATTCAAGGACAGATTGGAATCACCGGAGACAACTTCAAATTCCGTCGGACCCACATTGTCAATACCATCTACAGTACCGGACTGCAGCTCGAGCAGGCGGGCAGCGGATTCGGTCGACCAGCGGAATACAAGCGTTTCAGCCTCAGGGGCGTCACCCCAATAGTTCGGGTTGGCAGTGAAGGTGATGCTTTCGCCGCGGTTCCATTCGCTCAGAACGTAGGGACCAGTACCGACCGGGCGCTCGAGGCCTTCACTGGTGCGGCCCTCATCACCGGCGGTTGTCTCAAGCCACTCTTCCGGATAGATCGAGTACACGCTGAAGGCGATTTTCGGAAGGAAGGCAGGATCGGGCTGGCACAGGGTGAAGGTCACCTCATACTGGCCGGTGGCTTCCACACCCTGGATGATGCCGGCCGAATCGCAGTCGGCGGCCATGAGCGATCGGCCCTCGAAGTCCGCTGCAGGTTCGGTGGCAGGCGCTTCAGTGGCGGGCGCTTCGGTCGGCGCGGGAGCCTCGGTTGCCGGCTCTTCTGTAGGTGCGGGCTCTTCGGTGGCCGGGGCTCCGCCACCACATGCTGCAAGCACCACAGTGGCGATCAACAGCATCGAAAGTAATACAAATAGGTTGCGTTTCACGTTTCTCCTCCAAGAGAAATTAAGGTAGGGTTTCATTTACGTACCAGGGGGAATCGGAAAAAACTTGTGGCCAGGCACCTCCTTCCGAGTGATTAATCGATTATACAGCAAAAAGAACTTTAGTGAATGGGCAGCGGCATTCCGAACCCATTTAATACGACTGCAGAGGGGTCTTTGGGCCACAGCCCCGGGATTTTTGTTCTGCACGACGGGCATGTCCCCTCAGCAGTAATGCGATATTCCTGGATGATGTATCCGTGTCGATGGATCAGACGGTGGTTGCACTGCGGGCAGGATGTATCCTCATACTCGCCCACCTGGCCCGGCAGGTTCCCGGCGTAGACAAACTTCAGCCCGGCCTCCTTCCCGATCTCGGCCGCGCGTAGAAGCGTCCCGGGGCCGGTGTTGTCGGGATCGGTCATTTTGTAGTCCTTATGGAAGGCGGTCACATGCCAGGGAATATCCCTCGATACGCCGGCAATGAAACGCGCCGCATCCCATAATTCTTCATTGGAATCGTTGAAGCCCGGAATGGTGAGCGTAACGATCTCCACCCATAAACCCATGTCGTGGGCGCGCTTAATTCCGTCCAGCGTGTTCTGCAGGACGCCGCCCAGCTTGCGGTAGTTCTTATCCTGCATGCACTTCAGGTCAACCTTGTAGGCGGAAATGTACGGGCGGATGTACTCCATCACTTCCGGGGTATTGTTCCCATTCGACACATAGGCGCACATCAGGCCGGCAGCCTTTGCCTCCTTGAAAATGTCCACGGCCCACTCGCTGGTGATCAGCGGCTCGTTATAGGAGGAGACCACCGTGGAAGCCT
>DASUOS010000442.1:0-3830 GCA_036276515.1 Anaerolineales bacterium | reverse complement strand
AGAGATAAAGTAAGCATACGAATTCAAGGAAGATCCAAGCCGCCCACCTTTTAGAACCGACCGAGAGGAGACTGCCATGAACTCCAAATCCCAACTTAATGAATCCGAGGAAGAAAGCCTGATCCAGCGCGCCCGCACCGGCGTCCTGGATGCCTTCAACGAGCTGGTGCTTGCCTATCAGGATATGGCGTATAGCCATGCATATGCCATACTCGGAGACGGCGACCTGGCCGAAGATGCAGCCCAGGAGAGTTTCATCAAAGCCTTCCAGGCGCTAAACCAGTTTCGCGGCGGATCATTCCGAGGCTGGCTGCTGAAGATCGTCACCAATTCTGCCTATGACCTGGTGCGTCGCCACAGGCGGCATCCCGCCCAGCCCTTGTTCCCGGAAGACGGCTATGGGGATGAAGTCGAATCCCCAGCCTGGATCGCCGACCCGGCTTCCTCCGTCCAGGCGACGGTGGAGAAGAATGAGCTCTCGCAGGATATCTACCGAATGATGGATGAGCTGCCCGATGTCTATCGAAGCGTGCTGACCCTCATCGACCTGTACGAGCTGGATTATTCGGATGCGGCCCGGGCACTGAAGGTTCCCATCGGCACGATCAAGAGCCGTCTTGCACGCGCACGATTGCAGATGCAGGTAAAGTTAAAAGAACGGGTTCCGTTCCACCGTCCATTTGTCGGTACGGATGCCCGCTGCGCTGCCTAACGTCTGAACAGGAACATTTTTATCCAGTACATCGTTATTCGAGCGTTATAGAAAGAGAGATTGAAATGTACAGAAAAATTACACTTATTATGGCCGCACTTTTCATCCTCCTGGCATCGGCTTGTGCTCCGGTGGTGCCTGCTGCTCCCATCGTCCAGCAGCCATCCATTCCCGTTACCGGGATGGCAAATGTATTGGATGTGGAAATCCAGGTGCTGGAAACACAGCCTGTACAGGCGATCGCCGTCATCCATGGGCAATTGCCGGACGCCGGCTGCACGACCGTTGCCTCGACCGACCAGGTGCAGGCCGGGAACATTTTGAATGTGGTGCTGACGACCACAACAGACCCTGTGGCCCTGTGCACGCAGGCGCTGACCCCCTTTGAACAGACAGTCTCGCTGAACGTCAGCAGCCTGGCGCCCGCGGTATACACGGTCAATATCAATGGCGTCGAGCAGTCCTTCTATCTTCCCACCCGGGATGCCGAGCTGTTCAAACAGTCGCTGGTCGAAGCCCTGAACGAGCGCGACTACGGCCGGCTGAAGGCCTTCATGGGCACCTCGTTCCTTGCCGGATACTGGCTGTCTGAAGGAGGGCCTGCTACACCGGAACAGGCCATCGAGCTCCTGCAGCGCAGCCTGCTTGCTTCCTCCTCCCCGATCGCTGCAGATGCCAGAATGAATCTGATCGACCTGCTGGGGACGGACCCGTACACGATGCTTGGAGCCGAAGTGATCGAAGCCAGTCCGCTGTTCACCACTGGCTGGGGGCCCGAGGGCAAAGATGAGGCCATCCTCTTCGCCGCCCGGCGTCGCAATGGAGAAATGTACTGGCACGGGTTGATCTTTGCCAGGGAAGGCTTTGCTCAGATCGGTCCAATCGTCCCGCCTTCTACACCCGTCCCTGCCCAGCCGGCGCCAGGCACGCAGGAGATCCCCACCTTTTCGATCCTTTCGGTCGTGGAGGATGAAAGTGTCACCATCCAGACCTTCGATTTCCCGGCAGAGACGAAGTTCCAGGTACGCATGGGAAAGTCCGGCAGCGGTGGAGTGGATGGGATTTTGGTCGAGAGCATTAACTCGAGGAACGGCGGTTCCTTTGTCGCCACGTTCGAGATCCCTGAAAAACTGCATGGCGAAGGGCAGATCGCCATCCGCCTGGAAAGCAGCTCGGGCTATTATAGTTACAACTGGTTCGATAACGACACCTTCGAGCGCCCCAAAAACGATCCCCTGCCGACCGGTGTCGAATACGTCATGGCCAAACAGGATCTTTCGGTCTACAGCGGGCCTGCAAAACACCACACAATCCTGGACTGGGTGGATGAGGGAGATATCTTAAGGGTCACCGGGGTTAGCCCCGATGGCAGGTGGTGGATGGTGGCCTGTCCCGATGGCTCTTCGGGCAGCTGCTGGGTGCTTGGCAGGTTCACAAAGCCTGCTGATTAATCGGGCCTGGAGAAGTACATGTGTTTTCTATCTGGCAAGAGCGTAGCGATTTCTGGATAGACCCATCCATAAATGAACCTTTCCTGGTTCTGAAAGACCATTGGCGCCCTGCCTTGCCGGCAGGGCGCTTTGATGCCGCCGCTTACCCTGAGCTGTCACAGCCGGTCCAATGCTTCTCCTGCCGCCTGGGCGACCGACAGCATTCTTCCCTGCTTCCAGGCCCCAGCAAGCTGCCCCTCATCGATGGACTCTCGTAAACAGGCCAGGCTGCGCTCGTATTCGATCTGGTTGGCGGGCCAGAGAACTACGCCGGCTGCCTCACGCAGGGTTTCAGCCGCGCCGAATAACCGCCCGGCCCGTTCTGCCTGGCCCTGTGTTGCGTATATCCCGGCGATCCCTGCCAGGCATTCGGCGATACCGGCCCGGTTATCCAGCTCAACCTGCAGCGAAAGAGCCTCCCGGAACAGAGCCAGCGCTTCATGGGTAACACCGCGCTGTTTTGCCACATACCCCAGGTTATGCAGCAGGCTGGCGATTTCATCCTTGTCACCCGTTTCCCGGTAGACCTTCATGGCTTCAGTGTAAAGTCTTCCGGCCTCCTCATAGTTATTCTCGCAGCGGGCCAGGTCGCCGAGCCGGTTGAGCGACATCTCGATACCGGCCTTATTTCCGGCTTCCTGGAAGAGTTTCAGGCTGTTCTCGTGATACGAGCGTGCCGAGGAAAACTCCTGGCGCAGGTACGCCAGCAGCCCGCGGTCGCTCAGGGCTGCGTTGAGCTCGATGGTATTTCCAAACTCCTGAAAGATCTCCAAACACTCATCCAGATACACCTGGGCAGGGTCCAGCTGATTCTGGTTCATGGCAATACGGCCGAGCGTTTGAAGCGCGCTGGCCGTGGCGAGGCGGGCTCCCAGCATCCGGAATAACTCCAGGGCTTGATTGCAGTGGTCCTGCGCACAGGCATATTCCTTTTGTTTCCAAAAAACCGAGCCGAGAGCCAGATGGGCATAGGCCAACAGACTGGGATCATCCAGCTGTCCGGCAAGGTCCAGGCTCTTCTCTGCCAGCGGGAGTCCACTGCGATGGTCTGCCTGCTCCACCGCCAGCACCGCGGCTGCATTCAGCGCTCTGAAATGTTCAAAAGTGGCGTCCGGCTCTGCAGGCTGGTCCAGGATGCGCTGGAGCCAGGCCCGTCCTTCACTCCAGTGATTTCTCCTCCACCAGAAGAGATACAGTGCCCCGGCAAGCTGGAACGATTCCCGAAAAGCCTTATGCTGTTCCTGCGAAGGGTTTTCCCTGACGTCCTGGTAGCGCAGGGACCATGCCAGGGCTGCGCGAAGGTTGTCATGGTCCTCCTCCAGCCTGTTTAGCCAATGGATTTGCTCGGAGCCATGCAGCTTCAGGCGGGACTCTTCTGCCAGCCCCAGGAAGAAATCAAAATGCCGGCTGCAGGTTTCATCCAGTTTGCCGGCTCTCCCCAATTGTTCGTAGGCATACTGGCGGATCAGCTCATGGATCTCGTACCACTTTTCCCGGCTGTTCCACACAAGCGATTTGTCCACCAGTGCCGATAAGGATAACAGGGTTGCGCCCGCCACTTGTTCGGCAGAATCACGGGTAAAGCCGCCCCGGAACACGGAAAGCTTCATTAAGACTTCCTGCTCCTG
>DASUOS010000441.1:0-5151 GCA_036276515.1 Anaerolineales bacterium | reverse complement strand
GTAGACCTTGTCCCAGTACGGACGCTGGCCGCCGCCATCGTAGATCGAAGTATCCACAAAGCCGGCCTGCTGGAATTCAAAGTAGCGGTAGCCCCACCACCAGTCCACGAGGTCTGGGTGGACGTTTTCATAATAGATGCGCTCGCTATAGGTGCACAGCGCCTCGTCCAGCCATGGCTCGATGGCCTGGTCGCTGGCGACTGCATCGAACCACCACTGGTGGGCGGTCTCATGGGCGGCGATGATGACGAGATAATTCTTGGGCGTATTGTCGTACAGGTTGAAGTAATCGCGGCTGATGAAATACAGGCCTGAAAATTCCATGCCGTCGTTGAAATCGCCCTGTACTGCGGTCAGTGTTTTGTGGCGGTAGGGGCCGAACGTGTCGGAAAAGGTTTGCAGGGCTTCCGCCGTCGTCTGCAGCATGGCTTCGCCGGGCGCATCGTACATCCCAAAATAGTAACTGAAGACTGTCACATCCCCAACCTGCCGCGTGGCGACCTTGAAGAAATCGCTGATGGACAGGGCAAATGTGCGCCCCGCCTCCATCACAAAGCGGCGGCTGCCCTCCGTCATGGACTCGGCCTCTGCGCCTGAGGAGGCGATCTGCGGATCCACGCCATCGCTGAATGTTACACTGACATCGAAGTCTGCCAGATCGTAGACCAGGTGCTCGCCATAGAACCACGGATTATGCAGGATCCATCCCTCGCCCGGATGGTACGGCACGATGAACGGATACCAGTCCACAAAATTGACCTGCCGCTCCGAGTAGCCATAGATCTGCGGACGGATATCGTTGGAGGCTTCGATATAGGCCTGCATCTGCGGCAGGATCAGCCCGTAGGTCAGGTGAATGACTGCGGTCCTGCCTGGTTCGATGGGCTGGGACAACTGGACGTCCAGGCGCTGGCTGAAATTTTCGATGGTATAGCTGGCAACAGGCTGGTCGTCCACAGTGATGGACTTAAGGCTGAATCCACCACTCCATAAATTGGGCACCACTGCCAGGACCAGGTTGGGCAGGGCTTCTCCGGTCCAGTTGGGATAGGTGATGACCTGGTCCACCGTGGCTGCTTTTGTCGAGTAGTTGAGTTGAAGATCGATCACATACTGCGCCCGTTCGAGCTGCGGCGTCAGCGTCGATAGTGAAGCCGGCGCTTCCGTGATAGCAGGTTCTTCTGTCGCTGCCGCGGCAGGCTCACTCGGAACGGCCGTCTCGGAAGGGAATACAGGTTGATTCGTAGGAGCGGGAGAGGAACAGGAAATGAGCAAAAGGAGGAGAGAAGAAACGGTCAGAATTCGAATTGTGAGAGGGTGCTGCATGGGGGTATTTTAACCGAAATACGTATGCGTGCTTTTGTCGATGCAGAACATGGCTGTCATTGCTTACCGGATTGTCATCTCCTCCTTACCGAAAAAACCTGCTGGCAGGTTCCGGCGCAGGAAGGGATGGCACATTCTACCTGTCTTATTTGTTTGTGGAGAAATGAAGACATCGAACAGACTGGGGGCCGTACGTACTACTGCTCTTTAATCATCCTGCGCGCAGCGGAACCCCATGAAGTCGTCGCGGCCCGGGAAGGCCCAGTGGCGGTTGGTCACCCGGATGGCGCGCGGGACTGTATTCCAGGCCCCGCCGCGCACGACGCGCGTTGTCCCGCTCTCGGGCCCCGTGGGGTTCTCGTAGGGGGACTCGGCATAATAGTTCTCATCGTACCGATCCGCCGTCCACTCCCAGACATTTCCGGCCATATCGAGCGCTCCGTACGGACTGGCGCCCGCAGGCAGCTGGCCCACATCGATCAGGCCATCAAAGAGGAAATCGAAATTTGCGTGCTGCCCGGAAGGAGGCGTATTTCCCCATGGGTACAGGCGGCCGTCCGTGCCGCGCGCCGCCTTTTCCCATTCCGCCTCGGTCGGCAGGCGGCGGCCGGCCCACTGGCAATAGTCCACAGCCTGTGTCCAGGCAACACCCTGCACCGGCTGATTAAGCTTTTCATAAAACCGCACGCCCGGCATAACAGGCAGACTGCATTTACCTGCCTCCACACAGCGAGCGTACAAGGCATTGGTGATTTCATTCCGGTCGATCCAGAACGCATCTACATAGACGGGATGCTGGGGCCTCTCATCCGGCGCAGCTTCGACATCCCTGTTATCGCTCCCCATCAGGAATTTCCCGGCAGGTACCCGCACAAGTGTCATTCCATCCACTTCGGACAGACGAGTGGAATTTGAACCAATGATATTCATACAGGCCGTAAGCGCGAGAAGAACAGGAAGTATAGAAAGGGTGATCTTTTTCATAAGCAGGAACGCCGATTACATTCTTCTTATCCGTTTCCACCCAAAGGCAAGCATAAAAAAGAGCGTGGCAGTAAGCACGATCGCTGCGCCGGAGGCGATGCTCAGATAATAGGAAAGATATAAGCCAATAACCCCAGAAAGTGAGGCGAATATTGCCGCAAGCATCATCATCCTCGATAAACGATGCGTCAGCAGATAGGCGGTCGCGGCCGGTGTGACCAGCATGGCCACCATCAAGGCCACGCCGACCGTTTGCAGTGAAACCGCGACGGTCACGGCAATGAGGGCCAGCAGGAGGTTGTTGAGCATGCCCACCGGAAGACGCAGTGTAGCGGCCAGGACCGGGTCAAAGGACAGGGTCATGAATTCCTTGTAGAAGGCAAAGATGACCATCAAGACAAGCCCGCCAAAGATCAGGATCAGCCACAGGCTCTGGGTAGAGACGCTGAGCACATCCCCGAACAGGAAGTGGCTCAGATCCACAGCGTAACTGCGGACCGTGGAGATCATGGCAATGCCAAGCGCAAACATCCCGGCGAAGATGATGCCGATGGCGGTGTCCTCCTTGATCTCGGCGTTGCGGCTGATGGCGCCGATTCCCAGGGATGCGACAACCGCCGTCCCCAGCGCCCACCAGAAGAGCGGCTCCCGCGCTCCGCCGCTGACGAGATATCCCAGTGCGATGCCCGGCAGGATCGTATGGGCCAGCGCGTCGCCAAAGAAGGCCATGCCGCGCAGGACAACATAAGTCCCCACCACCGCACAGACAATGCCAACCAGAATGGATGCCAGCATGCCGCGCTGCATGAATTCATAGGATAGGGGCTGCAACAAGTAGTTAATGAATGTGGTCATGGGTTTCGTCGTCGCAGCAATCATCAACCGGCAGAATACGGTCGCCATTTGCAGAGCGCAGTCGTCCGCCATAGGCGCTTAATAGATTTTCGGTTTGCAGCACATGATCAGGTTGACCGAAGGCCACGATCCTATGGTTCAGGAGCATCATCCGGTCGAAGTGACGCGCCGCCTGGTCCAGGTCGTGTGTGGCGACCATCACGGTCACCTTTTGGTTCTGCAGGATATCCAGAAGACTCAGCAGGCTCTCCTGCGCCGGTGTGTCCAGGCCGGTCAGCGGCTCGTCCATCAGCATCAGCTCGGCCTCCTGGGCCAGCGCCCGGGCAATGAACATGCGCTGCTGCTGCCCGCCGGAAAGCTGGCTGATCTGGCGCGAAGCCAGGTTCGAGAGCTCCACGGTCTCCAGGGCGCTCCGGACGTGCTCCCAATCCCTTTTATGGGGCCAGTTGAGCGGTCCCAGCTTGGCGGAGCGTCCCATCATCACCACATCCGCAACGGAAACGGGGAAGTTCCAATCCACCTGGCTGCGCTGGGGGATGTAGGCAATGCACACATGCCCGCCTGGCCGCGAGCCAAAGATGGTCACCTCGCCGGAGGTTGGCGGCAAAACCCCTGACACAACTTTGAACAGCGTGCTCTTCCCGGCGCCATTCGGCCCAACCACCGCGACGCGCTCCCCCTCGTGAAGATGGAACGTCAAATCATCCAGTGCCACGCGCCCGTTGTAGCGGACGGTCAGGTGCCTGACATCCAGGATGGGTTGGTCAGCCTCGTGATGGTTATGTGGGTACATAGGTCTCCTGTAGGGGACGGCAGATGCCGTCCCCTACTTTAATGCATTCACGATCTGCGTGACGTTGTGCTTCATCATGTCAATATAGGTGGCAGCAGGCGCGCCGTCTGTCAATGATTCCAGATGCAGGTCGGTGACGACTCTTACGCCGGTCTCTTCGGCGATCTGGCGGGCGAAGGTGGGATTGTCGGAGGCATCCAGGAAGATCGCCGGGGCACCGCTCGATCGAATTTGGTCGATCAACCCGGCCAGCTGCTGGGCGGAGGGGGAAGCATTCGAGCTGAAGCTTTCGATCACCGTGCCGACCACGGTAAAGCCATAACGCTCGGCGAAGTATCCGAAGGCTTCATGATTGGTTACCAGCAGACGTTTCTCCGCCGGAATTTTGCCGACCTGTTCGAGGATCCACGAATCGAGCTCGTGCAGCTCGGCTGCATAGGCATCTGCATTGGTTTTGTAGACAGGCCCGCCTTCCGGGTCAAGATGAGTGAGCGCCTCACGGATGTTTTCGACATAGATAACCATATGGTTCGGATCAAGCCACATATGGGGATCGAGACCATGCTCACTCTCCGCTTCTTCTCTCGGGACGATGCCCGCCGAGGCCTCGACAATCGTTCCCTCCCCTCCGGCGCTTTCGAATAACGACTCCAGGAAGTGCTCATATTCCGCGCCGTTGACGATGATCAGCTGGCTCTCGGAGATCCAGGCGGCGTCCTGAGGGGTGGGCTGGTAGGAATGCGGATCGACGCCAAAGCCAAGCAGCGACTCCACCCGGACGCGCTCACCGGCGACCGCCCGCGTGACATCCGCCAGCAGAGGGGTGGAGGTCAGGATCACAGGGGCCGTTTGCCCGGGGCCTGACGCGGGCTGGCCTCCACACGCAGAGAAAAGGAACGCAAAGATAACAGTAAAAAGCACCAAATGTCTCATGCCTGCGCCATTCGGCAGTTGGGACACAGTCCAAAAAGCTGGAGCCAGTGCTCGCTGATCTGATAGCCTGTTTTGCGGGCAATGGATTTAATGAGGGTTTCCAGGTCGTCACCTTCGAAGAGCGCCGCTTCACCACATTGCTTGCAAAGCAGCAGATGCTGATGGCCGGCAGGTGCAGTAATGAAGGCCTGGCATCCCTGCGGCTGGTGGACGCGCTGGATGAGGCCCTGTTCTTCGAGGGCTTCGAGCGTGCGATAAAC
>DASUOS010000440.1:0-5297 GCA_036276515.1 Anaerolineales bacterium | reverse complement strand
CATGCCAGGGATCTGCTCAAAGGGACGCTTAGCGCCCTTTTCCTCCCGGAGCAGGATGGGCACATCTTCCGCGCCATCGCGGCAGTTGGCGAGGAGGCAGAACAGCTCCGCAATGACACGATCAACCTGGGCAAAGGCCTGCTGGGAAATGTCGCCCGGACGAAGGCAGGAGAGATCATCAATTATGCCAGCGCTGACCCGCGCACCATCCTGATCGCCGGCACCCAGGAACATCCGGACGAGCACTTGATTGCCGTGCCATTGCTTGCCAGCGAGGAACTGAAGGGCCTCATGGCCGTCTGGCGAAGAGGCAAGGGAAATGAATTCAATGAGGCAGAACTCGAGTTCCTGAGGGGTCTTGCGCGCCAGGCCGTGATCGCCGTCCAGAATTCGCAGCTGTTTACAGAAGTAAAGGAAACTCTCGATCAGCAGACCGCGACCAGCGAGATTTTGCGGGTCATGGCCGGCTCGCCAAGCAATATCCAGCCCGTCCTGGATGCGATCGTGGAAAATGCCGCCCGGCTGTGTGATGCCGCGTTCAGCAATCTCTATCGCACCGATGGAAAAATGGTCTTCGAGGTCGCCCAATACAACTTCCCGCCGGAAGCCGTGGAGGAGTCCAGGCGCCTGTACCCCGCGCCGCTCGCCAGGGATCGTCTGTCTTCGATGACCATACTGGATCGTACAATCATCCATCTTCCCAGCATGCACGAACATCCGGACCTGCCCGAGGTCTCCCGCCGTTATGTGCGCTCGCTCAATATGCAATGCCTGGTGATGGTGCCCTTGATGCGCGAAGACGAAGCCATCGGCTGCATCGGGGTTGGGAAACACGAGCCATCCCCGTTTACCGAGAAACAGATTGCCCTTCTGCAAACCTTTGCCAGCCAGGCCGTGATCGCCATCGAGAACGTACGTCTGTTCAACGAGCTGCAGCAGCGCAACCATGAGATCACCGAAACACTGGAATTCCAGACCGCCACCAGTGACATCCTCTCGATCATTGCCGAAAACCCGACCGATATCCAGCCCGTGCTGGATGCCGTTGCCGAACGGGCCGCCAGGCTTTGCAACTCCTATGATGCGGTCATTACCAAAATACAGGGAGACAGATACAGGATCTCGGCCCACTGGGGACCTGTTCCCCTGCCTGAAGAAAATCTGAGATATGGCATCCCCCTTAACCGGGAGACGGTAACCGGCCGGGCCATGCTGGACAAAAAGACTATTCATATCCATGACCTGCTGGCCGAGCCTGCCGAGAAATATCCGCTCAGCCTGAGGTACTATCGAACCAGCGAGCAGCGTACTATGCTGGTAACCCCGCTGGTACGCGAGAATGCAGTCATCGGCTCGATCATGATCCGGCGCCAGGAAGTCCAGCCGTTTACCGATAAGCAGATCAACCTCCTGAAAATCTTTGCCGACCAGGTCGCCATTGCCATCGAGAATGTTCGCCTGTTCAATGAGACGAAACATCTGTTCAATGAGGCGCAGGAGGCCCGCGCATCTGCCGAAGCTGCCAATGAGGCCAAAAGTGCCTTCCTCGCCACCATGAGCCATGAGATCCGCACCCCGATGAACGCGGTCATCGGCATGAGCGGCCTGCTCATGGATACCGAGCTCAACCGCGAACAGCGCGACTATGCCGAAACGATCCGCAGCAGCGGTGACGCACTGCTCGCCATCATCAATGACATCCTGGATTTCAGCAAGATCGAGGCAGGCAGGATGGAGGTGGAATATCAGCCCTTCGACCTGCGCGAGTGCGTCGAATCCGCCCTCGATCTGACGGCCGGGCGTGCCATCGAAAAAGGACTCGATATTGCCTACATGATCGACGACGATGTGCCGCCGGGCATCAAAAGCGATGTTACCCGCCTGCGCCAAATTCTGATCAACCTGGTCAGCAATGCGGTCAAATTCACCGATAAAGGAGAGGTTGTGCTGACGGTGAAGAGGGGCAAGGCTGAAAACGAACTTGTCTTTACCGTTCGCGATACCGGCATCGGCATCTCGGAGGGGAATATGAACCGCCTGTTCCAGTCCTTCTCACAGGCCGATTCGTCCACCACTCGCAAGTTTGGCGGTACCGGACTGGGCCTTGCCATCAGCCGGCGCCTCACCGAGATGATGGGCGGTACCATGCGTGCAGAAAGTGCAGGCATTGGGAAAGGCTCGAGCTTCCTCTTTACCATCCGGGCGGAGCCTGCCAATGTTCCGGAACGCAGGACCTCACGCGATCGATTGGGCATCCAGGCCAACCTGCAGGATAAATGTGTCCTGATCGTGGACGATAATGCAACCAACCGCCGCATCCTGTCGCTCCAGACAGGAAAATGGGGCATGACCCCAAGAGAGACAGAGTTCCCGCATGAAGCGCTGTCCTGGGTCGAAAACGGGGAACATTTCGATCTTGCGATCCTCGACCTGCAAATGCCCGGGATGGATGGCATCCGGCTGACCCGCCAGATCCGCAAAGTACGCGCTGAAAAAGTCCTGCCGATCATCCTGCTGACATCCCTGGGCAGGCGGGAGATCGGAGCCGAGGATCTGGATTTTGCTGCCTACCTGACCAAGCCCTTGAAACCCTCGGCTCTCTACGACGCTCTGGCTGGCATCTTTACGAGTGACGCTGCCTCCCCGACAATCGATTCCAAAGCTGCTTCCCGGCAGGGCAGTTCCGCCATCGATGCGGATCTCGGGCGCAAACACCCCCTGCGCATCCTGCTGGCAGAGGACAACGCCGTGAACCAAAAGCTGGCCCTGCGTATCCTGGAGCAGATGGGCTATCGCGCCGATGTGGCTTCCAATGGCATCGAGGCCATTCAATCCATCGAGCGCCAGACCTACGATGTGATCCTCATGGACGTACAGATGCCCGACATGGACGGCCTGGACGCCACCCGCCACATCCGCAAGCTGAGGGATGTCTCCCAGCCGCACATTGTCGCCATGACCGCGAACGCCCTCGAAGGCGACCGGGAAGCCTGTCTCGCCGCGGGCATGAACGATTACGTCAGCAAGCCCATTCGCGTCCATGAGCTGGTACAAGCCCTGCTGAAGGCGAAACGAATTTAGCCTTCTACTGGACGAGAAGAAACACCATAATGGAGGCTGCATGTCCGTGATCGATCAAGCTGCATTCGACGAGCTCAAACAGATGTCCGGCGGCGATTTCATCAACGAACTGATCGATGCCTTCCTGGAGGAGGCTCCATCGATGATCTCTCAGATGGAAGCTGCCCTGTCCTCCGGGGATGCCGAAGTCTTCCGGCGAAATGCCCATTCCCTGAAGTCCAATGCCAACACCTTTGGCGCCATGGAGCTAGGCGCCCTGGCCAAGGAGCTGGAAATGATGGGCCGGGAAAACAATCTCGATGTCGGAAACCGGCTCGAGATCCTGAAGGAAGCGTTTCAACAGGTCTCAAACGAACTCCAGGGACTGCGCGCATGATGGTCAGACATGAACCCGGCCGCCTGCTGGTCGTCGACGATAATAAAGTCAATCGCATCCTTCTCGCCCGCGGGCTTGAGGGCGATGGGCACACGGTTGAGACAGCAGAACATGGCCGGCAGGCGCTTGAAAAGCTGCGCGCCGGCTCCTTTGACCTCGTGCTGCTCGATATCGAAATGCCGGAGATGGATGGCTACCAGGTACTCGAAGTCTGCCTGCAGGACCCCGACCTTCGTAACATCCCGATCATCATGACCTCTTCCCTCGACGAGATCGACAGTGTCGTGAAATGCATCGAGCTGGGTGCGGAGGACTATCTCAACAAGCCCATCAACTCCGTGTTGCTGCGGGCCCGGGTGAACGCCAGCCTGGAAAAGAAGCGCCTGCGGGACGAGCAGCGCAGGCTGTTTCAGACGTTCGCCACGAAGGAAGTTGCCGACGAATTGCTAAGATCCGGCTTTTCTCTGGGGGGCAAGTATGTCCACGCTACAGTATTATTCTCCGATATCCGTTCCTACACCAGCTATTCGGAACGCGAAGACCCGGCTGAGATCATCGAGCTGCTCAACAATTACTTTGCTCTGATGTTCGATGCCGTTGTCGGGCATTATGGCATGGTCAATCAAATGGTTGGCGATGGGTTCATGGCCGTTTTCGGGGCTCCCATCCATCGCGACAACCATCGCGAGCATGCGGTCCGGGCTGCGATCGAGATGGTGGGCCTTCTCGAAGGTTTCAACCGGGAGCAGGCCCTGCGAAACAAAACCCAGGTCCAGATCGGGATCGGCATCGCCTCCGGACGAATGATCGCCGGATATACAGGCACCCAGCACCGCGCCACCTACACCTGCGTGGGAGACACGGTCAATCTTGCGGCCCGCATCGAAAACCATACCAAGACCGTCCGGCGCCCCATCCTGATCGACCAGTTCACACGGGACGGTCTGGCTGATGATATTCAAGCCGAGTCTCTGGGGCCGGTGGTCTTCAAGGGGAAACAGCAGCCGATCAATATTTTTGCAATAAAACCCGGTTAACCGGAATCTCTTATAATTGCAGACATGAAGTCATCTCTACTGAAGGAGCGGGGGATTCCATTCGTTTTTTTCGTCACCACAATCCTTGCTTACGGCCTGCTCCTGCCCCAGACTGGGTTTTACTGGGATGACTGGCCCTTTGTCTTTCTCGCCAAGTTCCTGGGGCCTGCCGACTTTTTTCCCGCCTTTGCAGACGTCCGCCCGTTTTTATCGCCCATTTTTTATGTGACAACCAGCCTGCTGCCGCCCGAGCCGATCTACTGGCAGACGTTCATGCTCGTGATCCGCTTTCTCTCAGGCTGGCTGGCCTGGTTCATATTCCGTCAGGTGTGGCCGCAGCACAGGCTGGCAGCCCTGGCTGCCTCCTTCCTGTTCCTGTTATTCCCGGGCTACAGCCAGCACTGGGTGGCGTATACCCACATCAACCAGGAATGGATTGCCTTCCTGTTCTACCTGCTCTCCTTTGGGTTGACCGCCCGGGCCCTGCGCAATCCACCTTCCTTTACATCCAGCACGATCCTTGCATTGCTCTTTTTGGTACCGGGAGTATTTCCTACGGAATACTTTGTGACCCAGGAGCCGCTGCGGTTTCTGTTCATCTGGGTGATCGTTTCCGAAACCACAGAAGGATTCCGAGACAGGCTGCGCAAATCCCTGAAGGTCTGGGCGCCCTATTTGTTCATCTGGATGATCAATGGCGCCTGGCTGGCCTATTTTTATACAGCAGGCTCATACACCTCTTACGAGGTCGAAGTGGTCCGCGAGCCGCTTTCCTTTCTCCAGCTTGTTCGTACTGCCGGAGA
>DASUOS010000439.1:0-2811 GCA_036276515.1 Anaerolineales bacterium | reverse complement strand
TGCTGCGGGCCAGGCATGGCTCGGGCTATAGTCCACCGCCTGCCAGCGGAGAATTCCAGGATGTACCGGTCGATCACTGGGCAGCCGCCTGGATCGAGCAGTTGGCAGCCGAAGGGATTACCGCGGGATGCAGCGTGACCCCCAGGCTGTATTGTCCGGCCACCCCGGTCACCCGCGACCAGATGGCGGTCTTCCTGGTGAGAACATTCAATTTGCCAACGCCATAACACAAACGATCGATCCCTCCTCCGGTTGAAAATTCGTGACAAATGCAACTAGGTAAATACATGAACTCGTGGAATAATCGGGGTGACTGCTAAACCACAGGAGGTCGTATGGCTAAATTCACTCGTGAAGATGCGCTTGAATATCACCGTTTGAAAGGAAAGCCCGGGAAGGTGGCGATCATCCCCACCAAGCCCATGGATACCCAGCGGGACCTCAGTCTGGCGTATTCGCCCGGTGTGGCGGAGCCCGTCCTCGAGATCGAGAAGAATCCGGCGGATGCCTATGAGTACACGTCCAAGGGGAACCTGGTGGCTGTGATCTCGAACGGCACGGCCATCCTCGGCCTTGGCGACCGCGGCGCGCTGGCCAGTAAACCCGTCATGGAAGGCAAGGGCGTGCTCTTCAAGAAGTTCGCCGATATCGACGTGTTCGACATCGAAGTGAATTCCCATGACCCGGATGAGATCATCAAGGTGGTGGCGGCGATCTCACCCACTTTTGGCGGCATCAACCTCGAAGATATCAAGGCCCCTGAATGCTTCTATATCGAAGAAACCCTGAAGGGAATGCTTGATATCCCGGTCTTCCACGATGACCAGCACGGCACGGCGATCATCTCGTCGGCGGGCCTGGCAAATGCCCTGGAGATCGTCGGCAAGAAACATGACGAGATCCGGCTTGTGATCTCGGGCGCTGGGGCCTCCGCGGTTTCCTGTGCGGAGCTGGCGATCAGCTGGGGTGTGCGGCGTGAGAACATCATGCTCGTGGATACGAAAGGCGTGGTCTACAAGGGCCGCACTGTGGGGATGAACAAGTACAAGGAACGTCTGGCCGTGGATGACAAGGGTCATCGCACCCTGGCCGACGCAGTCGAGGGCGCGGATGTGTTTTACGGCCTGTCGGTGGCGAACGTGTTGTCGCCCGAAGTGGTCAAAACCATGGCGCCGGACCCGATCATCTTTGCCATGGCTAACCCCGATCCGGAGATCAGGCCCGAGCTGGCGCGCGAAGCCCGCAGCGATGTGATCATCGCCACCGGCCGCTCGGATTACGTTAACCAGGTTAACAACGTGCTCGGCTTCCCGTTCATCTTCCGCGGCGCGCTGGATGTGCGTGCCCGGCAGATCAACGAAGAAATGAAGTTCGCCGCCTCGAAGGCGCTGGCTGCCCTGGCCAAGGAGGATGTGCCGGATTCGGTCATCCGTGCCTATGGCGGTGAGAGCATCAAGTTCGGACGCGAATATATCATCCCCAAGCCGCTCGACCCGCGCGTCCTGTTGTGGGAAGCGCCGGCCGTTGCAGAAATGGCGATGCAGACCGGAATGGCGCGCAAGACGATCGACATCGATGAATATCGCGAGCAGCTGGCCTATCGCCAGGGCAAGGGCGAGCAGGTGCGCTACTTCTTCCAGAACAAGGCCCGCTCGTCGGGCGGGAAGAAGCGTGTCGTATTCGCTGAAGGGGAGGAGCAGAAGATCATCCGGGCTGCCTTCCAGATCAAAGAGGAAGGCATTGCCACCCCCATCCTGATTGGCAACCCGCAGACGATCCGGCAGCAGCTTGACATCCTCGGCCTGGAGTACCAGCCTGAGATCGTGGATAACAACAACTATTACCTGTCCTCCAAGTATGCGACGGCGTATTATGAGCTGCGCAACCGCAAGGGCCTGACCATGATGGACGCAGTCAAGAGGATCAGCGACCCCAACATTCTCGGACCGATGATGGTCAAGATGTGCGATGCGGATGCGTTCGTGTCGGGCCTGACCTACGATTATCCGGAGGTGATCCGGCCGGCGCTGCAGATCCATCACACGGGGCAGGGAGCCAAGCGTGCGGCAGGCGTTTATATCATGATCGTCGAAGACCAGGTCTATCTCTTCACGGACGCGACGGTGAATATCGAGCCAAGTGCCGAAGACCTCTCCGACATCGCCTGCCTGGCCGCCGACTTTGCCAAGCGGCTGGAGATCGATCCCCGCGTGGCGTTCCTCTCATTCTCGAACTTCGGCTCCACGCCGCACCCACTCTCGGACAAGGTGCGCCGCGCCGTCGAGCTGACGAAAACCCGCCGCCCCGAGCTGCCTGTCGATGGCGAGATGCAGGCCGATACGGCGGTTGTGGCAGATATCATCGAAAGCCGTTATCCATTCAGCACCGTAAAGGATGCGAATGTGCTGGTCTTCCCCTCTCTGGAGTCGGCCAACATCGCCTACAAGCTGCTGGCCCGCCTGGGCAAGGCCAAGGCGATCGGCCCCATCCTGCTCGGCATGGGTGCCCCGGTTCACGTCCTGCAGACCGGTGACGATGTCAATGCCATCGTCCAGATCGCTTCTGTCGCCGTGATGGACGCGATGGGCCGGGAAGAGGCGCAGTAAGCCAGGCAAAGCCGGTAAATCAAATGCGGACGCATCTTGCGTCCGCATTTTTATTTGTGAGAAAGTATATCAACGCCACGAGTTTCGCCTGAGAAAGATCGGGACGATGACGATCAGGGCGATCACACCACCCATGATGGCGATCTCGTCCGTGGAACCGATTTCTGAGCGGTCCTCCTGAGGAGGGGTGGGCGTGGTCTGCAGA
>DASUOS010000438.1:0-11863 GCA_036276515.1 Anaerolineales bacterium | reverse complement strand
CGCCGGGCTGGACTGCACAGGTTTGATCGATGAGCCGACGGCTGCGAACAACGTCCTGCAGGTAAAGGATGGCGCGATCGTGGATGTGGGCGGCGGTACGACCGGCATCGCTATCTTTAGGGATGGCAAGGTGGTGTACACTGCTGATGAGCCGACCGGAGGAACGCATTTCTCCCTGGTGATCGCCGGGTCGACCGGTACGAGTTTTGAAGAAGCGGAAGAGATGAAGAAAAATCCGAGAGAGCAGACTCGTTTGTTCCCCGTCATCCGTCCCGTGATGGAAAAGGTTGGCTCGATCATCAACCGCCACATCGCGGGCCACCGCGTCGACCGGTTGTATCTGGTGGGCGGCACGTGCGCCTACCCGGGCATGGATAAGGTGATCGAAGAAGTCACAGGCGTCGAGACGTTCCTGCCGGGCAACCCGTTGTTCGTCACGCCGCTTGGGATTGCGATGAATAATTAAATTGTGGAGTCTGCCAGCTTGCTGGCAAAATCAAGGAGCAAGCTCTTTGACTCCAGAAGACAATGGAGCATTATGGCTGGTGAATTTTCATTACGCGTATATTCGTATCTTGACCGAATGCAGCCGCAGTATGCGGCCTTTGTCGGCACCATTACCCAGGGCGATCTTCCCACCGAGGGCATGGCTTCCCTGTATGTGGAAGTAGCGCCGGGCAATGAAGTCTTCCGCCTGGTGGATATTGCCGTTAAATCCACAGAGGCCCGCCCGGGCGCCCAGATCGTCGAGCGTGAGTTCGGCATGTTCGAGATCCACTCCCGCTCGCAATCGGAAGTCCTGGAAGCGGGGCGCATCGTCCTGGATCGGCTGGGATTGAAGCCCGAAGAGCGGATCAAACCGTTCATCGCCTCGGTGCAGATTATTACCAACGTTGACCCCTACCAGTCGCAGCTCCTGAACCGCTTCCGCCGCGGCTCGATGCTTGTGCCAGGGGAAACGATGCTGGTGCTGGAATGCGCGCCGGCGGCCTACATCAATTATGCTGTGAATGAAGCGGAAAAAGGCGCCAATATCAAGATCCTGCACGTGTCATCCGTCGGGCGCTTTGGCCGCATGTGGCTCTCCGGCTCGGAAGCAGAGATCCTCACGGCGCGCAATTCGGCCGTCAGAGCTCTTGAAGCACTGGATGGCAGACCGGAGAGATAAACGTCATTGCAAAGATTTGCATTGACTGAGGTTTTGTTATGCCCAAAATCTTCTATACCGAACGCGACATTGACGATCTAAAGGCGCGCGGCATCACATCCATCGATCTGACAGACAACGTGGTGATGACCGATCTGGCGCTCGAACGAGCCATGCGCTATGAAATGAAGGTCAACCGCGTGGAACATTCCGCGCCAAAGGCGACCTACAGCCCGTCTGTGAATACCTATGCTGCCTATCAAAGAGAAACTCCGCGCGCGAGCGCTTCGGATGTGGAGCTTAAGCAGAAGATAAAATCGGCTGTGCTGGCCAGGCTGGATGGCCAGGTGGATGATGCATTGCTGGATGCGGTAATCGCTCGAGTCCTGGCCGGGATGAAATAGTCTATACGGACTTTGTCTGATTGTTTTATTGCCTTAAAGGGTTTCACAAATTCACTGGCGTTTTGGTTTTTTACCGGCAGGGGTCATGCGTAGATCGGATGTTAGGTCTCTTCGGTCCTTCCCGCGCAGGGAAGGATTGCTTTTCCACATAGTGCCGCATAATTCACTTTATTCTTAATGAAATATCAACCTACAAATCCAATGTAAAAGTAAAGTTATTTATGAGACAGGCGGTAGGGGCATTCTGGTCGTGTTGCAGCACTGGCGGAGGCAAAGTAAACAGCCTTTGGTGATAGAATTTCGGGAGCGCGTGGGTATGACGCGCTTCCTTTATTTATTACAAGGACCGCATGGATAACAAACGCTTGTTGAATGTTGGGTTTATTGTCCTGGTCGATATGCTGGGCTTCGCACTGATCGTCCCGCTGTTGACCTTTTTTGCCGATTCGTTCGGGGCGACAGCATTTCAGACCGGGCTGCTCGTCTCCTCCTACGCGGCCATGCAGATGGTCAGCGCGCCGTTCCTCGGGCGGCTCTCCGATCGGTTCGGACGTAAGCCGGTTTTTCTAATCAGCATTTTCGGGACATTCATAGGCTTCCTCATTCTCGGCGCGGCGAATTCTCTGTGGGTGTTGTTCGCCAGCCGGATCCTCTCCGGGCTGACGGCAGGGAATATTTCTGTTGCCCAGGCTTATATCGCTGACATCACCGATGAAAAGAACCGGGCCCGCGGCATGGGGATGTTCGGCGCCGCGTTCGGGATCGGTTTCATTCTGGGACCTGCTTTGGGAGGTATGCTGAGCCAGTTCGGGTTTGCCGCCCCGGCATTTGTGGCCGCTACCCTGGCATTTCTTAACCTGCTGGCTGTCTACTTCTGGCTGCCTGAGTCGCTTACAGAAGAACGCCGGGCAGAGCTGTCCAATCGTAAGAGAGCCGATCTTTCTTTCAGTGCTCTGTTCCGCGCGCTGCAGCGCCCGAGGGTAGGTCCATTGCTGTGGATCCGTTTTGGGTTTGCCGTAGCGTTCAATTCGTTCCAAACGGTTTTCCCTCTATATGTGCTGAAACGGTTTGGTTTGGGGGCGGGCCAGACCGGCTATATCCTGGCGTATATTGGGATCGTGCTGGTCATCATGCAGGGCGGGTTGATCGGTCCACTGTCGGCCCGTTACAAAGAGTCTGACCTGCTGGTTGCGTTCCTCACATTCTCATGGGTCGGATTAACCGGCTGGGCGCTGGCCCCCACTGTCCCTTATCTGTTAGTTGCCATGCTGCCTCTGGCCATTGGAGCGGGCTCGTTCAATGCATTGATCAATAGCGCCATCAGCAAGAGTGTCAGCCGTGAAGAGGTGGGGGGGATGCTGGGATTTGGATCCGGGCTGGAGAGCCTGACCCGGGTGGTGATGCCGGCGATCGCCAGTTACCTGCTGGGAGCGTATGGCACGTCGGTGCCCGGATGGATGGCTTCCATCGTCATGGTGTTCGTGGTTGTTTTTGCTTATCTGAACCTGGTTGCAAGGCGCAATGAGGTGGTTGTGGAATAGGATGTATCGGAGGGGGAAATGTCCATGTCGCGGAAGCAAGCAAAAGATCCAGATTTAAGCGATCTGCTCCTCATCCCGTGCGTTTTACCCCTTAATTTCGTTTATGTATACAACAGTTCTGTATCCTCACCACTATACTGCGCTCGATTGGGATATAGGAACGGGGAGAGGTCTGCAATACGGCTTCAACTATCTAACGTATGGAGGTTCCTTAATGGTAAATTCAGAGCAATTGCAGGAATACGAAATTACGGAGGGATTGGAACGCCCTTTAGTTATTAAAACGCAAAACTTGACCAAGAGATTCGGCGGGGAAGTGGCAGTCGATGCCATTAACCTGGAAGTTCCGGAAGGTTCCATCTTTGGATATATCGGGCCCAGTGGGAGTGGCAAGACAACAACTGTACGCCTGCTGATGGGACTGCATGTACCGGATGAAGGCGAAGTAAGCGTTCTGGGTGTACAGCCATCCCAATTTAGAAGACGCGATCGGGAGCGGATCGGGTATTTGCCACAGCTTTTCGTTCTGTATCCCGACCTGACGGTCTGGGAGAATATGAACTTTGCGGCATCCCTGTATGGTGTTCCCTTTCTGCGAACGAAACGCCTTAACGAACTGCTCGACCTGGTGGAATTGAGGGAGGATAAACACAAACTGGTCCGTAATATTTCAGGGGGCATGCAGAGACGATTAAGTCTCGCTGCCACTCTGGTCCATGACCCCGATTTGCTTTTTCTGGATGAGCCCACTGCCGGGATTGACCCCATTCTCCGCAGAAAATTCTGGGATTATTTCAAGACGCTGCAAACGGAAAGACACACATTATTTGTCACGACCCAATATGTAGGTGAGGCGGGCTACTGTGATTTTGTGGGTGTGATGTCGGAAGGGAAATTGTTGAGCGTCAATACGCCGGAAGGTCTGCGCCGGGAGGCATATGGCGGGGATATCGTCAAGCTGGGCTCCACGGAACGGATCGACTATCAGTTCCGCCAGGAAGTTCAGAACCTGCCTGAATTGAAGAGCAAGATCCTCAGTGCGACCGATTATGAAGTGCAGCTTCTTGTGGACGATGCGGCGACGGCAACCCCATACCTGGTCGAGTATTTCCGCGACCGCAGGAAATCGATCAATTCCATTGAAGGATATTTCCCGTCCTATGACGACGTGTTCGTAAAGTTGATCGAGAAACACAGGGCTCAAGATGGATAGATTTTCCCGCTTTATCATCCGGTCCACCACGTTCCTGCGCAAGGAGCTGGCCACTGTTTTCCGCCAGCCGCGCCTGATCCTGACCCTGATCCTGGGGCCTTTTCTGATCATGTTGCTTTTCGGGTTTGCCTTCCGTGCGGAAGGACGTTCCCTGCGAACCGTGTTCGTCATTAACGAGGACAGTCCATTTGCCCAGGAAGTGCAGGAATTTGCACAGACAATCGGTCCGGCCATCATCTATCAGGGGATCATCCCCGACCGCAACCAGGCATTGAGGGAGCTTGCAAGGAACAACGTGGATATGGTTATTATCGTGCCCGAAAATCCAATGGAGATCATTCGCAATAACCAGCAGGCCACCCTTGAGATGTACCACAATGAGATCGATCCCATCCAGGTTGATTATGTGAGGCAGGTGGGCAGGCTGTATGTCGATTCTCTGAACCGCCGGGTCCTGCGTTCCGTCACCGAGGAAAATCAGGAGGAGGCTGGCACTCTGCAGCAGAGGCTGGAACGTGCCCAGGCAAGCGCCACCGCATACCGCGAGGCACTCTCCCAGCGTAACACCGCGGCTGCGGCAACTGAAAAAGAGAACCTGAGCTCAGACCTTGTCGCGCTGCGGATATTGGCGGGTGCAAGTGTTGGACTCGTGGAAGGGACGAGCAGCACCTTTGGTGGTGAATCGTCCAGCGATCCGAGCCGGGGCGCGGATGCCCTGGTGAATCTTGATGAGCTTATCCAGGGTTTAAATGCCTCCCCGGAGGCAACCACAGACGACGAAATGGCCCGCCAGGAACAGGAAGCCGCCGAGATCGAGAATAGCATCTCCGAATTGAACACACAGCTTACCGACTTCCGGAACATGGATCCGAACGTAATCACCAGTCCGTTTACGGTCGAGGCCGAAAGTGTCACCGGCATCGAGCTGGAATTGATCGACTTTTTCACCCCGGCCGTGATCGTGCTGCTGCTCCAGCACTTGTTTGTCACGTTTGCAGCCATGTCCATCGTGCAGGAGCGCCGGGCGGGCACTATGGAGCTGTTTAAGACCTCTCCCATTTCTTCCTCTGAGATCCTGCTAGGCAAAACCATCAGCTTTTTCACCTTTGGAGCTGTGATCGCGGCGATGCTTACGTTGCTGGTTGTGTATGTGCTGGGCACCCCGATGATCGGTACCTGGGCGAACTATATCATCGCAGTTGTCGTGCTGCTGCTTACATCTCTTGCTGTGGGTTTCTTTATCTCCCTTGTCTCTGAAAACGATACGCAGGCTGTCCAGTATTCCATGCTGCTGCTGCTTGCCAGTATTTTCTTCAGCGGCTTCTTTCTCGACATGCGTTTGATGTGGGAGCCCATGAAGGCATTTTCCTACATGCTCCCGGCAACCTATGGAATGTATATCATGAAGGACGTGATGCTGCGCGGGCACCCGCTGCCGCTCGTATATATTGGCGGACTCGCCCTGATCGGACTCATTTTCTTCGTTGTGGATTGGATCATCCTGCGGCGGATGATGCAGACACGTTAAGGATTTGCAAAAAGACACCCGGACTATCTTATGATAGTCCGGGTGTTCAAGAGAAAATACCAGTTCCCGCTCAACTTGTCTGTGGAACTTCCTCATTGTATATGGACCAGATTTCCGTATCCCAGGTGTCGCGAAACTCCTCGAATTTGACCGCTCCATACTCCTGCATGATTGATCTGGCTTTGGTTTCGCGCCGCAAATCGTTCGCTTCCACGGCCAGCATCAGGTCGCCTTTATCGGCTGTCTGGCCAGAGTCCACTTTTCTGTATTTTGCCATCAGGAGACGTGTCGCTACTCCCAGGATGGCCCCGGTAACTCCTCCAAAGATGAGGCCGGTAATCACAGATGTAAGTGTGTACTGCCACGTGATCTCGAATGGAAGCGTTGCCCCTCCCTGTGGCTCCAAGCCAGGAGGGCTGACGGTTCCTTGGCCCACCAGCAGGCCCAGTGCCCCGCCGATCCCGCCCAGGAAGAGCGCGCCGATCAATGCAGCAGCAGCGATAGATTGGATCCGGGGATTCTCCTTGAGAACGACCGCCTCTTTATCGTGCGTGCATTCAAGCAGGTTCAGGGATGATTCGTCGAACCCGTTCTCACGCAGGGCCTTGCGTGCCATGTCGGCATCCTCCCTGTTCTTGAACAAACCACCGATAAAGTTTTTCATGGGCTCCATCCAATCGTTTTATTGATCCGAAATGGTCTCCACCAAGCCGCCTTTTTTGAAGAGAAGAACTCCCAGGATGTTCGACAAGTAGGCTTCCTCTACAGGAGAAATACCAGATTCATGCCAGAACGAATGAACTCCACCTTCTGGGCATGAGACAGTAGGCGTGCGACGCACGGGCCTCCCCGGGCAGTTTTTCGTAGGGCCCATGATATTGATCGAATCGTAAGACAAGTATTCCTCGACACTGTTTATAAAAAGGAAGAAAGAGTCTGGGTTTGGTCCAGGCGGCAGGGATATACGTGGAGATATATCCCAGATATAGGGTAGTCTGGGGTGTATCCAGATCTATATCTGCCTCGTATATATAGTTACAAACGGAATACCGCCATTCATGTTACTTTCGCCGCCTGTCAATGAATTGAATGGGACCACTAACCAAGATTAGAAAGGAATGAACTGACGATGGAAAAATATAGAAAAGCAGGTGTGCTCTGGACCGGAGACTTAAGGACCGGCCATGGTATTGTGAGTACGGAGAGCCGGGCGCTCTTCGAGCATCCCTTTAATAGCCAAATGCGGTTCGAGGATGAGCCGGGTACCAATCCCGAGGAGCTGATTGCTGCTGCTCATGCAGCCTGCTTCAGCATGGCGATCGCCAGTACCCTGGTGAAGCACGGTTTTGAGCCTGTCCGGACGGACACGACGGCGACCTGCATCCTGGGTTCGCGGGATGGTGGAGGACATGAGATCACCACCATGCAGTTGCACATCCGGGCTGAGGTGCCAGGGATGGATGAGGACACGTTCCGCAAGCTGATCCTGGAGGCAGACGAGGATTGTCCCGTTTCGAATCTCCTGCGGAATGGGCTGGAGATCCAGATCGACGCGACCCTGCTTCAGGACGACTCGCTCAGCGAAGGGTCAGCGCGCCCCTAACCCTGGAGCTTGCGTCCAGAGAGCCGGGCGATAAAATCCCATGTTACAATTCATATATCTCCACACCGCATTGCATAACAACATAACCCCACGTGAAGCAAGTGCCTCTAGCGCATCCACCAGTCGTACGCAGCGAAACGGGTCGATTCTTTAAATTTTGGCGAGGGAATGGATCATGAAAAACAAGCTTGATCATCCCATTAACCTTTTACTGGTGAACGAAATTCGGTTAATGGGCAATGTAATTGTTGCCGCCCTGGAGGATGAACCGGATATTGAAGTCGTGGCCTGTGTCACCGGCTACGATGAGGCCCTGCAAGTGGTCCAGGAACGGGATGTGGATGTTGCCCTTGTCAGCACGCGCTTGCCGGATAACGGCGGTCTGCGATTGACCAGCGCGATCAACGAGATTGCACCCTCTACCAAAGTTCTTGCCCTCGGTTTGACCGAGGAAAAGAAGCGGGTTTTGCGTTACGTGGAGGCCGGCGCCTCGGGCTATATCCTCAAGGATGACTCACTCGAAGACCTGGTCCAGATCGTCCGTGCCACCCAGGAGGGAAAGGTGTTTGTATCCCCACAAATTGCCGCGGCCATGATGGAGCGGCTGTCAGACCTTGCCCAGATGTTCGCCGGCGTGGAGAGCAGCATCACCGATACAACAACCCTGACCTCGCGGGAGATGGAAGTGCTGGAACTGATCAGCAAAGGATATACGAACCAGCAGATTGCCCAAAACCTGGTGATCGAGGTCGGTACCGTCAAAAATCACGTTCACAATATTCTGGAGAAACTGAACGTTAGCAGCCGTGGGGAGGCAGCAGCCTACCTGGCCTTCATCAACAGGTAAATATATCCCGATTTGTATCTGGACCGTGTAACCGTGCATATAGCCTTCCAAAACAGTCAATGTTATTCTGACCTTGAAGCTTGTTATTTAGGAACAGGAAGGTTTGGCCCCATGTCGGAACAACGGATAGTCCTTGCAAACGGTTCACGGCTCATGCGTGACATGCTCAGGCGGGTTTTTCTCAAGTCAGAATCTCTGGAAGTTGTGTGGGAGGTGAGTGACCCCAGGGAACTGCCCGCGGCGATCGATCACACCGACCCGGAATGGGTAATTCTCTCGCTCTCCTTCGACAACAGCGTGCCGGCCTGGGTGGATACCTTTATGGCCAGCCACCCGTCGGTCCGGTTTCTGGCTCTGGCAGCAGATGGAAGTAAAATAAAAATGAAGTGGCTTGAAGTTCATGAACAGGAATTGAACGGTCTATCACTTAATGAACTCATCCGTATCCTGGAGAGCAATCCCGCCAGCCCATGAATCTTTGCGGAGGTGTTCTTGATTTCCAACCGCATCAAGGAACTGTATCAACGCGCCGACCAGATCAGTGGGAACCGGCTGAACATCCTCAAGGATGCGGTTGAAACATTTAACGTAACACGTGCAGGCCAGGCATCTGCAAGCCTCGCCTATTATGTGATCTTTTCCCTGTTTCCTCTTCTCCTTGTGCTGATTTCGGCTGGCAGCTTTTTCCTGGATAGCGAACAGGTCTACCTCAAGGTTTCCCAGCTGGTACAGCAAAACATCCCTGCTACATCCTATGAGTGGATCGTGGAGAACCTGCGCCAGGTCTTGGAGCAGCGCGGAACGATCGGTATCATCGGTCTCATAACGCTCCTGTGGGCTGCTTCCGGAGGGTTTATCAGCCTGGCCTATAACATTAACCTTGCCTGGCTGGAAGCGCCACAGCGGAATTTTTTTCAAAAGCGTTTAATTGGTTTGCAGATGATCGCCGGACTCGGCCTGCTTTTCCTGCTGTCTCTGATCCTGGATTCGGTCATCAGTTTTTTGCATCTCTTCGATCTGCCTCTGGCCTCGTTCCTTGATCCGGGATTGTGGCGGTGGGTTTCCAGCCTGTTCTCCTGGCTGGTGATTTTCCTGCTTTGCTTTGTTCTGTACTACTGGGTGCCGACGGTAAACGTGACACGCAGAGCCGCCTTCTATGGTGCCCTGGCAGCCTCCCTTGCCTGGGAAGTTGCAACAGCTCTTTTTTCCTGGTATGTGCGCAGCGGCTTTGGGCGGTATGAGATGATTTACGGTTCCGTGGGAGCCCTGGTCGCGTTTTTATTTCTGATCTACATTCTCGCCACAGTGACCCTTTTTGGCGCCCATCTGACATCCGCCATAGACCGGAAGCTGAAGCTCGACCGCACAGCAGGGTCTGCGCTGGCTTCCGAGGATATGAAGGGATAATCAGCGATGAAATAATGGGGATGGCAATGAATCTCCGCAGCAGGTAAAATTGGATGAAATATATCTGAATCTGTATCCTGTATCTATTTGCTTTATATTATCCTGATTTTGGGAGCATTCTGATTTATAGGTAGATAAATTCAACAGTTCATTGCGGTCCTATCTACGAGTGCTGGCAGTTTGTCTCTTACTGATCAACTTAATGGCATGTGTCTGGAGGATGGCATGAACTATTTTCAACTGGGGAAAGTACGTGGGATCGATATTCAGGTCAGCTGGAGCTGGTTGCTGATCTCTGCTCTGGTCAGCTGGAGTCTGAGCCTGACGTTTGGGCAGATCCATCCCGAATGGTCGACTCAAATGCGCTGGGGGATGGCTCTATTGGCGGCGCTGCTCTTCTTTCTTTCTGTACTCGCACACGAACTGGCCCATTCGCTTGCCGCGCTAGCCCGGGGAGTGCCTGTGTTCAATATTACATTATTCATGTTTGGCGGTGTTTCGAATATGCAGCGTGAGCCTTCCTCCCCGGCAGAGGAGCTGGTGATTACGATCGTCGGCCCGCTGACGAGCCTGTTTATCGGGGCAGGATGTCTCGTTCTGGGGGCGGGAGGCACGGTAGCAAATGCAGGAAGCCTGACAGCACCGGCGATCCTCTCACAGCTCGAACCGCTGAGCACCACCCTGGCCTGGCTGGGCTCTGTCAACATTCTGATCGGTTTCTTCAACCTGATTCCTGCCTTCCCGCTGGATGGCGGACGGATCATCCGTTCCCTGCTCTGGGCCATGACCAAAAATATCCGCCAGGCCACCCGTTGGGCCGCCTGGCTGGGACAGGCCATTGCCTGGATATTGATCATTGGCGGGATCGTGATGCTGTTTGGCGCTCAGGTACCTCTTTTAGGCAGCGGCCTCTTCAACGGGATCTGGCTGATCTTCATTGGAGCCTTCCTGAACAATGCGGCGATGATGGGATATCGACAGGCCGTCATGGAGGATCGGCTGGCAGCGACATCCGTACGCAGTGTCATGCAGACCAGCGTCCCGATCATTCCCTCGGATGCCTCGCTTGGAGATCTTCTCCACCGGCATCTGGCCCAGCCAGAAGGGCAGGCCATGTTTGTGACGAAAGGCCGCGATGTGGTCGGTATGGTTGCGATGAAGGATGTGAAGAAATCCCTTCCGGATGACTGGCCAACGACCACCGTGGAGGACATCATGACCCCGATGTCGGCCCTGCAGTACGTCACGGCCGATGAGGATGTGGCCGAAGCTCTTGTTTGTCTCCAGCGCTGTGAGCTGCGGCAAGTTCCGGTCATGTTTGACAACCGGATCGTGGGCCTGCTGCATCGGAAGGATGTCAATCGGCTGCTTCAGCTCCAATCACAGGTGGGATCGTGAAAGTTTTAGCGTTTCGGAACTGCCACCAGGCAGGTACCTATATCAACCGAGGTGATCGTTGAATGAAAAACCTGACCCAAGTCAACGGCCAGCGTCCCGGGTTTTGGAGTGGGGCATTGTTCGGCGCCCTGGCCGGTATCGGTTCCCTGCTGACCTATCAATACCTGATCAGCATCCTCAGGCAGCCCCGCCTGCTCCCCTGGACGCTGCTCTCCAGGCCTGAAGAGTTTGAGACACAGGAGGCGCTGGCCTTGTTCATCGCTTCGGAAAACCTGCAGTCTGGGATCCAGATGCGGCGTCTCAAGAACGGGCAATATAAGGATATCCTGCACGCCGGATATCGAAACTTCCGGGAGAGCTGGGCCCGGGATTTTGGTTTTGCAGCCTATGGCCTGCTTGCCCTCGAACAATATGAAACGGTCCGCCAGACGCTGGAGGCTTTTTTCTTGTACCAGACCTCGAATGGACAATTGCCGGTGAAGCTGCATTCCCTGGATTTTATGACGCGCTACTTCCACTCGTTCCTGGGAAGGGAACAATCCACCGAGGGCGTACTGCGGGCAAAATACATCAGCGCCCATGGTGCTCCCTCGCTCGATGGGCAGGCGATGCTCGTAATCAGTGCTCTCAGCTATGCCCGGGAAACGAAACGCTGGGAATTCGCCAAAACGTACTGGGGTTCCCTTGTAGCCGCCATGCGCTGGCTGGAAGAACACAAAGCCAGTGCAGAGGAAGCGCTGCTGCACCAGCATTCCTTCGCCGACTGGGCAGATTC
>DASUOS010000437.1:0-14700 GCA_036276515.1 Anaerolineales bacterium | reverse complement strand
CTGTTTTCCATGTCGACGCCCAATCCTGCAATGCCTCTAATGTGGGAGGCCGTACACTTACATGTCATGGGGGAGTATTGTCTAATATCACATCCAAACCGTCAAGTTTCTTGGGATCAACCACAACATATTTGTCACCGGGTTTGAATGGAAGATTGCTGACCATGTTTTCGACGCTGTCGAAAAATGATAATCCACCGTTTTCTAGATTCAAGTCATCTACACCAGGGCAGGGTGTCAAGCCAGCTCGGCGTGGGTCTTCGACCCCGCCGAGACAGCGACCGAAGGTCTCCCTGCTCATTCCCATCCCACGTCGGATAACGGTACGTCGTTTTCCTGTCTCCTCTCCCAATACCGGGCCGATGAGAACCGCCAGTCCTCCGGGGCAAGTACCAGCCCTTTCCGGCAGGGATTTTGGTGCAAGTAATCCAGCTTTTGTTTCCAGAACCTCTCTGAAGTGATCCCCACAGCATGCTGAGTCGGCTGCCAAAACCGACGCTCCCGATCCTTGCCCGCATGGACGCGGAATTGCTCGGTAAACGATTTAGGCAAGTGCCTGGCCGAATGTTACAAAAGCTGGCGACCTGTGAACTTGCGCATATCATCCAGGGTACGTTTCAGCCGCTCTGCCTGGAACTCACCATCGAACAGGAGCAACCCGGCAAAGCAGTGACCTCCGGTCTTCCATGCCGGATCGGTCGAAGACCTTCGCCCAGCGGAGCAGAGTTTTCCTGTATACGTCATGCTAAAAGGGCGCCCGACAACACCTGTGTTTAGACGGGCAAAGGTATAATCTGCGTCATGGGACTGATCGTATTGTAGCTACTATGGGTGCATGAGTCTTCCGGTATTTCTTACCACGTTCATCGGCCGGAAAACCGAATTAGGTGAGGTCAAGTCACTGATTCGAGAGCGATCCGTGCGCCTGCTCACCTTGACTGGACCGGGTGGCTGCGGGAAAACACGACTGGCCTGTGAAATTCTTTCTGAACTAGAAGACACATTTGAAGACGGGATCGTCTGGGTAGACCTGGCGGGGCTGTCCACGGAGGATGCCCTGTTGGTTGAGATGGCTGCCGCGCTGGATGTCCGGCCTTCTCCGGGACAAACCTTGTCCGAGGCGCTGACCGCTGCGCTCCGGCAGCGTGAAACCCTGCTCATTCTGGATAACTGCGAGCACCTGGTCGATGCCAGCGCCCAGCTGGTGGACCGGCTGCTGCGCGCCTGTCCCGAATTGCACTTCCTGGCCACCAGCCGCCAGCGATTGGGAGTGGATGGAGAACAGGGCTGGCCGGTTCCGCCCTTGTCTTATCCAGCAGATGACCTGCCGGCGATGAATTCCCCGGGGGAATACGATGCCATCCAGCTTTTTTTAGCCCGGGCGCGGCTTGTTCATCCAGCGTTCGACCTCGACAGCCAGATTCTCCCTGCGCTGGTGCAGATCACGCGCCTGCTGGAGGGGATGCCGCTGGCCATCGAGCTGGCGGCGGCTCGAGTGAGCGAACTGGATATACCCGAACTGGCAAAGCGGCTGGAGGACCAGCTTTCATTCCTGCACGGTAAGGGACATACCCCTGTCTCTCGCCATCACTCTATGAGCGAGACCATCCACTGGAGCTTTAATCTTCTCTCTCCTGAGGAGAAGGCCCTCTTTTGCAGGCTGGGGGTATTCCGCGGCGGTTTCACACTTGAGGCAGCCGAGGCGGTCTGCAGCGGGGAGCCTCTGGCTGCCGAACGGATCCTGGATCTGCTCGGGAAACTGGTCGACAAATCTCTGGTACTCCGGGAAAGCGCAGGGCGGACATCCTCGCACTACCGCCAGCTGGAGTCGATCCGCCAGTATGCCGCCAATAAACTGGGAGTGCTGGAGGAAGAGAGGGACGTGCATGACCGTCACCTGGCTTATTTCTTCCAGAGGGTGCAGAAAGCTGAACCTGATCTCCTCGGCCCTCATCAGAAGGCCATGACAGAAGCGCTGGAGGACGAGTATGAAAACCTGCAGGCGGCCCTCTCATGGTCTGTCCGCAGGGCACGGCTGGAGGAAGGATTTAGCCAGCAGACGGCCCGAATGGCAGATGCCTTTTACTGGTTCTGGAACTATAGCGGCCGACACGAAGAAGCTAAGGGATGGTATGCAAAGATCATCGACCTGCCGGGTCTCGACCGTCGATCCAGCCTGTACGCGCATATCCAGCATCGCCTGGCGACGTTTGTCTGGCTGTTGGGTAATTATCCGGAAGCACAGGGAATTCTTCAGGACTGCCTCGAGACCGCCAGCCAGGCAGGAGACTCGCATATGCTGGGTCATGCCAAATTAATGCTGGGCATCATGTCCCTGCACCAGGGACGGACCGGCCAGGCGGAACAGCTGTTACGCGAGAGCGAGGGCTTGTTCTCCGAGCAGCATGTACGCGAGCGGCTGATCGCCTATGCCAACCTGGGGGGACTGCACCGTGCCATGGGCGACCTGGATGCTGCACAGCGCTATGCGGAAAAAGCGGTACTGAATGCACGTGCCGTCCAGGACCTGTGGGGGCTGGGTCTGTCGCTCTCCGGGCTCGGCGAGGTGCTCTTCCTTCAGGGAGAAGTAGAGCGCTCCTTCCAGCTGATGGAGGAGGCGCTCGAATTGATACAAAGCTCGGGACAGCACTGGCTGCAGGCGGAGGCGCTCTGGCGGATCGCCGACATGCTGCGCCGCCAGGGAGACCTGGCGCGCGCCGGGAAGCAATTCGAACATTGTTATGACCTGGCGCAGGTGAGCGGCGCCGTGGAATGGCAGCTCTCCGCCCTCAACAGCCTGGGTTTCCTCGCTCTACGCCGCGGAGATCAGCGCCAGGCCGCCGGCCATTTTTCTGAGCTCCTGCGCATGACAGGCGGACAGAGATACGAGCATATCCTTGTGCATGCATTTCTCGGAGTCATGCGTCTGGCCCTGGCTTCGGGTCAAGTGAGACAGGCGGGGGCATTGTGGGAGATGTATACGGGACTCAAAACGGCTCATGGACTGCCTTCCAATGAAGAGGAGTCATCTCTGCTCGAGCTGTTGCAGCCGCACATCCCGGCATGGACGATCGCAGGGGGAGCCTCCCTGGCCGAGGCGACGGGATTGGCGATGGAAATTACCCGGGGTGTCGAGAGAAGGATTATCATCCTTCCCTCTGAATTCCGATTGCGATTGCTAGGCCTGGGCCCGGCAGAGGTCTACATGGACGGCCGCCTGCTGAGCGCTCCGGACTGGACGTTCGCCAAGCCCAAGGAACTACTCTATTACCTGGCATCCCATCCACCTCAGACCAAGGAGCAGATCGGGCTGGCGTTCTGGCCGGATGCCTCCCCGGCCCAGCTGCGGGTCAGCCTGCGGGCGACGCTGTATCACCTGCGGCGAGCGTTGGAGGAGCGGAGCTGGATCTTGTATGAGGATGGATATTACAGATTCAACAACTCCCTGGCGTACTGGTTCGATGTGGAGGCCTTCGAGTCATGCCTCCAGGCAGCCGGAAAGCATATGACCCTGGAGAACGAGCAGGCAATCGAAAAGCTTGAGGAGGCTGTTTCGCTGTACCGGGGCGAGTACCTTTCCGACCTGTCTGCAAGTGAATGGGCCGCGCAGCGCCGGGAGGAGCTGCACGGAAACTATCTGAATGGTTTGCAAAAATTGGGGGATCTGCTGGCAGGCCGTGGCACCTATGACCGCGCTATCGCCATCTACAGCAAGCTTCTCGCGGTGGATAACCTCCAGGAACCGACGCACCGAGCCTTGATGCGTTGTTACGCATTCAACGGGGACTGGGTGCTGGCACTCAGGCAATACAAAACACTCGTCGAGGTACTTCGCGATGAGCTGGGAGTCACTCCCTCGGAGGAGACTACGGCCCTGTACCGATCCCTGCAGGGGGGCGGCCACTGATCTTATTCCCAGCTTTCCTGCATCCAATACCATTTCCTATACCACCCCCATGTACGATATCGGAAGTATCGAATCCAGCCTTATGACTGTCTGAAAGGAGATATTTCCGATGAAACGAATGTTGTTATTGTTCCTGGTGCTCCTCCTGGCCGCGGGCTGCGCAAGAGCGCCCGCTGGAACGCCGGAAGCTGTACCGACCACGAAGCCGGCCGGCCCAGCCGCTGAGCCGGCTGTCACACAGGAGGCGAATATGAACACCCCTGCCATCCAGATCGTCCGCACGATCGAGCTGCCTTTCATCCCGCATGATATCGCCGTCGCTGCAGATGGCAGTATCTATGCCGTCGAGCTCGGCGCACCACGCGTCCACAAACTGGACAGCGATGGGAAGGTTTTGGTGAGCTGGGGCGAAGCAGGCACGCAGGCCGGCCAGTTCGCCTTCGATCCCCCGCCGGATGCTCCTCCTCTGGACGGCGGCTTCATCGTTGCCGGCTCCAATGGGAATGTCTACGTTACCGATTCGTACAACAACCGTGTCCAGGTCTTCGACAGTGAGGGCGGCTTCGTGGAGATGTGGGAGAGCTTTGGACAGAAGAGCACCCGGCTCCAGGTCTTTGACAGTGAGGGCGGCATTGTGGAGATGTGGGACGGCTTCAGGCAGGAGAACAGCCGGTTCAACAATCCGGGCCCGATCAGCATCGATGCCCGCGGGAATATCTATGTGGCAGACTTCCAGGGCGGTCATGTCTTCGATGCGGATGGCAATTACCTCGAAACCATCCGGACGGCCGGGGAGCTTGCCTTCGACAGCCTTGGCAACATGTTTACGGTCATCGCTTTCGAAGGAACGGCCCTGAAAGTTCCGGCGGGCGGTGGAGAGCCGTCAATCCTGGGAACGGCAGGATCGGAGGCCGGCCAGTTCACAACCCCGATGTGGGTGGAGGTTGGCCCGGATGACACGGTCTACATCTCCGATCACAGCGGAAGAGTGCAGCTCTTCGATGCGGACGGAAACCTGCTCACCGTATGGACCGGCCCGCTGGATGGCGGCAGTCCATTGGCCGGTCCCAGCCCATTATCCCAGGATTCGGAAGGGAACATCTATGTGGCGACCAAGGATCGCAAGACGGTGTATGTGATCAAGTTATAATGGGGGAGAAGAAGAGACCGGGTGTCTTGCGCCATAAGACACCCGGTCTCTTCATAATATTCTTTCGCATCTGCCAAATCCTGTAAAGGAGGAATGTAGAAAAACCAGTTTCTCTACAAACGAACTGACTTCTTCCTTCCTTCAATGGGATCAAGTTCCCTCAGCATTTGTGATTTCTCACTGACCGTTTACCACTCACAACCCGGAGCCGTATCGATCCCTGCCGGTTTGCCAATGCGCTTGTACATGGTGACGTTGGTGAACGGCTCACCGAGGATCCCGTCGTGGATCGCCCAGGAGCGCAGGCGGATGCTGTTGGCGGCTTCGGGTGAGCGGAAGGGATTGGAGCCGTCCAGGCGCTGGCAAAGCTCGCCTCCCGGCTGGAACCCGGCCTGGATCTCTTCCATCCGGCGCTTGCCCATCTGGTAGGTAAACCCGTAGCGCTCGAAGATGATCGCGTTGTGATAATAGAGCGGCTCGATGAAATACAGCTCGTGCCCCAGGCTGGAGACGAACTGTTCAAAAGCGGTCGTCGCCGGGCGGGCCAGCCGGAACCCGCGGCGCACTTGCCCCGGCGAGAGACCGGCCTGCAGGGAGGCCTTTTCCGCTTCGAGGTTGCGCTTCAGCGTCCCGAAGCGGGTTGGCGAGCCATCCGGCATGCGGTCCACATCGAAGCGCGGCGAATTGGGATCGTTCAGGATGTAGAGCAGGACGTGGATCTGCCCGTTCATGGTGTCGGTCAGGTGGGCGTACAGGATCGGGTCCGGAAAGCCCGGCTCATGGTAGAGCATCATCTCCACATCGGAGGCGCCCGAGGCAAAGCGGAATTGAAGCCGTTCCTGATCCTTTGCAAGATCGGGCAGGTTGAATTTTTGAATTAATTCCTTCGGGATGTAGCGCGCATAGATGGTGCGTTTCTCTTTTTCGTCCAGCTTGTTGATTCCGCCGATTGTGGAGGGTTGCATGGAATGTCACTTTCGCTCGATGAGACAGTTATCGGACGCGGGACTCGCGCTCCGAGCTGCGGGCTTCATCACGTTTGGCAATGGTCGCCCGCTTGTCATAGGCCTTCTTGCCTTTTGCCAGGGCGATCTCGATCTTGGCGCGCCCATCCTTGAGATAGACGCGGGTGGGCACGATGGTCATGCCTTTGATGCGGACGTTGTTCCATAGCTCACGGATCTGTTTTTTGTGAAGCAGGAGTCTGCGCCTGCGGCGCGGGTCATGGTTGAAGCGGTTCGCCTGCTCATACGGGGCGATATGGGCTTCCACCAGCCAGGCCTGCTCGCCGTTCTCCACATCGATATACGATTCCTGGATGCTGATCTGTCCCGCCCGGATGGATTTGATCTCGCTTCCCTGCAGGACCAGCCCCGCCTCGAACCTTTCCATCAAAAAATATTCGAACCCCGCCTTGCGGTTGGTTGCTACAACTTTAACATTCTCGGCCATACGAGGATATTACCACAATCAAATCGCCAATCATAAATCGAAAATCATAAATCCACCTATCCCCATTTCAAGATGACGAGACCGGCCAGAAAACGCAGCACGGCAAACAGGATCAGAGCGGGGGAGAGGCCCAGCACATCCGAGATGGCGGGGCCGCTCAGCGAGCCGATCAGGATCGCGGCGTTGAGGATGATGTTATACCAGGCCAGGTGCGGCGGGCGGTCATGGGCGGGGATGTGCTCGAGCATATAGTTGGCATACGAGCCGGAGACCATGGAAAAGGTCAGGCCGCCCACCAGCGATAAAGCATAGAAATGCCATACCTCGCTGGAAAAGGCCAGCATGAGGGGATACAGACCCAGCGCCGCGACACTCCAGCCGGTCAATTTTTTATTGCCAAAGTTGTGGGCGACCTTTCTTAGCTGGGTCGAGCCAAGCAGGACGGTCAGATAGAAGAGCGCCGTGCCGATCCCGAGATGGTTGTCGCTGAGCTCAAGGACACGGACATTATATAAAGGAAAAAGCGGGATGGCGATGAACTGGGTAAGATGAAAGGCGAATAATGCCAGCAGCACCCTGCGGAATGGGGTGCTCCAGACGTCCAGGCGCAGGACGGTGGCCAGGCTGCGGGCATACGGCCGCAGGAACACGGGACCCGGCGTCGGCAGGGCGGGAAGCGGAGGCGCGTCGGTTTTGAGAGGCCGGACAAAATAGAGATGATAGCTGCTCATCGCTGCGCCAACCGCCCCGATCCCAAAGATGATCTGGTACCCGATCGGGAAGGGCACCTGCTCGAGGATGGCGCCGCTGACAAGCGAGGTAACCATGAACGTGATCGAGAGCATCACATTGCGTACCGCCGCGACCTGGGCGCGGTATTCGACAGGAACGGCCTCGGCAAACAGGGCATTGAAGCCGACACCCAGCGGTGTGAGAGGGATCGCCATCAGAAAGGTGACAATAATAATGGTCCAGATCTGGCCGGACTCGCTCGGCAGCCAGGGGAGGAAGATAAAGGCAAAGAAACCAAGCCGGTAGAAAACCGAGGACCAGAAGATCGCCCGGGCCGTGTTTTGGGTTTGCAGCCAGCGTCCCGCCTGGATCGCCAGAAAGAGATTGACAATGGCCGACATGGCCCCGATCAAGCCGATCTGGAAGGCAGTGGCCCCGATTCGGGTGGCATAGATATTCAGAAAGTTGATCGCCGAGCCGCTCAACAGGCCAAACCAGGCAATATCGAGATAGAGATGAAGAAAGTTCGACCGGTACTCGGCAGGGATCGTCGAGAGACGAAGAATTCTGGAAAGCATGGCGAAGGGATTATATACGATAGCCCGGCCGGTTTCCATGCCGCACAGGTGGAACCATTTCGAACCGGGTACCGTTCTAAAAGGGTTGACTATGCCTGTTCCCGCCGGCCAAACATACCCCTGTCGTTGAATGAGAGTTGATTAATGATGAAGACAATCCGTAAAATTGTGAATATAATCATAAGCCGTAGCAACTTTCAGGCTGGGGACATTCCAGTAATGTACCATTGAGGTGAAAATGAAAAACTTCCACAAAATAACGATTTTCGTCCTGTTGGGCACCCTTCTCCTGGTTTCGTGTGCCGGGCAGCAGCCACCGGAATCTCCCACGCCGGACATGAACGCCATCCTCACCGAGAGCATCGGGACCCTGTCGGCCTCCTTCTTCCAGACCCAGACGGCGATAGTACCCTCGGCCACCAATACGCCCCTGCCGACCGTCACGCCGCTGGCGACGAATACGGCGCTGGCCCTGCCTTCGCCCCTGGCTTCGGCCACGCAGGGGTTCTTCCCGACCACGGTCTTTATCCCATCCGTGACGGGTACGGTTTATACGCCGACCACGAATCCATCGTCCCTGGCGTACGGCTGCAACAACCTGGCGCTGATCCGGGATGTCACCATCGAATCGGGTGAAGAGATGGAGCCCAATGAGCGATTTACCAAGACCTGGCAGGTGGCGAACACCGGAACGTGCGACTGGCTGAGTGGGTATCGCCTGGTGCCGGTCAGCGGCACGCAACTGGCGAGTGACTCGGTCCGGGTGCCCAATCCTCCTGTCCCGCCCAGGGAATGGAGACAGATTTCCGTGAGTATGGTCGCCCCCGATGATGAGGGGAGGTATACCCAATACTGGCAGCTCACCGATGGGGCGGGCAACAAGTTCGGCGCCCTGCTGGGTGTCACGATCCGGGTGGAAGAGCCCAGTTATCCATAATCAGACTTGTGTGTTAGAGCCGCGGCCATCGATGGCCGCGGCTGTTTTTTTAATGCAGGCTGTTCAAAAAAAGGCTGTGTAACCTTTTCAAATCAAATTAACTCTTCGAATTGGTTGACTTCCCTTAATCGGATGATTACAATCATATTCAGAATAAATAATCGGACCGATCATCATATCCACTGGGTCGAGACACATTGCTGTTGGTGAGAAAGTGGAGGCGCTGGGCAAAAAAGGCAAACCATCAGAGGAGGAGCGACTGCGCATCTGCCCGTGCTGCAGTCTGGCAACACAAACAACCCCTTTCAGTACTTCACGAAAGATGAAACCATGCCCGAAGGATCCCTTCCAGGTTATTTCGTGATCTACTGAATATCTCAGAGGAGAGACAAGGTGATTAAACACAATTCCCGAAAGTACGTGAACTGGTTGGTGCTTCTGGCTCTTGTTCTCATGACCGCCACCAGCACAGGGGCGGCACCAAAAAATACAATCGAAATCCAGCTTCTCAATGTGTCCGACTGGCATGGACAGCTCGATCCGCTTGTCGTCGGTACGAATCAAATTGGCGGGGCGGCTGCCCTGTCTGCTTATTTTCAAGCCGAACGTGCTGATAATCCGAATAGCCTGACACTGACTGCAGGGGACGCGGTGGGCGCGACGCCACCCCTCTCGAGCTTCTTCGCGGATGAGCCGACCATTCTGGCGATGAACATGATGGGATTTCAGGTGGATACCCTGGGCAACCACAATTTCGATGGCGGGATTGCCCGCCTGCAGAGTCAGATCGACCTGGCGGAATTTCAGTACGTTTCTGCCAACCTGCAAAACCGGGATGACAATTTGACCGGCGTCAGCGATTTCGAGATCTTCGATGTAGGCGGCGTAAAGGTTGCCGTCATCGGCGTGACGAACCCGGAAGCCCCTGAGCTCGTATTTCCGGGTAACTTTGGAACCATCGTGCCTACGGAACCAGTCCGGGCTGCCCTGCGGGCACGCAATGCAGCGAAGGACGCAGGGGCGGAAATTATTGTTGTCATCACTCATATGGGTGTCACCGGCTTTGATCCGAACGGTATGCCGTTTGGTCCCTTGATCGACTTTGCCATGGGCGTGAACAAGGATAAGAAAGATCCAAAGATCGACGTAATCGTCGGTGACCATACCGATATCCAGTTCGAAGGGATCATCAATGGCGCTCTGGTCTACGAAAACAGGAGCAGGGGCCTGACCTATGCAAAAGCGGTACTGACGATTGACGCATCGAATCGCAAGATCATCAGCAAGGATGTTGAGTTTGTCACGCCATTTGTCAGCAATGTGACACCGGACCCGGCGATCGTCGCGCTGCTTCAACCATACCGAGAAGCGCTGGCTCCGATCCTGAATACCCAGATTGGCTCTTCGCTCGTCGGAATCCCGCGCGCGGACGCATGTGGGCGAGGCGATGGACGGTTGTGTGAGTCACTGATTGGCAACACGGTGACCGATGCAATGCGCACCCAATACGGCGTTGACTTCGCGATCACGAATTCAGGCGGCCTGCGTGCCAACCTTACCTGTCCCACAACCGACAGCCCCACTGACTTCTGCCCGCCCTTTGCGCCTCCTCCATACCCCATCACACGCGGGCAGGTCTTATCCGTCCTGCCTTTTGGAAATATCGTTGTAACTCTGCAGGTCAATGGGGCCGAATTAAAGACCATGCTGGAGCAGGGTGTGTCCTCCATGCCCGGGGCGAACGGTCGTTTTGCCCAGGTATCGGGCCTGTGCTTTACCTATGATATCGCCGCGCCTGTCGGGAGCCGGGTGACCCGTGCCGTCCGCCAGGCGGCAGATGGCAGCTGCAGCGGCGCGCCCGTGGACCTGACCGCCGCTTCAACCTACTCCATCGCGGAAAACGATTTCATGGCCAACGCAGGCGATGGGTATCCGAATTTTACAAGCAGAATGGTCACGCGCGACATCATGGACCAGGTCCTGGCCGATTATGTGGCAGGCAACTCGCCCATTAATCCTGCAATTCAGGGACGTATTGTTTGTACGACATCCGGTGCAACTCTGTGCCCGGCCCTGCTCCCCTAAATTCAAATCATATCCTCATCAAAGCATCCCGCCTCCAGAGCGGGATGCTTTTTGATGACTTTGAAGGTTGGTCACCCACAGGAAGCGGGTGACCGCCATCGTCGAGGTGGATGCATGAAAAAAGCGCTTCTGTTGATTATATTGTTGCTGGCTGCCTGTGGCCCGCGTCCGTCGTCCCTCCCGGCGGTGGAGTTTCCGGATCAAATTTCGACCATGGTTCCAACTCCTACACTTGCAGTGCTAACGAAGCCGATCGAGGAACACGATGTGGAGGAAGCCTATGCATTCTTTTACGAAATGAAGAATCTTGTTGCACTGGGAGAGTACGAACATTTTGCTGAGGAGATACGCTATCCCATAACCGCTACCGTGGACGGTCAGCCAAAGACATTTATCTTCGTGGCTGAATTCGAGGCTGACTTCGAAAAAATATTCGACGAGCAGACCCTCCTGACATTGATCTCGACTGACGAATCGGAACTGACATTCACGCCGCAGGGTATCAGGGTAGCAGACGGGATCCTCTGGTTCGATCTGATTTGCATGGATCCGGCCTGCGAGGAAGCGGAATACTTAATCACCGAGGTAAACAATTGATTTCTGCTGTTGAAAATAATAATCAGTACCGAAATGGGATATCATCTGAAAAAACATCTGAGATAAATGAAAAAGGAAGGAGGTGATACAGGGCGCAAAATATCCGGCTTCTGAAAAAACGACACTTGTGCATTTGCCCATGCTGCAAGGTCAGAGCCTATTGCCATACAGAGGAGATAAATAATGCGAGTTTCGACACCATCGTTGCGAAGCAACCGGCTCCATGAGAAGGTATTGCTTCGTTTGATCCAGGCCGGTCTGGTGCTTGCCCTATTGTTGGTTCCGTTTGGCGCTGGCGCCGCCCCGGCAGGCGACGACGAATCGCTCGTCCGATTTGCCACGTTCAATGCCTCGCTCAACCGCAATTTTGCCGGGCAGCTTGTCGCCGATCTTTCCACGCCCAACAATGCCCAGGCGAAGGTGATCGCGGAGATTATCCAGCGTGTGCGCCCGGATGTGCTGCTCATCAATGAGTTCGACTACGTGGAGGGCGGCCTGGCAGCGGAGCTCTTCCAGGAGAATTACCTGTCCGTCTCGCAGAACGGCGCCGACCCGATCGAGTACGGATACTCCTTTGTTGCACCGTCCAACACCGGCATTCCATCCGGTTTCGACCTGAATAACAACGGTGTGGTCGCCGGTCCAGACGATGCGTTTGGTTTTGGCTTCTTCCCGGGCCAGTTCGGAATGGCCGTCTATTCACGGTTCCCCATTAACGATGATGACATTCGAACGTTCCAGCTCTTCCTGTGGAAGGACATGCCGGGCGCCCTGCTTCCCGATAATCCGAGCACGCCCGAACCGGCGGACTGGTACTCGCCCGCCGAGCTGGAGGTTTTCCGTCTCTCCTCCAAGAGTCATTGGGACGTTCCCATCCAGATCGGCAACAAAGTGGTCCATTTCCTGGTGAGTCACCCGACGCCGCCGGTCTTCGATGGCCCGGAGGACCGCAACGGGACGCGCAATTTTGACGAGATCCGCTTCTGGGCCGATTACATCACACCCGGGCCTGCGAGCAACTATATCTACGATGACCAGGGCCAGTCTGGGGGACTCAAGCCCGGGGAGCTGTTCGTGATCGCCGGCGACCAGAACTCCGACCCGCTCGATGGAGACAGCATCCCCGGCTCGATCCAGCTCTTGCTCGATCACCCGCTCGTCAACACCAAGGTAACTCCCTCCAGTGAAGGCGCGCCGGAAGCCTCGGCCCTGCAGGGTGGTGCAAACCTCACTCACGAGAGTGACCCGGCCTTCGATACGGCCGATTTCTCCGACACGGCCCCCGGGAACCTGCGCGCCGATTATGTGCTGCCGAGGATCAATCTCAGGATCGCCGGTGCAGCCGTCTTCTGGCCCACGCGGGCTGATCCGCTGTTCCGCCTGACCGGGGTCTTCCCCTTCCCCAGCTCGGACCACCGCCTGGTGTGGGTCGACGTCCACGTGCCGGGCACCGGTCCGTAGAGAACTCAACCACCTGTATTGAATACGGAATAGGGCGTGCCGGACAGGCATGCCCTATTCTTCTTTGGCCGCAAATGCCACACTTCGCCGAACATTTCGTTATACTTGCTATATGGACATCTCACAAGCCATCCACCTGCTGGGCGACATCCTCGGCAGCGTGATCAGCGAGCTCGAGTCGCAGGCATTGTTCGAGACGGAGGAGCGCATCCGGGCAGCGGCCAAGGAGCGCCGGGCAGGAGACGCCGAGGCAGCCCGCAGGCTCGCAGCTGAAGTCGAAGCGCTGGACGTGAACTCGGCGCGGGTCATCTCGGCCGCCTTCGCCGCCTACTTTGACCTGGTCAACCTGGCGGAGGAGAACCAGCGCGTCCGGCAGCTGCGCGAGCGGGAGATCGAACGGCATCCCAACCCTCTGGATGAATCGGTGGCCCAGGCGGTGGCCTCCCTGAAAAAGAGCGGGGTGACGGAGGAGGAGATGCAGCGCCTCCTCGACGGACTGTCGATCGAGATCGTGCTGACGGCGCATCCCACCGAGTCGCGGCGCCGTACCGTGATCTCCAAGCTGCAGCGGCTGGCCGACCTGCTCGATCGTCTGTCCGGCCAGACGATTTCGGCCCGCCTGCAGAAGAAGCTCCGCGACTCGATCCGGGCCGAGGTGGTGGCCCTCTGGCTAACGGACCGCCACCGCACCGCGAAGCTGGCCGTGACCGATGAAGTACGCACGGGGCTGTACTTTGTCGAGTCGGTCTTTTGGGCTGCCTTGCCCGCCCTGTATGAAGACCTGGAGGATGCTCTTTCGATCCACTACCCGGGCGTCAGGATGCCTGAACGCTGGCTGCGCCTTGCTTCGTGGATGGGCGGTGACCGGGATGGCAACCCGAATGTCACCCACCAGGTGACGGCGGAGACGCTGCGCCTGCATCGCGGTCTCGCCGTGGAGACCCATCGCCAATCCATAGCGGGCCTGGCCCGCCATTTGAGCATGAGCGATCATCGCCTGCCGCCGCCTCCCCAGTTGATCGAGTGGATCGATGCCCGCCGTCCGCTCCCGCCGCACGCCGCGTATATCGAGCAGCGCTATGTAGCCGAATCGTACCGGCTGATCCTCTCCCTGCTGGCTGCGGACCTGGCCGAAGCGTCCCGTGACGATATGACCGCCCGCCTGCTCGAACAGGGTGAGCACCAGGCGCGCATCAAGATCGAAGATCTGCTCGAGCCGGTCGAGACCATCTCCGCCCACCTGCCGCTCTCGATGGCTCGGGATGAGATCGAGCGCGTGCGCAGGCAGCTGCACATCTTTGGCCTGCAATCCATGCGCCTGGATATGCGTGAGGAATCCGGCCGCCTGAATTCGGCAGTGGGCGAGGTGCTGCGGGCTCTCGACCTGGCGGACGACTTCGCATCGATGCCCGAAGAGGCAAGGCTTCCGCTCCTGGAAAAGCTCCTGGGAGAGCCGGTACCGGAGCTGTCCTCCACTCCCGGTGTGACGCCGGCCGCAGCCGAGACCTGGTCACTCTTCCGCCTGCTGCGCCGGGTCCGGGATGTGTATGGCGCCGAGCTGCTGGGCCCGTTCGTGATCTCCATGTGCCAGTCGGCCTGCGATGTGCTGACGGTGCTGCTGCTTGCCCGCTGGACGGGCTGCGACAAAGGCATGCAGATCGTGCCTCTCTTTGAAACCATCGAAGATTTGAAAGCAGCACCTGGGATCCTGAAAACGTTGTATATGCTGCCTGTCTATCGCGAGCATCTGCGAAACTGTGGAAATGAGCAAATGGTGATGATCGGTTATTCCGACAGCAAC
>DASUOS010000436.1:0-8978 GCA_036276515.1 Anaerolineales bacterium | reverse complement strand
GATGTTTTTCCTTTCCAAGAGAATGATGATTTTTTATGTTACTCTCTACAATGCTATTGCAGGACACACTACAGCGAAATAAGTTACATTCAATGTGCTTTTAACTGGAAGCAAAAAGACCCTTTTACAAAAGCCTTCTTTGCCGGGGCGAGAGGAATGGTTGAGCCTGCGAAATCCCCTTATGGGGAAACAACCGCCTGGACAAACGAAAAGACCCTCTTCCGAGGGTCTTCCCAGTCGGGGCGAGAGGATTTGAACCTCCGACCTCTTGCACCCCATGCAAGCGCGCTAGCCGGGCTGCGCCACGCCCCGATGTTTTTAGGGAGCCACCCTTTCGAGCGGCAAGGGAACATTATAGTCGCGTTTGAATAATCCTGCAACTCGGTGACAGCAGCGTTTGATTATGTTAAAATACAGGATACAAGGCCGTTTTAGTTTAATCGACGAGAAGACAGAAAAACAGTTCAAACTGTTGGAGTTCCCATGCCTGATGAAATGATCGAAGTGCAAATCGACAGCGTACGCGTCCATTTGATGACGCCGCAGAGACTGGTGGTGCTGAAGCAGATGGATTCGGAGCGGTACCTGCCTATCTGGGTGGGCCCCTACGAAGCCGAGGCCATCACCGTCGCCCTGCAGGAAGTGGAAATGGTCCGCCCGCTGACACATGACCTGTTGAAGAACGTATTTGGCGCGTTCAATGCCCGCATCACCCGCATCGAGATCGTCAAACTGCAGAATGAAATTTTCTATGGAAGCATCATCGCCGATCTGAACGGGACCGAGGTCCATGTCGATTCGCGTCCGTCGGACGCGATCGCCCTCTCGGTCCGCGCCCATGTGCCGATCCTGGTCCACTCCAGCGTGATGGACGAGGCGGGCATCATCCCCGAGCAGGATATGCCTGACGGCGAAGGGGAGCCCGAGCAGAAGAGCGAGCCCGCACCCATGACGGAGGAGAGCACCGAGCGCCTGTCCGTCTTCGAAGATTTCCTGGAAAAACTCGATTTCGATGAAGAGGATGGCAAATCATCCGATGACGATGACGACAAACCCAAAAAACCAAGGAATCAATGACCGACTACCTGCCGAATGAAGTCCCGTACGGGAACACCCAGTCCCCCGCCCCCGCCACGTCAACGGCAGTCCCGCACAGCCGTGAAGCCGAAGAAGCCGTCGTAGGGGCGGTTTTCATTAACTCGGAAGTCTATTATGACATTGCCCAGTTTTTGACCGCGGATGATTTCTACATCCACCGCCACAAATGGATCTGGGAGGCATTCACCAGCCTGCACGAGCAGCGCATCCCCATCGACCTGTTGACCGTTTCCGACGAGCTCGACCGGCGCGGCCAGCTGGGCGAGCTCGGCGGACCTGCCTACCTGACCTCGCTGGTCAACCAGGTGCCCTCCTCGCTCAACGCCGAGTCCTACGGCCGCATCGTGGAGGGATACTCGGTCCGGCGCAAGATGATCAACGCCGCCAACCAGATCGCCTCGATCGCCTACAACGAGCGCACCAGCGTGGACGATGTGATGGACGAGGCCGAGAAGGCCGTGTTCAACGTTAGTGAGCGGCGGCTCAAGCACGACCTGCAGCCGATCTCGACCGTCCTGAGCGATTATTACGACCGTATCGACGACCTCGCCAAGCGTCCCGACGATATCCACGGCGTGCCGACCGGCTTCATCGACCTCGACAAGATGCTGACCGGCCTGCAGCCCTCCGACCTGCTGATCATTGCCGGCCGCCCAGGCCAGGGCAAGACCGGCTTTCTGCTCTCGATCGCCAAGAACGCGGGCCTTACGCACAAGAAGCATGTCGCCATCTTTTCGCTGGAAATGTCAAATGAGCAGGTGGTGCAGAGGCTGATCGCCCAGGAGACAGGCATCGACTCTCAGCGTTTGCGAACAGGCCAGCTGCGTGAGGAGGAATGGCCGCTCTTCACCCATGCCATCGAAGTGTTCGGCGATACGCATATTTACCTGGACGATACGCCTGCCATTACCCCGCTCCAGCTGCGGACCAAATGCCGCCGGCTGCACATGGAGTTCGGCATCGACCTGATCATCATCGATTACCTGCAGCTGATGGGCGGCGACACGCGTAACGACAACCGCGTCCAGGAAGTGTCGTATATTTCGCGCAATCTCAAGATCCTGGCACGGGAGTTGAACGTCCCGGTGCTGGCGGCTGCCCAGCTCTCACGCGCCGTCGAGCAGCGCTCCGATAAACGGCCGGTGCTCTCGGACTTGAGGGAGTCCGGGTGCTTGGCCGGAGACACGTTAATTACTCTTACGAATGGAAGAAACGTACCAATCCGCGAGCTGGAAGGTTCCTCTGATTTCAGAGTTTGGGCGCTGAATCCTACTACATTAAAACTGGAATCGATGACTGTCAGCCGCGCATTTTGCACCGGTATTAAGCAGTTGTTCAAAATGAAAACGCGCTTGGGCAGGACTATTCGCGCCACGAAAAATCACCGGTTCCTGACAATCCACGGCTGGAAACGACTGGATGAATTGCAATCCGGCGATTATCTGGCACTACCACGGGTATATCCTGATCAGGCCCAGCAAACCATGTCGGATGCAGAACTGGCTCTGCTCGGTCACTTGATCGGGGACGGTTGTACCCTGCCACGTCATGTCCTTCAATATACAACTCGTGAAAAAGATCTCGCAGATATGGTTGCGAACTTAGCCGTTCAGGTTTTTGGCGAGGAAGTTCTCCCGCGTGTCTCCCCGGAGAAGCAGTGGTACCAAGTGTATCTGAGTTCCACACGACATCATACACATCATGTCCGCAGCGCCGTCACAGAATGGCTGGAGGAATTGCAGGCATTCGGACTACGCTCCTACGAAAAGAGAGTCCCAGCCCAGGTATTCGAACAGCCCGAATACGCAATTGGTATTTTCCTGCGCCATTTATGGGCAACCGATGGAAGCATACAGCTGGTCAAGGGCAAAAAGACGCGCCCGATTGCCTACTATGCCACCAGCAGCCAGCAACTCGCTTATGATGTTCAATCCCTGCTGTTACATCTTGGCATCAATGCCATTTTGAAACACGTTCCCCAACCACATGGCAAGGGACGTGATCAATATCATGTCATCATCACCGGCAAGTCTGATTTAGAAATCTTTATCAATAAAGTTGGTGCAGTAGGAACATATAAGCGAGGACGGCTGAATGAGGTTCAAGCTTATCTTGGAGAACGTATTTCAAACACCAATCGTGATGTAATCCCAAACAAAGTATGGCGGTTACATGTTGTGCCTGCCATGCAGAGAAATGGTATTACGACTCGCCAGATGCAGGCGGCCATTGAGACAGAGTATTGCGGTACAGGTTTATACAAACAAAATATGAGCCGTGACCGCGCTGCCCGTGTAGCAAATGCCGTACATTCTTCCGAGCTGCAGTACCTCGCCACAAGCGACATCTACTGGGATTCTATTGTCGCGATTGAACCGGATGGAGAAGAGCAGGTATACGACTTGACTGTACCGGGTCACCATAATTTTGTCGCGAACAATATCATTGTCCATAACAGTCTTGAACAAGATGCCGATATCGTCATGTTCATCTATCGTCCCGACCAGTACGAGAAGGATACGGTCAAGCAGAACGTGGCCGAGATCATCATTGCCAAGCACCGCAATGGCCCCGTGGGCAGCGTGGAGCTGGTCTTCCGCGGCGCGCTGGCGAAATTCGAGAATGCGGCGACGCGGGTGTTTAAACCAAACGAATAATGATTCGTAGGGGCGGACGGCCGTCCGCCCCAACAGATATATGACCAAATTCAAAGGCTTCACCGCATCAGAAACGTTCTCCATCATTCCTGACACATTCTTTCATCAACTATTGAAGCAGATCGATGATGTGGCGGAATTGAAGGTCACTTTGTATTTGATCTGGCGCATCGAGCATATGGACGGTCCCTTCCGGGCGTTGAGCAAAACGGATTTCCCGGCAAAGGATCTGGGCCTGCCGGCGGACGAGATCGACACCGGGCTGGAGAAGGCCGTCAGGCGCGGGACGCTGCTCATGGTCCAGAAGGATGCGGCGGTGTATTTCCTGCTCAATTCACCCAGAGGCAGGGCCGGCGCGGAGTCCGTCCAAAACGGGCAGTGGGACCCTCAAACGGGAACGACTGCCCCACCCGTGGAACGTCCCAACATCTTCAAGCTGTATGAAGAGAACATCGGTCCACTCACCCCGTTGATCGCGGACGCGCTAAAGGATGCCGAGGAAACCTACTCGGCCGAATGGGTCGGCGAAGCCATCGAGCTGGCTGTCAAGAATAACAAGCGTAACTGGAAATATAGCGAAGCCATATTGAAGCGCTGGAAGGAAGAAGGCCGTGCCGAAAAGCAAGATCGACGAGACACTGAAAAGGATCACCGAAAATACATCCAGGGCGAATACGCCGACTACATCGAGCACTAATCTCGGCGACCCGAATTGTCCATTCTGCGGCGGACAGGGCTACCTGCGCGCCGATGTCCCGGTCGGCCACCCCAGTTTTGGTAAGCTGGAGATCTGTGTCTGCCGCCAGCGGGATGTCAGCCAGCAGGTGCGTGAACGCCTCTATTCGCTTAGCCGCCTCGATGAGCTCAAGGGACTGACTTTCGCTACTTTTCAGCCGCGCGGCCGCAAGGGACTGGGAGAGATGCAGGCCACGTCGATCGAGCGGACCTTCAACCAGGCCCAGCATTATGCAAAACAATTGAATGGCTGGTTGTTACTCCAGGGCGGCTATGGCGCCGGGAAAACGCATCTGGCCGCGGCGATCGCCAATTTTGCGGTCGAGATGGGTGTACCGACCCTCTTTCTGACGGTCCCCGACCTGCTCGATATGCTGCGCTTTTCGTATGACAGTGAGGACACCACTTTCGAGGCACGTTTCAATGAGATCCGCAATGCAACTTTGCTGGTGCTGGACGATTTCGGCACGCAAAACGCGACCGGCTGGGCGCAGGAAAAGTTGTTCCAGATCCTCAACTACCGCTACATCAACAAGCTCCCGCTCGTGGTGACGACCAACCTCAGCCTGGATGAAATCGAAGCACGCATCCGGTCGCGCCTAGCCGACCCGGAGCTGGTCACCACCAGCCGGATTCATGCCCCCGATTACCGCCGTCCCATGGACGATACCGGCCATCCCGAGCTGTCCTCGCTCGACCTGATGGCAGGGAAAACGTTCGGCTCCTTCGAAGACCGGGCCGGTGAAGGACTACAGGCAGATGAGTTGAAATCCCTGCAGAAGGCGACCAAGACCGCCCATGCCTTTGCGGAACGGCCCAAAGGCTGGCTGGTTTTCATGGGAGGCTATGGCTCCGGCAAGACCCACCTCGCCGCGGCAATCGCCAATTACCGCGCCGGCCTGGGGGATCCGCCGCTCTTCGTCATGGTCCCGGACCTGCTCGACCATCTACGCGCCACCTTCAGCCCGGGCAGCAACGTTGCCTTTGACCGCCGCTTCGACGAGATCCGCACCGCATCCCTGCTCGTGCTCGACGATCTGGGCACCCAGTCCATGACGCCGTGGGTGCGCGAGAAGCTGTATCAGCTGTTCAACTATCGCTATAACGCCGAGCTGCCGACCGTGATCACCACGTCGGACTCGCTCGAAGATATGGACCCCCGGATCCGTTCGCGGCTGCTGGATGGGAAGTTGTGCTCGATCTATGCCATCGCTGTCCCCGGATATCATGGCAATCGTGGGAAAAAAACAAGAAAGTAGGGCCGGAGTTGAGCCCGCCTTTTTATATACATCGTTCACGCTGCTCGAAGTTTTACAAAGTATTCTGGCAGAACCAAGCAGCTGTAGAGCGAGATTTATCTCGCATGCGATAGTTTTATCGCTTACATTGCGAGCGACATGTTGCACTTTAACAATATATTCTGACATAAGAAAGCGACTTGTAGAGCGAGATTTATCTCGCATGCGATAGTTTTATCGATAAAATCGCGAGCGACATGAATGTCGCTCTACAAGATTGCTGTCTTTATACGTCAGGTTTAATTCTTAATCTACAAAATGTCGCTCTACAAATTTGGTGTGTTGTTAAGCCAGGTTTACTGTTGAACTGCAGCAAGCGTGACCTATAATGGCTGTACCTTCACAGAGTATCCAAACACCTCACCAAAAGACGCGATCACTTCCTGTTTCACGCGCGCCATCGATGGCGTCTTGGGGAAGAGGTCCGCTAGCGACACCACTGGCTCGTCCTGCAACCCGCAGGCGATGATGCCATCCCAGTAGTCCATTTCAGGATCCACATTCAAGGCAAAGCCGTGGCGTGACACGCCGCGGGCATCCACTTTGACGCCGATGGCCGCGATCTTGGCAGGCTTCTGGCGGTCTTCCGGTTTGCATCGTGGGCAGCGCGAGTGGACATCCGCCTGGATCCACACCCCGGTCAGCCCGGGACGCTGTCCCGCCGCGAGGCCCAGCCGCGCCAGCGCGACGATGAGCGTCTCTTCCAGCTTGCGGACATAGCCGACATAATCGGCCTGAGGAATTTTCCCCTGTCCCCTATCCCCTGTTTCTTTGAGGGGTAAGGGTAAAGGGGTGAGGGGAATTAATGGATAACCTACTAATTGCCCTGGCCCATGATAGGTGACATCTCCGCCGCGATCGACCCAGTGGATGGCGACCCTCTTCTCTTTAAGCTGCGACTCGCCCCAAAGCAGATTCTCCTGTTTGCCGCGCCGGCCAAACGTGTACACGTGGGGATGTTCGAGAAGCAGCAGCGTTGGCGGCCGGATTCCCCTGGCGATTTCCAGAGCGTACTCCTCCTGCAGCTTCCAGGCCGGTCCATACTCCATCAGCCCCAGATCGATGACGTCCAGATTCATTTCTTGTTCGATTCCAACCACTTTTCATAGTTCGCCAGCCCGTCGTAGGCAGCGTACTGGTAGGAATCCGAAAGCGTGGGGTAGTTATAGACTGCATCGATGAAGGCATCGATCGTCCCGTTGGCCAGCATGACATGTGAGGCGATATGGATCAATTCGGATGCCTGCTCGCCGAGGATATGCGCGCCGAGCAGTTTTTTATCGGTGGCTGAAAAGACCAGCTTGATCATCCCACCCATGTCGCCGATGATCTGGCCGCGGGCGTTGTCTTCATAATAAGCGCGGCCGACGAGATAATCGATGTTCTTTTCCCGGCACTCATCTTCGGTCAAACCGATGGATGACACTTCCGGGATGGCATAAATGGCAAAGGGCAGGAAGGGCGCGAGCTTCTCCTCATATTCAAGGTTGAAGGCGTGTACCACCGCCGCCCGCGCCTGCTCCATGGACGTGGAAGCCAGGGCCGGGAAACCGATCACGTCCCCCACGGCATAGATGCTGGGGACGTTGGTCCGGTAGTTTTCGTCCACCAGGATCAGGCCGCGGTTCCCCAGCTCGATGCCGACCGTTCCCAGGTTCAGCGCCTCCACATTGCTCTGCCGGCCGGCCGCCACCAGGGCGGCATCGAAATCCATCTTGCCACCTTTTTCCAGCGTCACATGGACATGGCCCTTGCGGCCTTCGACCGCCGTCACACGGTCGCCAAAGATGAAATTGAGGCCCAGTTTCACAAGCTGGTCCGTGAGACGCTGGCCAATCTCCGAATCCACGAACGGGACGATGCGCTGATCCGGCTCGATCAGGGTCACATCCACACCCAGGGCCATGAAAATGGAGGCATATTCGGTGCCGATCACACCGCCGCCCACCACGGCCATCTTTTTGGGAATGCGCTTCATTTTGAGGATGGAATCGGAATCGAAGATCAGCTCATGCTCGAACGGGATGCCGGGCGGGTGGCGCGGCGAGGAGCCGGTGGCGATCATAATGAACTCGCCGGAGATTTCCTTTTCACCTGTCGACGATTTGATATGAACGGTATGCGCGTCCTTCAAGGACCCGACCCCATGGATGATGGTGATCTTCTCCTGCCGGACACTTTGGGTCATCATTTCCCGCCCCTTTTCGACGACCGCCCGCTCCCGGTACATAAAATCCCGGATGGTCAGGTTTTCCTTGAATGAATAGTCGATCCCATACAGTCCGCGCTGCCGCAGGCCGGAGAAATACAAGGCAGACTCGCGCAGGGTCTTGGAGGGAATGGTTCCGGTATTCAATCCAGTACCACCCAGATAAGGGGCGCGCTCGATCAGCGCGACACGCTTCCCGTACTGAGCGGCCTTCGATGCTCCCTTTTCCCCTGCGGGCCCGGCACCAATCACGATAAGATCAAATGATTCGCTCAAATAGCCTTATCCAAAAACTCTTCTAAATAAATCGGATTCCAGTACATTTTCAGGGTCGCAGCGTTTCTTCAACGACTTGAACTGCGCAAGGGTTTCATCGCCCAGGAATTTGCGGGCGATCTCCGCCGAGGTTTCGCTGTTCTTGGCAAAATAAAAACGACCGCCGGCTTCAACAACCATTTTGTCAAACTCTTGCAGCATCTGGCTAAGTTTCGTGCGTGTGGAATCGGTTACCTTGAAGTCCAATGCCAGGGAGAAACCGTCCACGGCGTGGGACAGGAGGAACCTATCGGGGCGGTGACGCTTGGTCACCCCCAGGTAGGAGGGCAGGCCGCGCTTCTGTGAGATGGCGAGCATGTCACGCCAGGTGGCTTCGGCCGTTTCCCTGGGCAGGAAGGACTGGTATTGGATCAGGCCGCCGCGCCCGTAGGAAAGCTCCCAGTTGGGCACATAATCGAGCAGGAAATGAAAGGCGGCATGGGATTGGAGGAATGTATGTTTGCGAAGGGACGCAAAATACTTCGCCATATTTACACCTGGCCAGCCCAGGTTGTTCACAAACGGACTCATAAAATAATGCAGCATCGATTTTGGGAAAACCCCAAAGATGCGCGGCGGCAGCGTCTGGTTTTCGAGACGCATGTTGAATTGCGCGTTCGGGTCTTCGCCTTCCTTCAGGTTGTTCGCGGCGTGGATCTGGCCGCG
>DASUOS010000435.1:0-14399 GCA_036276515.1 Anaerolineales bacterium | reverse complement strand
AACAGCAGGTTAAGGTCCAGGCCGGATGCGATCGCCAGGTCGATGGAGCGCAGGGCCGAGAGCTGCTGCATCTGCATCCGCAAGCGGGACTCGGTTTCATGGCATCTTGTGACGTCGCGAGCCGTCATAAGCGCCTGCGTGGCAGAAAAAGGCACCAGCCGCACATCGAACCAGTAAACCCGGTTCTGGGCAGCAATCGGGAATTCCAGGCTGGCTGCCATCCCGCCTTGCCTGACAGCCTTCAGCGTACGCTCGATCTGTTCCGCTGCCGCCGAGGGAAATACCTCCCATACTCCACGATGTTTGATATTTCCATTAAACACCTGGGGGAACAGACTGCCCTGCTGGCTGTCCACCACAACTCCGTTGTAATCGAGGACCAGGATTAAATCAGTAAAGGCTTGAAAGCTCGTTTCAAGCACTTGGTTAACAGCGAACAAATTCCTCAATGAGGCATCCATAATTATGCATACACGCGGACGCGGGGCACCGTGATTCCCTTCATCACTGCGCCCCCATTACCGCCGCGTCACCCAGTGTGACACCAGTACAATGGGTTGTATTGTGCCTGATGTGTTTTTACAATGCCGGTTAGATGGTTTTCAGTGCCTGATTGACCTTCTGGGCCAGGTCGCTCAACGTCTTGGCACGGATCGACTGAATAATGGTCCGCTCCTGGTCGGTCAGCGCAAAGGGCTGACCCAGGTAACCGTTCGCCAGGGCTGCCTCGGGCTCCCGCAGCAGGGTCTCGCGGAACTGGTTGTTCACGATCGCCGCAGCAAAGAGGCGATGCAGGCCGTTGCGTTCCACAGCGGGCTTGCGATAGCCCATGGAGGAGCCGGAGTAAACGTCTAAAGTAAGCATAGTCATGAAAATCTCTCCTTAGTAAGATTTAGCGGGTTCCACTACCACCATCAGCGGGCGAGCGCCGAGTACCACTGCCGCCATCCGCTGGTGAACGGCGAGTTCCACTTCCACCATCTGCCGGGGATCGACGAGTTCCACTGCCGCCATCAGCTGGTGAGCGGAGTTCGATGGTGTTCAGGGAGAAGGGGAAGCTTTTGTTCATGGGGTAGTACCTCTTTCTTGTTTGTTTGATTGGCCCCATCTTACCCACCCCCAGGCTGCAAAACAGGATGCAAATTTCCCCCAGTTTTGTCTTGTGAATTGCCCGCTAAATAGCATTCAATCTTTGAATATGCGCAATTTATTAATAGAGATAAACCCACAAAGGAAACAGAGTATAGATTTCTAGATTCATGCAGTTAGATCTTGGAAAAGAGAAGCTGTTTCTTGCGAAGGTGAGATTCCAAGGCCTTCCTTTAGCGCTGCTTTACATGCCTGATAGCAACGAACAATAGATACTCGATCTCCCAGTGCAGCATAGGCGCGCATTTGAAGCTGATAAATTCCTTCATTGTAGCGATTTATGCCCAGTGCCACTTGGCAGATTGAAATACACTTATCTAACTGGTTGGCATTCAAATAGAGGCCTGCCAGCTCCTCAAGTGCCGATTCATAGATCTGTCCCAGCCTTTCCCTTTCTTCAATAGCCCACAATGCATCCGACTCGCTTAAGTATGGTCCCTGAACCAAATCCACGGCTTTTTGATACCACTCCAGCCGCTTGCCATTATCCTTGGCTCTATGGGCGCGCGCTAGGAAAGACTCAAAAGCTTCCACATCATATTCATAGTCCAATGTGCGGTTAAAACGATAGTAGACTTCATCAAACACAATCACATTTCTTCCTACCGCACGCCGCAAGCGATAAATCTCATCCTTGAAGCGGGCCTTTAAAGCCTGGGGGTCAGCAGTTTCAGGCCAGAGCTCCTCACCAATCTGCTCTTTGGTCAAGGCATCCTGCTTAAATAAGAAATAAAAAAACAAATCTCGCACTGATTTTGTGCGCCATTCCGACATGGGAATTAAACGCCCATTGACACTGACTTCGGCCCGCCCAAAGGCCCGGATCGTCAGGCTGGCTGCCGGAAGCTGGATGGACTGAGAATGGTGGCGTAACGCCCTTCGGACAGAGACAATCCGTTCACTTAATTGATTTGATTGATCCAGCAAGCCAGCAAGGCCTCTTCCGATCTCCTGATCGTTCTGCAAAGTTCTCAACCAAGAAGAGGCCTGGTGCAGAGTGATTAATAAAGCATGGGTAGACTTGTTCCTTTTAGGCATCAACTCACGGAACTGTGAGCGCGCATTTTCCCGTTGTCCTGCCTGCTCGTAGGCGGCCATCAGCCATACCAGACACCATTGGCTTTCCGCTTCCCTGCCATCCAGGATAAAGCAGTCTTTTGCCTCCTTCAAAAGAGAGATCGCTTTCTTGGCTTCGTGCCGTGCAAGATTCATCCGGCCCTCCATCAGGGCCCATAGTCCGCGCTCATAGGTAGATGGATTCGCTTTGATATATTTTCGGAATGATCTTAAGGTTCGAGAAGCAGAATCCAAATCATCCTGTAACAGCGCCAGATTGACACGAGCCAGAATCAGATAATTGGAGACAAATCCGCTTGCTATTGCTTCGGCCTGCTCATAAGCCTGTGCAGCAGCGTCGAATTCCTCGATCTCTGTATAAAGATCGCCTAGACCGGTCAGTAAGAGCGATTCTGCCCGCTGATGATGACTGCTGCGAGCACAGACAAGTCCATTTTCATATGTTTCCGACGCCAGTTCATATTCGCCAATTTGATGATAGAGAAATGCGAGGTTATTCAACGTCTCTGCCTGCGAATACAGGTTTTTTTCTTTACGCCAGATTTGCAAGGCATCCTGATAAAGCAGCTTAGCCGACTCAACATCACCCACCGTGGCGTATATCATGGCCGTTTCGCCCAGCAGTAATGGGATACTGCCAGTTTCCTTCAATTCCTTGTACAGGGTTAGCGAATGCTCGAGATCCTCGACCGCACTGCGCGATTTGCCGAGGCGGAACAAATTCAATCCCCGGGTGCGCAGCGCTTCGGCGTAGAGTGGCTGAAGAGACAGATCTGTTTCTGCCAGACGCAGGGCCTCTTCTACATCGATTAGGGAGGGATCATATTCGCCCAGCAGACGAAGGGTATGGGCACGCCTAACAAGAGCCAGGGCGAGGCCTGCTATATCCTTCTTCTTTTGATAGATAGGCACAGCGCTGTTCAGCAGGTCGCTGGACTCCTCGAGGTTTCCCTTCATCGCCAGGAGGGCACCTCGCAATGAGATAAGTCCCGGACGGGTGCGAACCATAGAGGGAGGCAGGCTGTTGATCCAGCTTTCGAGAGTAACAAAAGCAGTCTGCAGCATGGATGTGCCTGCTTTTTCCACGACCTTGACCAGTGCTTCGGGGTCATTCAATTGTTTGCAGGTGAAATAGGCCTTTTCCCATTCGCCCAGTTTTTCGTAGGCGGTCACCATCCGCTGGAGGATGAGGGGCACATCCCGGGGACGTTCCTCCCGCAGGCGGGCCTGCAGAAATTCGCGAAAGAGCGGGTGATAGCGAAGCCAGCGCCCGTCCGCGCCGAGGGGCAGGACGAACAGGTTCTTTTCGAGGATCAATCCCATCAGGGCGAACCAGTTCTGAGGCTCGCTGTGAAGCGGACCCAGCACGGTCTCACAGAACTCGGCGTTGAACTCCTCGGGGAGAGAGGTCCGCAGGAGGAACAGGCGCACGTTCTCGGGCTGCTGGTCGAGCACCTGGCGGCCGAGGTAGGCGAATGTGTCCACACCGGAGACGCGCGCCACACCGGGCAGGTTCGAGAGCACCATGCCGGTGATCCAGCCGCCCGTCTGTTCGACGAATTCGCTGGCCATCTCATCTGAGAGATGCTTATGGTGATTTTGAGCATACAGGGCCTGCACTTCGCGCGGGACGAATGCCAGATCCACGTGGCTGAGGCCGGCCACCTGTTCACGCGCCACCATCAATGTGACGTCGTCCAGCTCGGGCAGGGTACGGGAGGAGAGCAGGAGATGGCAGTTTTCATCCACAAGCTGGAGGAAGCGGTTCAGCAGCGAGGCGATGATCGGAGCTTCATCCAGCAGGTGGAAGTCATCGATGATCAGCAGGAAATCGTTCTCGGCGTGTTCGTAGAGCTCGTTGGTGAGCGTCACCAGGATGGACTCTGCATCCTCCTCCATGGAGCGCAGCTGGTGCAGCTGGACCCGCGATGTTTCACCGACCCTGGGAAATCGTTCTGACAGTGTGGCGATCAGATAGGCTAAGAATCGCTGTGGATCCCGGTCGAGCAGATCCAGGGAAAGCCAGCAGACCGGCATATTCACGTGATTGGCCAGATCGATGAGAAGGGATGTTTTGCCATACCCGGCAGGAGCCGATAGCAGCAGGAGTTTATTATCCAGCAACGCCTTCAGGCTCTCCAGCAGACGTGTACGGGAGAGCAGCTCCGGGCGGCGGTGAGGGACGACGATTTTGGTCTTGCTGATCGGAATGGGTTCTGTGGACATTGTCAGATGAATTCTCTTATTGTACTCATTTGCAGAGATTTTTCATCTGGTTCCTGTTCTGTGTTCCAGGCAGCGTACGGACTGCTCAGCCTTCGGGCATTAATGCCTTCAGCTCCTGCAGCATCCTGTCATGGATCCCGGGGGTGGCTGCGACAACCGACTGCGGCGAGGAAAGGTAATCGCTCGCCCCGCTTACATTTGTGACCTGCGCGCCCGCCGCTTCACAGATCAATCCCCCGGCGGCCACATCCCAGGGTTTCAGAGACATCTCCCAGAAACCATCGAAGCGGCCGGCAGCCACGTAACATAGATCCAATGCAGCTGAGCCCAGCCTGCGGACCCCCTGGGTGAGCTTTGCAAAATGTACGAAGTTGGCAAAGTTGTCCTGGCGGGTATTCCAGGCATCGTACGGGAAACCTGTCACGAGCAGGCTCTTCTGGAGCTCGGTCACAGCAGACGGCCGCAGCGGCCTATCATTGAGATACGCTCCCTTGCCGCGCTCGGCCATGAACATCTCATCACGCATGGGATCATAGACAGCGCCAAGAATCAACGTCCCCTGGGAGGCGTATCCCACAGAGACACAGAAGATCGGGATGTTGTGAGCGTAATTGACGGTCCCATCCAGCGGATCGACGAACCAGCTGTGCTCATCGTCGCCCTGGATGACCCCGCTCTCCTCGGCAACAATGTGGTGATCGGGAAAGTGGGTCTTTATTTCGCCGAGCAGGAAGGCCTCGGATTGGTGGTCCACCTCGGTGACGAGGTCGATCACGCCCTTATAACTTACCTGGTGTTCCAGGCTGTAGCCAGCGCGCAGGATCGCGCCGGCTTCACGAGCGAGGCGCTCAAGATCAGAAAGAGTTGGTTGCACTATTTTCTCAATTCGTCGAGGGTTTTGTAGATATCGTACAGCTCGGTCTGGATCTCATCCCGGTCGCGCATGGATTGTTTCAGGAGCGATTCGAAGGCCGGCTTTTGATCCGTGGGCAGGGTGGGAAGCAGGCGCTCGGCACGCGCGATCTGGGTGTTTTTATGGCGCAGTTTGTTCTCGAGCCGGGTGCGGTAGCCGTTATAGAAGCGTTCCATGTCGAGCGGCTGCGGCTGGGTGAACGGCTGCTGGGTGACCAGCTCCGCCACGGTCAACAGAAAGTCCTCGGTATCGATGGGCTTTTCCATGAAACGGGCGGCGCCCAGGCTCAACGCAAAATCCTTGTCCTCCGGTGTGACATAGGTCGCCGACAGGAAAACAACCGGGATCGGACGCGTTTCGGGGTTGAGACGCAATTTCTGTACGAAGGCATATCCATCCAGTTTGGGCATCAGAATGTCGGTAATGATCAGGACCGGCTTCTGGCGGGCGATCACTTCCAGCGCTTCCTCGCCATTGCGGGCGGTCAGAACAGCATAGCCCTTGAAGCGCAGGGTCACTTCGAGCAGCTCCAGAACGTTTGGGACATCTTCAACAATCAGGATGGGTCCGTATAAGGTACTCATGACCGTATTGTAGCCTTGTTCTGAAGCAGGAACAAGAGCGCATTCTTCTTTGACATAAAATTGTTACCCGCTCCAGATGCGGGAGCCCAGCGCCGAGCGGATGAACTCCACAGCCAGGATGGCGGTCTGGTTCTGAACGTCGAGGATCGGATTCACTTCAACCAGATCCATACCGATCAGCTTGCCAGACTCAGCGACGACCTCGCAGGCCAGGTGTGCTTCGCGGTAGGTCAGCCCGCCCGGAACCGGCGTTCCCACGCCCGGCGCGTGACGCGGGTCGAGCGCGTCCATATCCAGGGACAGGTACAGGCCGTCCACGTCGCGGCTGACACGGTGGATGGCTTTTTCCAGCGTGGCGACCATGCCCTCACGATCGATCTGTTCCATGCTTTGGACCATGACCCCGGCCTGGCGCAGGTTGCGTTTTTCGCCCGGGTCAAGGTCACGCGCCCCTATGACGGCGACCCGCGTCGGATCCAGGACCGGAGGCGTCTCGTCCCATAGGGAAACCAGGCGCGCATCGCCAAGTCCGCACAGAGCAGCCAGGGGCATCCCATGGATGTTTCCGGAGGGGGTCGTCTCGGCGGTGTTGAAATCGGCGTGGGCGTCCACCCAGATCACGCCGAGTTTTTTATGCTTCGCGGCGCCTCGGATCGAACCGACCGACAGGCTGTGGTCGCCGCCCAGCACCAGCGGAAAGCGCCCGCCCTGGATCGACGTCGCCACCGCGCCGGCGATGCGGCGCCCCATTGGAACGATGCAATCGAGATATTTGAGCCGTGGGTCGGTGATCTCGCACGTCTCCTGGATGGGGACTTCGATGTTGCCTTTGTCTTCGAGGGTGTATCCCAGCTCGGTCAATTTTTGATGGAGGTGGGCATAGCGGATGGCGCTGGGACCCATGTCTACACCGCGGCGGTCTGCACCGAGATCGATAGGGACGCCGATGATGTCGATTTGCATGAAGTTCTCCTGAAAAGTTTAATGAACCGCGAAGGCACGAAGTACGCGAAGAGTTTAAGGGTTAAAGAAGAGAGGACTTTTTGGGGTAGGGATTTTCCCCGGACAGGATGAGAACGAATCGCTTTAGTCCATGCTTCATTAAGGCAACATTCCAATTGAGCAAAAAACCGATCTTACAACCGCTAAGCTTCATACAGGTTAGCAATTGCGCTTCATGGACGGGCAGGAGAGTTTCAACCGTTTTATGTTCCACAATAACAAGACCATTTATGAGTGCATCAATCCAATAGCCCACGTCAATCTTTTGATCCTCATAAACCAAAGGCAGCTTGACTTCTGTTTCAGCAATCCAGCCGCGCTTCCGGAGCTCATATGAATGGCAAAATTGGTAAGCAGATTCAAGTAATCCAGGACCGAGGGCCTTATGCACTTTGATGGCGAAATCAACAACATCTTTAGCAATCACCTCAATGTCTGCCATTCCTTCGACTCCAAAATCCTTGGCGCCCTTCGCGCCTTCGCGGTGAACAACATATTACGCTGTCCGGTAATATCCCACGTCCACCGAATAGACCTGGCCGCGCTTGATCACCTGCCTGACCAGGTTTGTTCCATAGCGATATCCCAAATGACGGTAATTAGGCACGGACAGGATGAGCATATCCGCCTGTTTGCCCACTTCGATGGATCCGATCGAGTCGGAGCGGCGGATGGCGTGGGCGGAGTTGATCGTCGAGGCAGCGATGGCCTGGGCCGGCGTTAACTTCATGTAGCGGCAAGCCAGCGCGATAGCGAACTGCATGGACTCATTCCAGGATGTGCCTGGATTGCAGTCGGTAGCCAGGGCGAGGATGGCACCGGCTTCGATCAGCTTGTGAGCCGGGGTGTAGTCCTTTTCGGCAAGCCCAAAGGGTGTGCAGGGCAGGGCGACGGCAACGGTATCTGACCTGCCGAGGGCCGCGATATCCTCATCGGAGGTCCTGACCAGGTGGTCGGCAGAAACCGCACCCAGCTCGGCGGCAAGCGCTGCGCCTCCGATGTTATCGAACTCGTCGGCATGGATCTTGAGCGGGAATCCAAGGTCTTTCGCTTTTCGCAGGATCTGTTCGGATTGTTTCAAATCAAAGGCCTTGGTCTCACAGAAAACATCCACGAAGGGAAGCGGCAGGCGGGGGGCGTGTGTATCCCACCATTCCCTGAGCATCGGCAGCATCGTCTCGCAGACGAGGTCGGTGTAGCCCTGGGGATTATCCCTGAATTCGGGAGCAATCGCATGGGCGCCGAGGAAGGTGAAGGACAGGTCGAGCGGCGTCTCATCGTCCAGGGCGAGCAGGGCCTTGAGCAGGCGCAGCTCGGTGGCGGTCTGCAGGCCGTAGCCGGTTTTGGCTTCGACGGTCGTCGTTCCGTGAGAGAACATGCGCAGCAGGCGTGGGCGCGTCTGTGAAATGAGCGTTTCGATGGAAGCTGTGCGCGTCGCCCGGACGGTCGAAATGATGCCGCCTCCCGACGCCAGGATATCGAGATATTTGGCCCCGGCCATCTTCATCTCGAATTCGTTGGCGCGGTCTCCGCCCCAGATGACATGGGTATGCGGGTCCACAAAGCCAGGCATGAGCACACAGCCGCTTGCATCGAGGGTGGGCTCGTTGGGATAGGAGGCTCGCAATTCTGCGGTGGTGCCAACCGCAACGACCTTTTCATCGCGTATAACGACGGCGCCGTTTTCGATAATGCCTAGGGTGCCAAGGGCACGTCCCCGCTGGGGGCCGCCGGCGAGGGTCAGGAGCTGGGAAGAGGAGTGAATGAGCATGGGTAGTGTCCGGTGAACAGTATTCAGTGGGCAGTGGTTAGTGATCAGTGGCTGTGGTGCAATTTAACCACAGAATAGAGGAAAGGGCTTGACAGGCATGCTAAACTATTATTATAGGTAGCGGCTGCTTTAGAAGTGGAGGTTTTAATGGAAGATCGTCTTCTGGAATCATTGAGGGCAATCGATCCTGCGGTGCTGACAGATGTCGTCCGGCAGGATCAGCGTAATCCTAACTTCGAAATCACCGATTGGTCCATACAGCGTTTAAGTGACAAAGGGATCATCAACCCGGACGGTTTGTGGCTGTTCAGCGGGGAAGGTAGTGATGGTAGGCAATCTCAGCGTTGGTCCGTGGTGTTGAAAATTCTTGAGCGGCCTGAACAGGAACGCCAACCCAGTGACCGGCGGTTTTGGAAGCGCGAGCTATTCTTCGTGCAGTCGGGTCTCATGGAGCGTCTACCCGGGCCTGTAAAAACTCCCCGTTTCTACAGGGTCGAAGAAACCTCCGATGGTGCAAGGATCTGGCAGGAGTATGTGGTAAATCAGCGACCCGACCCCTGGTCACTGGACGATTATGCATTTGCCGCTTATCAGCTCGGACTCTGGAACGGCGCATGTGCCTGTAGGGTTCCTCTTCCTGACGAACCCTGGTTAACGCGCAGGCATTATCAATCCTGGTATAGCAAAGCTAACCCGGAACAGGATTTCCAGTTCATGCTTAATCAAAAATACATTTATGGTGATCTGCGCGATCGATATGATCGGCTGTGGTCAGAGCGCGAGATGTTTTACAACGCTTGGGAAACACTCCCTCAAGTCTTTTCCCATTTTGACAGCCAGCGTCGAAATCTTCTTATCCGCAAAGGCGGCGACCAACAGGATGAACTTGTCCTGGTGGATTGGGCGGTGTGTGGGCTGGGCCCATTAGGAGCAGAGCTATTTGCTTTGGTCGGGATGAGTGCCGCCCTATTTGAGTGGTCTCCCTCCGAGCTGCCCGAGTTGGATCGAGCTGCATTTGCAAGCTACCTCCATGGCCTGGGGGAGGCAGGGTGGTCAGGGGATACGAATATGATACGTCTCGCCTATGCCACCTGGATCAGTATCTATTTCGGGATTGTCTTTCCGAATATTGTGGCACTGTGGTGTACGCCCGAAGCCCGTACGCATGCATTACAGGCATTTGGCGTTGCAGAAGAAGAGGCATTGCTGCAATGGCTGCCGCTTTTTCATTATTCCCTGGACTGCGCCGATGAGGCGCGGTCGCTTATGAAGAAGCTTGACCTTCCCTAAGAGGTCATCTCCGGCTTCAAGTCAGAGCAGCCGCTGTTCTCGTTTTGACAAGGTATCAATCGTGGTCTGCCCCCCTGGCGGCTCTCTTTAGCATAAAAGACAGCATGCTTCCCTTGACTGGCGGCATCTCATAGACAAAGATCAGCTCCTGCTCATCGAGTGCGGACGGTTCCCACTCGCGAAAGTCGGCAGAGATGGAAACCAGCCGCGCGCCTTTTTTCATCTGTGTTTCCAGGTGCGGTGCAAGTTTGAGGACTTCCTTCGAGGTGGCGTAGACGAAGACGACATCGGCCTTGCTCAGGTCAGCTTTGTAGTAATTCTCCCACTTTATCTGTATTTGCTGGCCCAATCCACTTGCGACAGCCCGCAGCCAGATCCACGCGCACTGGACGGGACCGATCTCCACTCCCACCGCTTTTGCACCAAAGTCACGCGCAGCCATAAAGAGCACGCGCCCATCGCCCGCGCCGAGGTCATAGAGGGTTTCATCCGGCTGGAGCCTGGCCATCTCCAAAGCCCTGCGAATCCGCTCTGGCTTCGTCGGAACCGGGGGCAGGCCATAGAGCGCCGGAATGAGAATCCACAACAGGCCAATGGCGAAAAGCAGTACGCTCAACCAGAAAACCACCAGAACGATCATGCTTCGCTGCCCTTCGTGCGCTTGAACAACGCCAGGACGCGCGGGAGAATAACGATCCTTTGAGTCAATTCGGCGAGTGCCAGAAGAGCGAATAGATTGAATAGGATTGCAACCAGCGTGACCTGCAGGAACCCAAATTGCTGGTAAATAAATGTTGCCAACAGTGCGCCGATCGTCCGCCCGAGGGAATGCCCCATGACGTTGAACGATAGCAGGGTTGCCCGCGCTTCCGGCATCACCTCGGTCATCAGTGGGATATGGCTGACCAGCACATATTCAAAGGTGATGTAAAACAGGAACAGGCCCACCAGCGCGCCGAGCTCCGTCTGGCCCACGATGGGCAGCAAGAGACAGGCCAGGATGTTACCGGTCAGGCCCAGGGCCAGGGCACGCGGCTTGCCGAGGCGGTCGGTGGTCAGGGCGACGAGTCCCTCCCCGCCCAGCTCCGAGATGCCGATCACGGCCGAAGCACCGGCAAGGGCGGCGATCTTCAACCCAAACGAATCCTCCAGCCAGACTCCGAAGATCAGATTGACCAGCTCATTCCCGGCACTGGCCCACATAGCAATGGAGATGCCCGCCAGGGCAGGGACATGCCGCAGCACTGCACGGACGTTTTTTAAAGAATCGCTCCTGTCTGTCTGTGAAATCTCCTCACGCGGTAGCATCCAGCGGACGATGAAGAACATGACCAGCCCCAGGCCGGCCAATAGAGGGAAGGGGGCACTCCAACCGTAACGCGAGATCAGGAGCCCTGCCAGCGGAACCCCGGCGATGAAGGATAGCGACCAGGCAGCCTCGGTGATCGCCAGCGCCGTCCCGCGTCTTTCGTACGGGACACGGTCCCCAAAGTAGGCCTGCATCGATGGGTCGAAGAGATACTTGCCTAGGATCGCAAGCAGGATGGCTATGCTGAAGGTGACGAAGCCGGGAGCGATGGCAACCAGCCCCATCCCGGCGGTGAACAGGAGAATACCCGCCAGCATCCCAAACCGCCGGCCGCGGTGGTCGGACCAGGCGCCCAGGACCGGGGCAAATATACCGGCAAAGGAACGTACTGTGATCACAAAGGAAAGCGTGGTCAAGTCCACGCCCAGGCCGCGCGAAAAGACCGCCAGGAACGGATACACCATCCTGTGCCCGGTGTTCAGGACGGTGCGCAGGACCATGAAGACAAGAAGCTGGAAGCGAATACGCATCAATGGAGAAAGTTCAGAGTGGTTCGACCTGTCCTATTCCGCTTCGCGCGGAGCGGCTTTCATAAACACACGCGTCAGGAAATAGGAGGCAAGCAGGGTCAAGGCAATCAATGCCAGGAAGAATCCAATAATGGCATAGTTGCCCGAGTTGAAGATCGGCGAGGGAGGCGGGTGCATCACGTTGTCTGCCGTCGAAAAGATCACGCGCAGGACGATAATAAACAGGATATTCGCGGCGGATGTGAGCGTGCTGGAGTTGATGATCCACAGTCCTAGCTGGAGAAGGACACCCGTCACGGCAAAGATCAGGGCCAGGCGGAAGCGCGGCTCGGAAAGAAATAGCCCGTTCCAGTTGCTCTGCATCGCCCAGAGCGAAAGGGGAAGATAAGTCACCCAGAAGAAGATGCCGGTTCGTCCGAGGGCTGCCGACCAGGCATGGAGCTTCTCGCGTTTTGTGAGAAGTGCAATCAATCCCGCCAGCCCCGCTGCGACAAAGGCCAGCTCGGCTGCCAGCACCCAGGCGCCGTGCAGATACACGATCCGCACGTTGGAGCCAAGGGAGCGCTCTTCGGGACCGAACAAGGCGAGAAGAGCAATTACAATCAGGGTGAGAAAGAAGAGTATGAGCGGTGATTTCAGTTTTGACATTGCCCGATTTTACTCTACAAAAGTGCAGCAACTGTGACACGGCGTTTTGGCAAGAGGACGTTCCCTATGCTCGCTATGCTTTGCTGCCGCTTCGACCGCTCCACTAAGAGAGGAGAACCATGGATCAGCCGCCTGCCAGTATTGCCCTTGATAAACTCCATATTCCGCACCTGGTATTTCGACATGAAAATCCTGTCTTCTCACTGGAACAGGCTGCTTCAGAGCGAGACCAGCGCCCTGAACAGGTGGTGCGCAGCATCCTCTTCCAGATCCGCCCGGAGGAATTTGTTATGGTTCTTGTGGCAGGACCAGCCCAGGTGGACTGGCGGAAGCTGCGCCAGCTCGTGAAGCGGTCCCGGGTGCGGATGGCGTCCGAGGAGGAAGTGCTGGACGTGACCGGCTACCGCATCGGGACGGTGAGTCCGTTCGGGTTGAAGAATCCTGTCCGGATCCTTGTCGATGAGAGCGTGCTGAAGGAGGAGGAAGTTTCGTTGGGGTCAGGGGTCCGCAATACTGCGATCATCATGAAAAGTTCATATTTGGAGCAGGCTCTGGGAGAACCAGAGATTGTGTCTCTTCTGGAAACGGCTTGACAAACCCGGGTCACTACACTATGATTAAAGTTAATAAAGTCTATTGATTTACTAGACTTTATATGATATATATGAGGCTCTCCAAACGTGGTGAATACGGCCTGCGGGCCATGATCGTTCTGGCAGAACATGCCACGGACGGCAGCTCTCCCGACATGATGCAGATCAAGGAGATCTCGCAGCGCGAGCAGATCCCCGCCAAGTTCCTCGAGCAGATCCTGCTCACTCTAAAGAATGCCGGGCTGCTCCACAGCAAAATGGGGGTTGGCGGCGGGTATTACCTGGCCCGGCCGGCCAGTGAGATCACGTTGGGTCAGATTTTCCGAATCCTGGATGGACCGGTGGCTCCGATCAAGTGCGTGAGCCAGATGGCCTACGAACCCTGCGGCTGTCCAAACGAGGAGACTTGTGGTCTCCGGCTTGCGATGAGCGATGTTCGCAATGCGATTGCAGGGATCCTCGACAATACATCCCTTGCCGATGTCACCCGGCGGCAGGCTGAGCTTCAAGCTCATATAGTTAATCGCTGAAAAATGGCGCGTCCTCACGCGCTGTTTTTATTTTCGTCAAAAGTATACTTATATTATAGACTTTATATACTTTCGATCATAAACATAAATTACTCCACTATAAAAGGAGATTGCAATGGAAATTTCTATTCTGATATACGTTCTAGTAGGGTTCCTTGCCCAGATGATCGACGGTGCGCTGGGGATGGCATATGGCGTCAGCTCAAATACATTTTTGTTGAGTCTGGGGATCCCCCCGGCAGCAGCCTCGGCCAGCGTACACATGGCCGAGGTGGTTACCACGGGTATTTCAGGATTCTCACACTGGAAGCTGGGCAACGTGGACTGGAAACTGGTCCGGCGGCTGCTTCTTCCGGGCGTGCTGGGCGGCATGGCAGGTGCCTACATCCTGACATCCATCGATGGAGATATCATCAAACCCTATATCGCCGCCTACCTGCTTTTCATGGGCGGGCTGATCGTCTACAAGGCCTTCACCATCCAGCCGCGTAAAAAACCAGATGAATATCACGGTCCACGTGTCAGCTGGCTGGGCCTGATCGGTGGGTTCTGTGACGCGATCGGCGGCGGGGGCTGGGGGCCTGTTGTGACCTCCACGCTGGTTGCCGGCGGAAAATATGCGCGCACAACGATCGGCTCGGTCAATTTTTCGGAGTTCTTTGTTACATTCGCCCAGTCGGTCGTTTTTGTATTTACCTTAAGTTTTGCCGATTACTGGCATGTGATCCTGGGGCTGCTGATTGGCGGAGGCATCGCCGCCCCGCTTGCCGCTCGAAT
>DASUOS010000434.1:0-6825 GCA_036276515.1 Anaerolineales bacterium | reverse complement strand
GCCCTGTCTGCGCGACCCTGATAACCTGGTGTACATGCGTGAGGAACAGGGCGGCCTGGTCATTGGCGGCTATGAGCCGAATCCGGTGGCGCGCTGGATCGACGGCGTGCCGTGGGAGCACGGCAACCGCTCCCTGCCCGGCGATTATGAGCGCTTCGAGATGCTGCTCGAAGGGGCCATCCGCCGCATTCCCTTCCTGAAGGATGCCGGCATCATCGACCTGACCTGCCATCCCGGAGCGTATACCCCAGACTGCCAGCCGATGCTGGGACCCGTCGCCGGTGCACGCGGCCTGTGGATGGCGGCGGGCATGTCCCTGAATGGATACGGCGGCGCGGGCGGCATGGGCAGGCTCATGGCCGAGTGGATCATCGAAGGCGAAGCGCCGCAGGATGTCAATGTCTATCGGGCCACCCGCTTCGGGGATTATTATTCGAATCCCGAATACGCCGCCGAGCGCACGCGTGAAGGCGTGAAATATTACTACGCGATGCGCTTTCCGAATGACGAGAATGAGTGGGCCCGCCCGCACCGCGTCAGCCCGGTGCATTATCGATTGCAGGAGCTGGGGGCGGTCTTTGGCGAGAAGTTCGGCTGGGAGCGTGTGTTGTACTTCGACAAAGGGAATTCCTGGCGCCGTGCCGGGGCGGATCAGCGCCAGTGGGGCTGGAATAAGCCGCCCTACTTCGACCGCATTGCCGAGGAGCACTGCGCCACTCGCGAGCGGGTCTCGCTCTACGACCTGACCTCCTTCGGGAAGATCGAAGTCAGCGGCCCGGATGCCCTGAACTTGCTCCAGCGCGTCGCCGACAGCAACATGGACAAGCCTGTCGGCAGCGCCACCTACTGCCAGTTCCTCAACACCCGCGGCGGCGTCGAAGCGGATGTGACGATCACGCGCATCGCCGAGGACAAATTCTGGGTGGTCACAGGTTCCGGCTTTATCGGCAACGACCTTGCCTGGCTGCAAATGAAGGTGGATCCAGATGAAGCTGTTACATTCCGCGACATCACGACCGATTATGCCTGTCTCGCCTTGTGGGGACCGCTTGCAAGAAACGTTCTCTCGAAAGCCACACCGGACGATGTCTCGAACGAGGCGTTCCCCTACCTGACCTCAAAGATCATCCATATCAACGGGGTCCCGGTCCGGGCACAGCGGGTCAGTTATGTGGGCGAGTTGGGCTGGGAGCTCTACATCCCGAACCATCGCGCTGTGATGGTCTGGGACATCCTGTTCGAAGCCGGCCAGGAGTTCGGACTGGAAGTAGGCGGTTACAAGGTGCTCGACTCTCTGCGCCTCGAAAAAGGCTACCGCTACTACACCACCGACGTCACGCCGCTCGAAACGCCCTATGAAGCCGGCCTTGGATTCTGTGTCCATCTCGATAAAGGCGACTTCATTGGCCGCGAAGCGCTGATCGAGAAAAAGAAAAACGGCTTCGCCAAGAAACTCTGCACCCTCGTCCTGGACGGCGAAGAATACACCCAGATCTACGGCGGTGAAGCCGTATATCACGATGGAAAAGTATTGACCCGCGTCCGAAGCGGCGGTTATGGGTATACTTGTAAGAAGAATATCCTGTATTTGTACCTGCCGTTGGGGCTGGCAAAACCTGGCACCCGGGTCGAGGTCGAGCTGATCGAAGGCCGCAGGATGGCCGAGGTCACAATGCCAGTCCTTTACGACCCGAAAGGCGAAAAACTAAAAGCCTGATTCTTAGAGTCCCGGAGACTTACCGGCACGTACGCGGTAGGGCACGTGTGTAGCTACCTTATAAATATGCCCAAAAAACTTTCTCCTCCTGAATACGTCGGCTTCGGCATGCTGACCCCTGTCTCGATCATGGTCCTCGAGAATATGCCCAAGCGCAATACGGGCGCGGTCGTCAAGGAAGTCAATGACTTCGTGTTTGACGATGCCGCCATCGTGGCCTGCCTGCTGCGCCAGTGGGGCGTCCCTTCAGCGATGATCGGTACCGCCGTCGGTGACGACCTGCGCGGCCACGCCCTGGCGAAACAGTTAAAGGACTGGGGTGTGCAGGGCGAAGTCCGTTTTACCAGGGAATACAAGACTCCTATCGAAGTGAACGTCTCCGATAAAAACGGCGCCCGCACCTATTTCTGGCAGCGCACCCCGCAGATCCTGAAGACGCTCGACACAGCCGACCTCTCCCTGCTGCACGGAGCCAGCATTCTGTATGTTGACTGGTACGACGGCGACCATATCGTCCGCGCTATGGATGAAGCCAGGCGCCTGAACATCCCTGTGTTCATTAACCTCGAGCATGGGCACAATAAATCGGACCTATTGAAAAAATATTCCGAGCGTGCCATGTTCTGCCAGGCCGTGACCGATGCCGCCCAGCTCGGCGGCAGGCAGGCCCTGCTTGGCACAGCACGCAAGCTGTTGAAATCCGGCATCCAGACCGCGATCATCACCCTGGCAAAGGGCGGCTGTCTCGTGGCGGAGGGGCAGGAGATCGTCCGTGTATTTTCTCCCCATGTCAAAGCCGTGGATGCCTGCGGCGCCGGTGCAACCTTTTCCGCCGGGTTCATCTACGGTTACCTGAAGGATTGGAACCTGGAATCCTGTGCCCGCTTTGCCACGGCCGCGGCGACCCTTAAAGTCACCCGCGCCGGCCTTGAAATGTTCCCGGTTGAGCAGATCATGGGACTGGCCCAGGTGCTTAAAGTGGAGCGCTGGCGGTTCCGCAACAACCGCTTTGAGATCATCGAGCGCATCCTCTCATTCCCCGAGGAAGTGGCGAAACGCGGCAAGACCGCTCAGGAGCGGTTCCTGAGGGATATCCGCTTTCCGAGAAAAAAGACAAGAGACGAGATCCAGCATCCACACGTTAAGCCGAAGAGGAAGATTATATAATTATCACGACTATTTGCAGGTTTACAGTATTCTGACACACCGTGGGAACATGTAGGGCGAGATTTATCTCGCCTGCTGGTAGCGACATGAATGTTGCGCTACAAAAACAATGCTTTTATCTATCAGGTTTAATTGTTAATTTACAATATGTCGCAGTGACAAAATAAAATTCATGTCTACCTACGATATTTTCTACCGGCGTAATCTGCCTCACTATCATCTGGATGGTTATCCACTATTTGTTACTTTTCGATTGGCCGACTCGATACCTTTTAGCGTTTTAGCAAAATTGAAGATACAACGAGAAAATGGATTAAAGGCGTTAAAGAAATATGACTTGGGTGAGATGGACAAACTTGAACAGAAATATTTTCGTCTGTACGATGAGTGGCTAGATCGATGTGAGATTGGCCCACAATGGCTGCGTGAACACAGGATTGCTCAGATTGTGATGAAAGAAATTCATGAATTAAGTGGGAGTCACTATAAGTTAATAGCATATTGCATAATGCCAAACCACGTTCATTTACTCATCGAGTCGATCGTTGGAAACCAGCGCAAACATCAAGGAAAAAGTGCACAATACCCAGTAACCGATTCATTGCGTCTTCTCAAAGGGAGAACGGCCCGTTTCTGTAATCTTCAATTAACCCGTTTCGGCAAATTCTGGCAGCACGAAAGCTACGACCATGTTATACGCTCAGATGAAGAATTATCAGGGACCGTTCTTTATATTCTGAACAATCCTGTGAAGGCAGGATTGGTAAAGAACTGGAGAGATTGGGAATATTCCCATAAAAATCCAGAACTAGGTGAATGGTAATTATAAGCAGTCGGTAGAGTGAGATTTAGCTTACAAGGTACAAATGTATTGATGAAGCTACGAGCGACATGAATGTCGCTCTACCGAAAGACTGTTTTTATATATCATGTTTAATTATTAATTTATAGATTGTCGCCCAACAACCCAGAGGAGAACACCCCATGTCATTTGCAGAGCTTCTTACGCAGGAACAGGTCCAGCGCGTCCACGAGGCGTCGCTGGAGATTCTGGAAGAGGTCGGTCTGAAGGTACGCTACGAGCCGGCGCGTGCCTTGTTCGCCAGACACGGCTGCAGCGTCGATTCGGAAACCACTATTGTCAAGTTCCCCAGGGATGTCGTCGAGCGCTACCGCAAAATGACGCCGCCGAAATTCACCTTCCGCGGCCGCGACCCGAAGTTCGATAAGACCATCCCCGACGACAGCCCCGTGATCGTGACGGCCAGCTCTGCGCCCGATATCATCGACCCTGAGACCGGCAAAGAGCGCCGGGCTGAATCCGGCGATATTGCGCGGATCGCCCATCTGATCAACGAGCTGCCGGGCTATGATATCTTCTCGATCTCCACACTGGCAGAAGATGCGCCCAAAGATCAATTTACGATCTCGCGCTTGTACCCGGCATTGAAATATTGTCTTAAGCCCATCCGGATGACAACCACCGACCACAAGGACACCCTGGCGACGATGGAACTGGCCTACCTGGTGGCAGGCGGCCGGGAAGCTTACATGGAGCACCCCTTCCTGGTCCATCATTATTGTCCGACCGTCTCGCCGCTGTCGATGGATGTGCTCTCCACCGAAAACGTGATGTACTTTGCCGGGCTCGGCCTGCCCGTCTACCCGACCATCGTGCCGAACGCCGGCCTGACCTCTCCGATGTCGATGGCTGGCACTCTGGTGCAGGGCAACGCCGAGTACCTGGCGACCGTGACGCTGATGCAGATGGTCAAGGAAGGCACACCTACCATTTATGCCACATTGTCGACGGTTGCAGATATGCGCTCAGGCGCTTATACATCGGGCGCGATCGAATGCGGCATGATGCATATGGCCCACGCCCAGATGGCGCGCTTCTACAACGTCCCATGCGGAGGCTATGTTGGACTGACAAATTCCAAGCTGAACGATGCCCAGGCGGGTTATGAGACCGGCATGTCTGGCATGGCCGGTATTCTGGGCGGCATGGATATGTTCAACATCGGCGGCCTGATCGACGCGCTCAAGACGTTCGATTTTGCCAAGGCGGTCATCGATGACGAGATCGCCCAGATGCTCAAGCGCGTCAAGCGCGGCATTTCCTTCAGCGATGACGACCTGGCGGTCGACCTCATCAAGCAGATCGGTCCCGGCGGTTCCTTTATCAAGCCCAAACATACCAGCCAGCGCATGAAGACTGAAATCGTAATGACCAAGATCGCCGACCGCGATGCCCGCTCGATCTGGGAGAAGAAGGGCGCTTCTGATACCCATACGAAGGCGATGAACAAGGCCAGGGAAATCCTGGCAAGCCAGCCCGAGTCCCGGATCCCACCCGAGGTCGACGAGCAGCTGCGGGCCGTCTTCCCCGGGCTGGTGTCCGGCGAGCTGCTGCCGATCGCTCAACATGTCGCGTAGAGCTCGAATCGTCCTGGGACTGCTGATACTGGGGATATCTTTGTCCCTCCTGGCCTGGGGCTTCTGGCCGGCGCGGCGCGAAACGCGTGTCCAGCCGATTCCCCCGGTCGAGCTCCAGCTCCCGACCCCCGCTTCGTTTGAGCTTCAGCCGATTTTTTTCTCGTGAGCAAACTGCCTTTCCAGACCCGCCTTCTTTTTCCGCTGCTCAGCGCTGTCGTGCTCTCCCTGGGCATTCTGGCGTGCGGTGCATCCATCACTCCTACGGAGGGTGAGGCCGAACCGGCTGCCACACAGCCCATCCAATCTGTAGAGACGGCCGAGGAGGTGGGCGAACCGCCGACTCTTCCTTCAATTCTATTGACGCCCTCGGGCGGAGGGGGTAATCCAACAGTCCAGCCCGCGACGCAGGTCCCGGCCACGGTGTTGCCGGCGCTTCCGGAGCGGCGCTACCTTACCCTGGAGTACCCTCCCCGCATGCGCGCCGGCGACTCGGATATCATCCGTCTGACGCTGGAAGTGGATGATCTCGGCAATATAACCCCAACCGCCGAGATCGAAGGCAACGTGGTGACCGGGAAGGTTATCGAAATCCCAAATCTCTATGAAACACATCAAGTGATCGTCGAATCGCGCTTCGACGTCGCCGGCATGGAAGTCCGACCCAGCGAGCTGATCAGCGCACCGATATCCCAGGGGCAGACCGCCGTTTTCTACTGGAGCATCCGCCCTGACGATGTGGGCTTCTATCGCGGTACGATCTGGCTCTACCTGCGCTTTGTGGACAAATCCAGCGGCGAGGAAAGCCGCAAAACGGTATCCGCACAGATCGTTGAGATCGAAGCGGTCAACCTGTTCGGATTTTCGGCCAATCTTGCCAGGGCAACCGGCATGGCCGGCTCGGTGCTGGGTACCATCCTGGGATTTCCCTTCTTTGAGGATGCCATCAAGCTTCTCTTCAGAAAAGTGGGCCGAAAAAATAAAATAGGATGAAAATCACCTAAAAAATTGACATACTTTCGGTACCTTGGTTTGTTCTTCATGGTACAATCTCCCCGCCTGGAAAATACGTTGGTGGAGCATCTATGAATCAGTGGATCTACATTGGTTTGTTCTTTGTCGTTGGGTTGATCATCCCGGTCGGTGCGATCGCTGCCGCCTGGATCCTCGGACCCAAGAAGCCCAATCCCATCAAACAGACAACCTACGAGTGCGGCATCGAGACGGTCGGCGAGAGCTGGGTGCAGTTCAAAGCCCAATACTACATCTTTGCGCTCGTGTTCCTGATCTTTGATGTGGAGACTGTGTTCCTGTTCCCGTGGGCGGTCAAGCTTGGACAGCTCGGTCTGTTCGCCGTGATCGAAGGCATTATCTTCATCCTGATCCTCATTGCGGGCCTGGTGTATACGTGGCGCAAGGGGATGCTGGAGTGGGCCTGAAATCCAATTAAACAGAAGAAAAGAGGCTGATTGGATGCGTCCTTTCAGCCTTTTGTTTGTGTATGA
>DASUOS010000433.1:0-5123 GCA_036276515.1 Anaerolineales bacterium | reverse complement strand
TGCCTGGAAAGTCGGCGGCGCTGTTCGATTGGGATCACGCGCTCTCCGGCTGGGATCGGTATCCGCTGTTTCGGGACCACTTTCTTCAGCTAACCAAGAATCACGCGACTGCTGTGGATTGTCCAACCGATTGTGGACTGGGATGCCCACGCAAGGTTGTTGTGCATTCGGACTCCGAAATCGTAGCCGTCTGCCAGGAGAAGGAAGCTGGGGCGGTTCCTCTTGTCCGGCAACAGACTTTCATCTACAGGCTCAAACAGTCGGCCGTCAATAAGGCGATATGCAGAGCACTCGACATTCAGCACCGCGAAGAGCCTATTCCTATCCTGAGCCATACTTGGCGATTGGGCGACTTTCTACCTTCTACCGGCACAGTGTTTCCGGTCTATTTGACGCTCCCAGAGAAAAAGGACGATATGACTGAAACCGTCCGTGAGCTTTGTTTAGAAAACCAGAACCCTTTCGTTTTGCTCGCACCGACTCGAAAACTGCTAAGCAGAAACGCTGAACGCCTCATGAATCAAAGAGCTGCACTGTTTATGGCACTTTGCGAGGAAGTTGCCTTCCAGGAAGGCGGCCGCCTTAAGCGGATACGGAATGAATCGCCATTCAGAATATTGTTTCCCGATAACCATTTTGCTGCATCTACAGATCCTTTACCGGCAAATATTTTCCGGCAATGCGGAGACAGATGGCAAATTCGATTCCAAGGTGGGGAATCAGTTCCATTTGAGAGGCAAAAGGGTGTCGAATATCTCACCCTCCTGCTTGCCGCACCTGGCCGCTATATCTCGGTGCTGGATCTCTACCACGGAGGTACTTTGGACGAGGAAACGAGAAAGGCGCTCGAGTCCAGCGGATTGGAAGTTGGCGATTACCAGGCCGCTGCTGAAATCAGAAACGAATTGAACCGAATCGATCAAGAAATAGAAAATTCCCGCGAATGTTCCGATTTATCACGTCTCGATGATTTACATGAGAATCGGGAGATGCTCCTTTCTCAAGTAAAGGCAATGATAGGGCCAGGTGGAAAACTGAGGCACGCGAACGATCCCCTTCGAAAGCCACGAGATAATGTCAGCAAGGCCGTTCGTCGCACCTTGAAGAATCTCAAGGATGCCAGAATGACTGCCTTTGCAGAACACCTTGAGTCTTCACTGGAATTCGGTGGCGAGATGAGATATCAGCCCTCCGAATCCATATCATGGGAAACAAAGCCCGTGATCGGATAGCCCAGGCAAAAAAAGTTTAAAAAAATTTCCCACGACGCTCTTTGTCGTGATGCACGACGCCGGATGTCGCCCCTTCAGCTTTGAAGGCGCGATCCGGCGTTTTTTATTGGTCAGCACAGGGTTGGCCACCGGGCGTGCCAGAAATTCCGAACAAGGAGACTGGCAGTGGCACAAGTCAACAAAGCACACCTCACCCCACCGAAGCGGCGACTCATCGAGTTGATGCAGGACATCAACTTCGGCCGCATCACCAACATTCCGGTCCGCGACGGCGAGCCGGAACTCACCCCTGACACGGTCATCGAGCGCGAGATCAAGCTGGGCGGACAAAGCGGTCCCCGGCCCGAGCGCGACCAAGATGACTTCATCCTCAAGCAAGAGGTCGTGGCGCTGCTGGAGCACCTCGCGCAGATGGGCAGCGGAAAAGTCTGCCTGCTCGAGATCAAGCACGGTCTCCCGTTTCTGATGCGCATCGAGGAACGGGCAGCCTGAACACGTAACGACCTGAACCCTTAGACACTGGACAACAAGCTGGACGCATGGCGGAGGCTGTTGTGGGTGTCGCCGAGCCGAATACGGCAATTGGCGGCGTACCTGCGACCCCTTCGCCCACGCGACAGCTTTGTCCTGTGATCTGGCCCGTGCCGACACCCACGCGGACCTCCTCCTCGCTCCGAGGAGGCCCCGATGGTTTCACAGAATTCTTACGACGGCATCGACAAGTATGCCGCCGACCTCATTCGGCACAAAGCACGTCAACTCGTAGGCAAGGCCGGATTCACCGAGGACGACAGACCCGACCTCGAACAGGAACTGATGATCGATCTGCTGCAGCGGATGCGGCATTTCAATCCCGCCAAGGCCAAGAAGACCACCTTCATGGCTCGGATCGTCGAACGTCACATCTCCACCATTCTGGAGGCCCGGTTCGCCCAATGCCGGGACTGGCGACTCTGCCAAACATCACTCAACGAACCCCTCGACAACGGCGAAGGCGACACCACCGAGCGGATCGACTTCCTGGATAGCGAAGGCTCTCTGGGGAGCGGCACCCGCGAAACAAGAGAGCGCCTCGCCCATGAGATCCGCATGGATCTCGGCCAGGCCATCGCCTCGCTGCCGGAAGAGCTCCGGGATCTGTGCTTGCGCCTGCACGACAGCACCATGGCCGAAGTCGCCCGGGAGATGGGCATTCCCAGAACCACCCTCTACGACCGGCTGAGCAAGCTCCGGGACGCGTTCCGCGAGGCCGGGCTCGAGGACTACCTGTGATCTCCGACGCATCGGCTCCGCCTCCGGTAAGTAAGCACCGTGCCGCATGGTGCGGCTATCCGGGGCCTCGGAAATCAGAACCTGAACAAAAGAGGAGTTCAACCATGACTCACGACACCTACAAGTACCGTTTTGACGAGTCGGTCCCGGCCCAGGAACTGGAAGACACTTTCATGCTGGCGATGCTGGCCGTCGAAAGCCTGCATGGCCGTTCCCGTGTGCGGATGGAGAGCCGGTTCAATCTGGACAAGGCCCGCCGCACCTGCGTGATCGACGCCTCCACCGATGTCGGCAGCGACCTTGCCCGCATCTTCACTGGCTTCGCCACCAAGGAGTACGGCGAACGTTCGGTCCTGATCGAACGATCCCTGCCGTCGGGTTGCGCCTGTGCCTCCAAGCATCGCGCAGCGCCCGCCGCCGAAGCGGGGGTGGCGGTATGAGCGAGCTGATGACCACCACCTATTCCATGTGGCGGCTGTTCCGCAACTGCCGCATGGCCTGCAAGTGGCGCTACATCGACGAGCTGGTGCCGCTCGAGCGTGACCCCAATCTGGCCTTCGGCTCGGTCATTCACGACTGCCTGGAGTGCTGGCACGGCGAGCGGGATCTGGCCAAGGTCCTCGACCACATCGACCGGACCTATCCGAACCGGGCGCAGGACGATCATCAACAGGCCGACTGGCATCTCGCCCGAGCCATGATGAGCGCCTATGCGGAACACTACCCGGCTGAAGCGTTCGAGGTCGTCGCGCTCGAAAAGACCTTCGAAGGTCCCATCGTCAACCCGGCTACCGGCGCAACCTCGCGCAGTTTCATCCTCGCCGGGAAGGTGGACGGCATCGTCCGTCAGGATGGCCAGTATTTCCTGCTGGAACACAAAACCGCCTCGCAGATCGACGCCAGCTACCTGGAGCGGCTGTGGACCGATTTCCAGATCATCCTCTACGCCTGGTACCTGGAGCAGACCCTCGGCATCACGGTCAGCGGCATCATCTACAACGTCCTGGTCAAGGCCAAGCTGCGCCAGGGCAAGGGTGAGACCGAAGCCGAATTCGAGGCCCGCCGGGCGGAGCTGATCGCCAAGTCGAAAACCGGCAAGAGCAGCGCCAAGCGCAAGCTTCCGGAGGACGACGACACCTTCCAGCAACGGCTCCAGGAGAAGTACCTCGAGCCGGGCATGTTCCACCGGGAGGTGCTCTACATCTCCCGCGACCAGTTCGAGGAACTGCGGGCGGAGCTGTGGGAACTCTCCAAGGCCATGCTCGACGCCCGTCGGCGCGACACCTTCTACCGCAACACCAGCTACTGCTTCCAGTACGGAAGGCCCTGCGCCTACTTCCAGCTCTGCCGCTCGGGCGGCAACCCCAACGTCATCGAAAACCATTTCCAACGGATCGCCCCGCACGAAGAGCTGCGGGACGGAGCCGGTGAAGACGCCGCTCCGGTGTTTTGAAATCCCAACCATAAGGAGACGAAGCCATGCTTCCCAAGACCAAAAGCAAACCCAAACACACGCTCTCGGACCTCACCGCCCTGGTGTACGGCCCGAGCAAGATCGGCAAGAGCACCTGGTGCTCCAAGGCCGATGACGCACTGTTCCTGGCGACCGAGCCGGGCCTGAACGCCCTGGAGGTGTTCCAGGCCCCGATCACCTGCTGGGACGACCTCTTGCAGGCCTGCGCCGAGATCGCCGAGGGCAAGCACGAGTTCAAGACCATCGTCGTCGACACGGTGGATAACGCCTACAAGATGTGCTCGGACTACGTCTGCAAGAAATTCAAGATCGAGCACGAATCCGACCTGGGCTACGGCAAGGGCTACGCGCTGATCAACAACGAGTTCCAGCGCGTCATCAACAAGCTCGCCTTCCTGCCCTATGGGCTGATCCTGATTTCCCACTCCCAGGAGCGGGACATCGAGACCCGGACCGGCAAACACACCCGCATCGTGCCGACGCTGCCGGAAAAGGCGCGGAAGCTGGTCACCGGTCTGGTGGACCTGATCCTGTTCTGCGACCTGGACATGAAAACCGGCGAGGACGGCAAGCCGGTCTGGCAGCGCGTGATGCGCACCAAGCCCAGTCCCAACTACGACGCCGGTGACCGCACCGGCCGACTCCCCGAAGTCATCCCCCTCGATTTTTCGAGCTTCATGAAAGCGTTCAACAACACGGCAGCCGGAGCTGCGGCGAGTGCCGCCCGGCCGAAGCCGGAGCCGACCGCGAGTGCGGCGGCGAAACCCCAACAGTAAGGAGATCCGACCATGGAACACTACGAAAACCAATCCAACAGCAACCTGGACCTGGCGCAGTTCGACGACGCCTTCGAAACCGCCGAAGTCGAGGAACGTGAGTTCGAGGCCGTCCCCGACGGCAAATACCAGGTCAACGTCGACCGGGTCGAACTGACCCGCGCCCAGACCTCGGGCAATCCCATGCTCAAGTGGACCCTGCGCATTCTCGCGCCGACCCACAAGGGCCGTCTGCTCTGGCGCAACAACGTCATGGCCAGCAACGAGAACATCAAGTGGCTCAAGCAGGACCTCTACACCTGCGGGCTGCAGCTTCAGAAGCTCTCCGACCTGCCGGGCCACCTCGAGCAGCTTCTCAACATCAAGCTG
>DASUOS010000432.1:0-14037 GCA_036276515.1 Anaerolineales bacterium | reverse complement strand
CGAGATGACGTGTTCAAGGCGTTCTGCCTCTTCATGCACTTCATCCCATGAATAGCCAAGTGTTTGAACCAGCCATGTTTCCAGCAGACGATGGTGGCGGATCACTTCCAATGCGGCTTTTTTGCCTTCCCGGGTCAACGTCACGCCCTGGTGTTTTTTATACGCAACGAGAGCCGGCCTGGCAGAGGCAAGCTTCTGCACCATGCCGGTGACGGATGGCGCGCTGATGTTCAGCCTCTTCGCAAGCGTGTTCGTACTGGCAGCTTCGCCATTCTCGGTCAGTTCATAGATGTTCTTCAAATAGTCCTGAATTGAAACGGTGAGTGATTGTTCCATTCTTGATCCTGATCGTAGTAAACAGATACGCAGACCAACTTCCGGGAGAATTCTTTACTTTATAAGCAGCCCGGTCACCCAGAGCACTAGCATGCCGGTGACGACACCGCTAAAGACAGTCATCGGCATTGCCTCGCGCGCTGTGTCTTTTTGAATAAGTTTGCCAATTTCATACGCAACCTGGAAGATCGCGCCGGTGCCGATCGCAAGGAACAGCACGGCCAGGAATGGAGAGGGAGTATAGCCGCCAATCCAGGCGCCGATGATGGCCGGCGCACCGCCGATCAGGCCCATCAGGGCCAGGCGGCCGATGCTCGGACGATCACGCAGGACCGGTGCTATGATGCCGAGGCCTTCCGTGATGTTTTGGATGATAAAGCCCACCACCAGAAAGGTTCCAAGTGCGATTTCACCGACACTGTACGCAGCGCCGATGGCGAGGCCCTCGCCAAGGTTGTGAAAACCGATCCCAACGGCGATCATCAGTGCAATGGCGAGGCGGCGGTCCGTTTCACTGCCTGTGACTCCGGCCTGGCGTTTGGAAATCGCATCCAGTAACAGGAAGGTTGCCACGGCCCCAATGCCGATCAGGCCAATCCCCTGATAGCTCGATGGGACCAGTGCCGCGACTTCCAGCGCTTCGACGAGTGTATCGAGCCCTAAGAAAATCAACAGGCCGGCGGTGGCTGCCATCAGGAACAGCATCGTGCGGCGGCCAAGCTGCCGAAGGGCCGGGAACCAGAAGATTCCCAGAAAGACCGGAATGACACCTACATATAAGCCGATCAGGGTGAAGCCCCAGAATGTGCGCGGGGAAGGCTGCGGCGTTTCAAATGCTACAGGAATATCGACTGTAAATGGGATGGCATTGCTCGTAAAGATCGTGATGCCATACGCCTCCCCCTGCGACCAGGCGTAGTTGACATGGATATCTGCACGCCCCAGGCGCGGGAGGGTCGGGCCTGGGCTAACCTCGAACGGCATGACGGCTTCGTTGATGATGACCGTCGCAATCGTCAATGGCTCAGGCCCGGTGTTCTGGACATGCAGCTCGATCATATTCCGTTCCAGATGGTAGCGCTCGACGGTCAGATTTTCGACCGGAACAGGTGCTTCGAGATCGAGCCCCCCGCCGGTGGAAAGGAAAAGCGCAATCACACCGGCCAGAAGAAGGACCGGGATGAGGAGCAGAACGAGCGTCTGAAAGGTGAAGCGTTTCGGCGTGGGTTGGGAAGCTGTGTGCGTCATCGGTCACCTCTACGGGAGAACTTCAAACATGCCGTTCCAGCCCAGCTCAGCGAACTCGGTAACATGAGCGTGGAACATGTACATGCCGGGATATTTGTAGCTGAATTCAAGGATGCCGCGCTGTGCCTGGCCCTGGATGATGGTATCCGTAAATTCACTGGGAACCAGGCTTGTCCCGGTGGGATAGTAGTGGAAGAAATTCGCGTGCAGGTGGAAGGAGTTGAGCAGGTCGAATTCCAGGATATTGACCAGATAAATGCGAACCGTCTCACCGACACGGATCTGGATGGGATGATTCTGGTAGTGGAAGGGAATCCCGTTGACCGCATAGAAATCGTTGCCATCGTCGAAATCGATATCGATGCCGTTCATGACCATGACCATTTCGCGGTCCACCGGCGGACGGCCCTCCCTGGGGTCCACAATGAAAGCGCCGTACAGTCCCTTGGCGATGTGGCGGGCCAGGGGAAAAACATGGCAGTGGTACAGATGCAGCCCGAATGGTTCGGCATCGAATTCGTAGGTAAAGCTGCCGCCAGGCTCGACGAGCCCGCCAGGGCCTGTGCCAGGGACACCATCCATTTCGCTGGGATGGAAGCCATGAAAGTGAATGGAATGCGGATGATTGCTTCCGTTGCTGAAATGAATGCGAATGCGGTCGCCTTCGGTGGCACGAATGGTAGGCCCGGGGATCCTCCCGTTATAGGTCCAGGCAGGGAACTCGATGCCTGGAACGACTTCGATATTTTTATTAAAGGCAATGAGCTCGTACTCCCGCAAGGTTTGCCCGTTTGGCAATGTGGAGACTTCCCCATAGTCAAAGTCTGTCAGGAGATCTGTAGGATTGAACCCATTCTTATCATGATCCACCTCCCCCACCGTACCCGGCAGATCGCCGTGATCACCCTGCTGCATGAGATGAGAGGTTTGCATAAAATCGTGCGTTTGCACTGGTTGGTCGTGGTTGCGCTGCAACAGGGAGGTAGCTCCGGCCGTACCCAAGACTGCCACTCCCCCCATTTTGAGAAAATCTCTGCGGGATAAAGGCTTCATAGGATCTCCTTACGACTAAAATAAATCTTAGGTTTACCTAAATATTGTACACCTATTGTAACGAATGTCAATAGGCACTTCCCTTTCATACGAAACAGAAAGTGATGTTTATTTTTAACAAAGCTGTACCCTGCTATTTCATATATAACAACATAAGCAATTTGGCCTATTTGCGAATACGTATAGTAGCGCTTCAAATCGGTAAGCCGAGCCCATACAATGGGATCCACTGAGAAGTGTATGGCTCTTTCCCCCTTTCTTTCCACAGGCCAAACCTGGCATGAAGCATATCAATTGACAAGCGAGCGGCTTCAGGAGGCTGGTTTGCGCCTCGTTCGAACGTTCGACCTGCGTACGGTCCGCTCGGGCGTTCACGGGTGTTCCTGCCCACATCATGGAACCGAGGATTGCGACTGTCAGCTGGTGGTCCTGCTTGTCTACAAGGCCGGGGAACAACCTGTCACGCTGATCCTGCATGGGAAGGCGGAAGCACCTGGTTTTCTACAGCCGAGGCGCCTGCATCAGGTGACAGTTCTGCACTGACTATTGAGATTAAACGGATCCTGGAGAGAGAGCTTGCATCCCTTTTGAAGGACCGGTAAATGCTCCCTTCCATCACCCTGCCTGCAATGACGATACCCCAGATGCAAAATCATCCCCAAAAGAAAATTTCCGTTGGCAGCTGGCTTTCCAGCCATGCCTTCCAGGTTTTTCTTGTGATGTACGGCCTGTGGGTGTTTATTCCTTTTCTGGCACCGCTATTCATGAACATCGGCTGGACAGGTCCGGGCCGGGTGATCTACCTGGTGTATTCCCTCTTCTGTCACCAGCTGCCGGAACGCTCCCTGTTCTTCTTCGGTGAAAAGAGCATGTATTCACTGGGCGAGGTCCAGGCCGTTTGGTATGATACGGTCAATCCCATGGTGCTGCGCCGGTTCATTGGCAATGACAGCATGGGCTGGAAGGTTGCCTGGTCAGACAGGATGATTTCGTTTTATACCAGTATCTGGTTCTTCGCCTTCCTGGGATATCCTTTTCGCCATGCGATACGATCGTTGTCGTGGTGGGGATTGGGGCTTCTGCTCCTGCCCATCCTTGTCGATGGAGGCACACATGCGATCAGTGACCTGGCTGGCATTGGACAGGGATTTCGTGATACAAATAGCTGGCTCGCCGCATGGACGGGCGGATCCCTGCATGACTCCTTCTATGGCGGTGATGCGCTCGGTTCGTTCAATTCCATCATGCGGCTGATCACGGGTGTCCTGGCGGGCCTGGGCATCGCCTGGACAGTCTTTCCGTTTTTTTTTCATGCCCGGGACAAACATACATAAATGGATGCTACAGCTTGCCTAAAGCAGTAACTCAATCAAAAGACAGGATCCGCATTCTGCTTGCAGACGATCACCACATCGTCCGCTCGGGGGTTCGGCAGCTGTTGGAGAGTGCGAAGGATCTTCATGTCATTGCCGAGGCGGGCGATGGAGAAGAGGCCCGGCGATTGATCCAGGAACACCAGCCGGATGTTGCCGTGCTGGATATCCAGATGCCAAAGGCCAGCGGCATCGAAGTCACCCGCTGGGTGCGCTCCCACTTGCCTCATATCGGCGTGCTGATCCTGACCGCGTATGACGATGACCCGTATGTCATGGCCGTCCTGCAGGCAGGCGCCAATGGCTACGTCCTGAAAACAGGCCAGGCCGAGGAGCTGATCCAGGCCGTGCGCGATGTATACGAGGGCAAGTCGGCGCTTGACCCGAAAATCACCCATAAGCTGATGTCCAGCCTGTTCCGAGGGCCTGAAAAGAAAATCGTCGAGCCCCTGACGGACCGTGAGCTGGATGTCCTGCGGCTGGCGGCCAAAGGCTATACCAACAAAGCAATTGGCCTGCACTTGAATATCAGCGACCGGACCGTGCAGGGACATCTGGCCCATACGTTCGCAAAACTGCAAGCCGGCAGCCGTACGGAAGCCGTCATGCGTGCGGTATCCCTGGGATTGATATCTCAAAGTTCCGGGACGATCCCCGACGAATGAAACCCGCCCGCGTCTCATTCCTGCGCGGCATCACCGTGCAGCTGCTTGCCATCACCGTTCTGCCGCTGACCCTTCTTTTACTGCTGATCGCATTCGGCAGTGTCTCCCTGCACCAGCAGGACATGCGTGCGCTGGTCGGCGAGAGGGATGAGCGCGCCGTCCAGGCTGCCGCGGCGGCCCTGGCCTCGGAGCTTCACCACCGGGAGGCGAGTATCACTCACCTGGCCCAGCTCGCCGAAATTTCGACAGATACCCTCATACATACCTCACAGGATATTCTTTTGGACTTCGATGGCGGCCTGGCATACCTCACCATGGACGGGCAGCCGATCACAAGCACCGGTTCAGCCTCCATCTGGCAGGCTCTTGCCCAGTCCGATGTATATCTTGAAGCCTTATCTGACCGGGAACCTTTGTTTACTCCAACAGGTGTAGACCCGGAGACCGGTAATGTTTTTGTCGTCGTCTTCCAGGCTGTCCCATCCCGGGACATGATCGTTGCAGGCGCCTTTTCTCCTGACTCGCTTGCCGGGCAGATCCTGTCGACATCCTACCCTGACAGCAGACATGTAACAATCTTTCTCCTGGACGCGTCCCGCCGGGTCTTATTTTCCAGCGGTCCGCTTGCCCGTGAGAGTATCCCTGCTGAGCATCCTGGCATCCAGGAAGCCCTGCAGGGTCAGAGTGGCACAACCTATGTCACCCAGGGAAATGTCGAGCATGTGGTTGCCTACAGCCCCATCGCCCCCACGGGGTGGGCCTTGATCACAGAGGAAGAGTGGGAAATGGTGACAAGTCCCTCCCTGCAGCTGACCCAGATGGCGCCGTTGGTGATCGTCCCAGCGTTTCTCCTGGCGCTTCTTGCCTTATGGTTCGTGGCATCCCGCATTGTTCAGCCCCTTCAGCGATTGGAATCGAAAGCCGCAGCGCTTGCCTGGGGTGATTTCGAGGCCATCCGGGAACCGGTTGGAGGCATTTCCGAAGTTCAGCACCTGCAAATGGAACTCACCGAAATGTCTCGAAAAGTACAGGCCGCCCAGGAGGGATTGCATGACTATATCGGCGCGATCACGGCCGCTCAGGAAGAAGAGCGCAGCCGCCTGGCCCGTGAGCTGCACGACGATACCATCCAGGCTGTGATAGCCCTCAAACAACGAGTCCAGCTGGCCCAGCAGACGGTCAGTGATTCCAATGGAAGGAAATCGCTGCGGGAGCTGGAAGAGCTTGCCGAACAAACGGTGGAAAACCTGCGCCGGCTCACGCGCGCCCTGCGGCCTATCTATCTCGAGGACCTGGGTCTCGTCACCGCACTGGACATGCTTGCTCGCGAGACCCATCAGACCCATTCACTGGTGGTTGAGTTCCATAAAGAGGGACAGGAACGGCGGCTGACACACGAAGTGGAGCTGGCTCTCTACCGGATTGCCCAGGAAGCACTCCATAATGTTGTCAAACATTCCGGCGCTACTCAGGCCGGCTTGAAGATCGCTTTTGATGAAAGCCAGATCCGCATGGACATCTGGGACAATGGAAAGGGATTCGATATGCCCCGGAGCCCCACCGACTTTGCTTCACTTGGACATTTTGGCCTGTTGGGGATCCGCGAGCGGGCCGATCTCATGGGCGCCCGTCTGGAAGTCGACTCCGTCACCGGACAGGGAACCCGGCTGACGGTCCGATTGTAAACAGCCAGTATGGAAACGTCCCACCTGCCAGTGGGACGTTTGATTCATCATATTCTCCGCTTCAACTCATGATGTGATGGTGGTGCCCGCTATCACATTGCTCATACCACTCCCAAAGCCACATCTGCCTCCGGGTGGAAACTGGCCAGGTTCTCCAGGGCAAGCTTCTCCGAGGAGGTATGGGCACGGCCATGCCCATCTGGGGATGGACCGCATAACTTTGCTATCCATTTGAAAACGACCGATCCCCGGCACGCCGAACTGGTTGTGAACGTATTATCGAACTGGGTCCCGTGATTGCCTTCTTTGGCAATTTGGCATCCGCAGCCAACGCGCCACCATCCTGGGCAAGTGTGAGGAGGCAATCAGGAGTGGTAAAGCCGCAGATGCCTTTGCGCACACTATTATTCATGAATCCTGCGGCCACCGGCAAGCAGCAGGGGGTCAGGCAGGCAGAGGCTTGGGTTGCTTTTTTATCCCAGACTGCCTCTTAAGATAGAAGCGGTGGGCGAGCCAGACCAGCAGAAGCATGACGAGGAGCACTTCAAAGAATCCCAGAGAGGCGAGCACAGGCAGTGACAGGCCATCCCGGATCAGGGTGACCAGCTGGCCCATGGGTTGGTAGAGCGGCCAGAGGATAAAGACGCTGCGGGTCAGGCGGAAACAGACCGCATACAGAACGCCGATCCAGAACAGGAAGGAGATCTCCTCGAACGGCATGCCATAGCCGATGTGATAGAGAGCATAGAGAAGCGATCCGGCGAGAATGGCAGGGATCATGCCGAAGGCCTCCTCCAGGCGCAGCAGCACCCAGCCGCGCCAGAACACGGCTTCGAAAAAGCCGATCGCCAGCGACAGGGCCAGCAGGGGCAGGAACTGCTCGAAGGCTGGCAGCTCGGCCCGGGCCAAGGTACCGATATATTGGAAGATCGAAAAGACAAGCTGCAGCACGAGACTGATCCCCAGTGCCCGGGTGGTGATGCCCAGGTCCTGTACGGGGCGCTTGCGATAGATCACCATCCAGGCCAGTGGAATTCCCACCCCGAAGAGTGTGGCTGCCAGGATAGCATACAGGAAGAAATAGGGCAGCCCACCGCCAGCCTCAGCCGTGACGATGACGGTGGCAGTGAAGAGTGCACCGGTCACCAGCAGCCACGAGACGATCACGGCGAGAAGGTCGCGGCCCGGATTCCAGCGAAATGTAAAGATCGAACGGACGGCATTCTTGAGGGTTTCCATACAGGCTCCTTTCGTTTTTCTCAGCGATTATTTTGTGTTCGTCCTATTCCAAACCCTTATCCCTGCTACACATCATAATCATAGACCGAGAGGCCGGCATCTATCGCTGGAGGAGTATTTACCCTGTCCGAGTGGACAGGCTGGCAATTGCAAACCTGCAAGGTGATCTTACTGAAATGAAAAGGGAGGCCGGCCGCTCTCCTGCTACAATAGGGCCGAACTCCGAAAAAGCAAACCCGTCGAAAGGCGGGGACGCAAAGCCATGGGTCTACCTCCTGCACAGCAGGACACGACAGCCAGGCCGCCGAAGATGAACCGCAGTCTGTTCCCGGCGAGCCTGGTCACAAGCCAGGCTCGTTTTATTTGAACCTTAGCAAATGTTTGTTCGATAAAGGCAAACCTGTCGAAAGGCAGGGACGCAAAGCCATGGGTCTACCTCCTGCATAGCAGGACACGACAGCCAGGCCGCCGAAAACAACGCCATTCAACCCTCGGGTTGGGTCGAGCGCCCTTTATCGACAAGGAGACGCAATGACGCTCACAACTCGAATCTCCCGATGGTTCCTGAATGCAGGACTGCTCCTGCTCGTTCTCGCTTCCCTGTTCGTCCACCCGGGCGTAGCCCTGGCCGATGACAACAATGAAGCCTCACTCCCCACATTTATGGATTTCTCCAACTCTGTACAAAATGGCCAGGCCGGTGTGCTGCGCGGCGTGTACACCCGAGATGTGCTGGCCCTGCCGGTCGTCCAGCAGCCTTCGGGCAGCCCTGGGTATGTCTCCGGTTACGATGGATTGGTGACCCAGTTCGGCATGGCGGCCCAGTATGGCACCATCGGCCTGCTGGCTCACAATCACCTGGCGGGCCGCTCATTCTCCGGCCTGGCGGTTGGCCAGGAAGTCCGCCTCGTCTACGGGGATGGACGCATCGAACGCTTCGTGATAACCGAGATCCTGGAATACCAGGCTTTGCAGCCTACCAGCCCCTACAGCTCCTTCCGTGACCTGGCCAGTGACGAAGTTCTGAATGCCCAGCAGATGTTCCAGCGGGTCTACCAGGGTGAGCGGCATATCACCTTCCAGACCTGCATCGACGCCGGCGAAGAGCCCAGTTGGGGCCGGCTGTTCATCATCGCCGTACCGGATACGCAACACTTCAATTACGACCGGCTTGATCGCCAGACCTGGCATTGATCGAGACGATCATTCAGCAAAACGTCCCCTGAAGATCGGGGACGTTTGATCTTCAGGACGAGCTGCGCTGCTTGTAGTGCACATCTGGCAGGGAGCGCAGGCGTTCGGCAGCAAACTCCGGCGTGATGTCGCGCTGCGGCATGGCAAGCATCTCGAAGCCCACCATGAACTTGCGGACCGTGGCCGAGCGCAGCAGCGGCGGGTAGAAGTGGGTATGCAGCACCCACTCGGGATGCTCGGCGCCATCGACGGGGGCCTGATGGAAGCCCATCGAATACGGAAAGGAGATCTCGAACAGGTTGTCGTATTTAGTGGTCACACGATGAAACACCTCGGCCAGGGCGGAAACTTCGGAGGCGGTCAGGTCTGCCAGGGAGGAGGTTGGGCGGTGAGCGGAGACCAGCACCTCGAACGGCCAGACCGCCCAGAACGGGACCACGGCCGTGAAGTGATCGTTCGCATATAGCAGCCGCTCGCCGCGTGCCTGTTCCTCGCGAATGTAGTCGAGCAGGAGCGGCCGGTTGTGCTGGTCGTAGTAGGCGCGCTGGCTGGCCAGCTCCCTGACGATCTCGTTCGGGGACTGCGATTGGGCCCAGATCTGGCTGTGTGGATGTGGATTGGAACAGCCCATCAAGGCGCCCTTGTTTTCGAAAACCTGAATGTACTGAATGAAACCCTTTCTTGCCAGATCGCTCGAGGCGCCCGTCCAGGTGGCGAGCACATTCTCCACAGCGGGCAGGTCCAGCTCGGGCAGGGTCAGGTCGTGGCGCGGGGAGAAGCAGACGACCAGGCACTGGCCTTGCTCAGGGACAGAGACAAGAAACGGCGATGAGGAACCCGTTGATTGTTCCGCAGGCTCCGGCAGCAGCGCGGCGAAGTCGTTCTTGAAAACGAAGGTGCCGGTGTAATCCGGGTTGATGAAGCCCCCGGCCCGCTCATTGCGCGGGCAGAGATAGCAGGACGGGTCGTAGGCGGGCAGGTGTTCGGGGGCTAGCTTTTCGACCTGTCCCAGCCAGGGGCGTTTTGCACGGTGCGGAGAGACAAGCACCCATTCACCCGTCAGGGCGTTGAAGCGGCGGTGGGGAGTATCCAGCATAAACAATCCTTTTCAGAGATAGATAGCCGGGGTATTGTACATGCTTTCCCCCTCCACGTCATTGCCCCGGCTGCTTCCGCCGGGGCAATGACGGATGAATGCTAGAGAATCTCTCTACGGAGCAGTTGAGCATTGATCGCCACGACGATGGTGCTGATTGACATAAGCAAAGCGCCCACAGCCGGGGAGAGCAGGATGCCCTGGTTCGCCAGTACCCCGGCGGCAAGCGGAATAGCGAAGATGTTGTAGCCGGCGGCCCACCACAGATTCTGGATCATCTTGTTATAGCTGGCCCGGCTGAGCCTGAAGATCTTGACCACATCGAGAGGATTGCTGTTGACCAGGATCAGGCCGGCCGATTCTATGGCCACGTCCGTGCCGCCGCCTATGGCAATGCCGACGTCGGCGCGGGTCAGGGCCGGTGCATCGTTGACCCCATCGCCGACCATCGCAACGCGCTTTCCCTGCCTCTGTAATTCGAGCACCTTCTGGTCCTTGTGTTCGGGCAGCACTTCGGCAAAGACGCGCTGGATCCCCAGCTGGCTGGCGACGGCTTTGGCTACGGCCTGGCTGTCGCCGGTGAGCATGGCCACTTCGATGCCCATCTCCTGCAGCTTCTGGACGGCCTGTTTGCTCTCAGGACGGATGACGTCGGCGATGGAGAAGGCGGCAAGGATCTCCTTATCGGTCGCCAGATAAACAACAGTCTGAGAATTTTGATTGGCCGAGTCGCTGAAGGCAGCCAGATTGGATTGCGGCTGCAGCGAGAGCATCTCAAGCAGGCGCGGGCCGCCGACATAATACGTTTCACCGTCGACCACCGCCTGGACGCCGCGTCCCTTGAGAGCCGAGAACTCGCGAACCACGGGCAGGGACAATTTCTTCTCGCGGGCATAGCGGCGGATGGCCTGTGCGATCAGGTGCTCAGAGTCGCCTTCGAGCGCGGCGGCGACGGCCAGAGCGCGGTCGCGGTCCGTGCCCGGTCCGGTCATCAGGTCGACCACGCCGAACTGGCCTTTCGTCAGGGTGCCGGTCTTATCGAAGATGACCACGTCGATCTCGCGGGCCGCTTCAAGCGCCAGCCGGTCACGGACCAGGATGCCGTTGCGGGCGCCCATCGCTGTGGTGATCGCAACGACAAGCGGGATCGCCAGCCCGAGCGCATGCGGACAGGCAATGACCAGCACCGTAACCACGCGGTTGAGAACTTCCAGGTCGAAGCCGCGGGCGATCGTCCAGGCGATGCCTGTGACGATCGCGGCGGCAAGGGCAATATAAAAGAGCCAGCCTGCGGCTTTATCGGCCAGTACCTGCGTCCGGGATTTGGACTGCTGGGCCTGCTCGACCAGGCGCATAATCCCCGCCAGGGCCGTTTCACTGCCGGTGGCGGTGACGCGCACGCGCAGGCTCCCATCACCGTTGATCGTCCCGGCGATGACCTTTGCACCGGCCATCTTGTGGACCGGTTTCGATTCGCCGGTGATCATTGCTTCGCTGACGTCGGAGTGGCCGTCGACCACCTCGCCATCGGCCGGAATGCTGGCGCCAGGACGGACGAGCAGCAGGTCGCCGTGCTTCAGCGCAGAGACCGCGACCGTTTCGGTCATGTCGCCATGGTGGATGCGCTCTGCCGTATCGGGCATGAGTTTGGCCAGCTCGCTGAGTGCACCCGACGCCTGGCGCACCGAGCGCATCTCGAGCCAGTGACCCAGCAGCATGATGTCGATGAGGGTGACGAGCTCCCAGAAGAAGCCTTCACCCAGGTTGAGGAATTGGGCCGCGACGCTGTAGAGGAACGCCACCGAGATCGCCAGCGAGATGAGGGTCATCATGCCCGGCTTCCGCTCCTGCAGCTCGGGGACGGCCATCTGCAGGAAGGGAATGCCGCCATAGGCAAAAATAATGACCGAGAAGACAAACGGGATCCATTCGCTGAAGGGGAAGACAGGCGGGCTGAATCCCAGCCACATCTGGATCATTTCGCTGTAGAGCAGCACGGGGATGCTCAGCAGCAGGCTCCACCAGAAGCGGACACGGAACATCTGCTCGTGTCCGCTGTGGTCTGTTCCGTGACCGGCGTGGGCCGAATGACCCGTGTGCCCAGGCATATCCTGCCCGTGAGTGGCAACATCGGCAGCGTGTTCCTCGTGTGCGAAATGTTCCTCGTGGCCCCCCTGGGCCGAGTGTGTCATCTCATGGTGCGCATGCTCATGATTCTCCTCGTTCTCCGGGGATTGATCCTGCACAGTATGATGCTTATGTTCGTTCATGATTACCTCTATTCTTAACTCACGATAGTATGTTTAACGGGATACATTACCGCTCATGACATGCACTTCCCCGCCCACATCGGCAGACCGATCAAGTTTGAGGTTGCCGGTAATTAGCACGATATCGCCATTGACATCGCCGTCGACGGCCAGGTTGCAGCAAATCATGATCACCGAGCCGTCCACGGTCGTGCCATTCTCCAACAGGGCATTATTCGAGAGCAAAAACAGCGTACCGGAAATTGTACCGCCTTCACCGAGGGTATAGTTACGGTCGCCGACAATTTTCCCACAGGCGCTGGTTATCAGGGTGATGACAGCGACCAGGAAGAGTTTTTTGATTAGCAACAGGTGTCTTGAATTCATTCTTTACCTCCAGATTTTAGAATAGGTCTCGATGCGGCTAGGTATAGCTGTGTGCCGGCAAACAGGTCATCGCTATGAAACTTTGCTGGCTGGACCGCCTCCAGGAAGTTTCGCTCATACAAATCGGTCAGTGCCTGTATCTACCTATACTTTAGTCCTTTCCCCAAAAAGAGGGTGCAGATTTTGTGTACAAAATCATGGACAAAAAAGAGTACAATGGCAGCGTCGTTTTCCAAACAATCTGTAATGCATTCACAATCCATGGACCAATCCTTCGGAAGTTGGGTAAAACGCAGGCGCAAGATCCTTGACCTGACCCAGCAAAAACTTGCCTGGCTGGTGGGATGTTCCCTGGCAACCATTGTCAAAATCGAGGCGGATGAACGGCGTCCCTCCCACCAGGTCGCGGCTCTGCTGGCACAGCACCTGGGAATTCCTCCCGACCAGCAGGATCTGTTCCTGAAAATCGCCCGGCAGGAAAAGGGCATCTTCCACCTGGACTCGCTCCCTCCGCTCTCAGCACTCCCACCCACCCCCGTTACCCAGCCACACCCAAGCAGTCTCCCAGTTCCCGCAACTGCACTTGTCGGACGGGAGCCTGAGTCTGCCATGATCTTCCAGCAGCTTCAAAACCCCGCCTGCCGGCTGCTGACCCTGACCGGTCCGGGAGGGGTGGGAAAGACACGCCTGGCCCTGGAAACTGCCCATAAACTGGGGGATGTTTTCCGGGACGGTGTTTATTTTGTATCCCTGGCCGGAACAGCCTCTTCCGAGTATATCCTGCCTGCGATTGCCGAGTCGCTTGGATATACCTTCTCCGGCTCGATCAATGCACAGGCCCAGTTATGCCAGTACCTCAAAGGCAGGCATATCCTGCTCCTGCTGGACAACCTGGAACACCTGCTCCAGGATATCGGCCTGCTGTCGGAGCTCCTGGAATGCGCGCCGGAAGTCAAAATACTGGCTACTTCGCGCGAGCAGCTGAACCTGCGGGTGGAATGGACTTTCGCCATGCAGGGCCTGCCCATACCCGCGCATGTCGAGCTTGAGACCCTGGAATCGAACAGCGCGGCGGCCCTGTTCCTGCAGCGCGCCAGGCAGGCAAAGCTGGATTTCACCCCCTCCGCCGAAGACATGCCCTACATCAGGCGGATCTGCGGGCTGGTCGAGGGATTACCGCTGGGACTCGAGCTGGCCGCCAGCTGGGTGCGGACGATCTCCTGCCGCGAGATCGCGATGGAGATCGAGAACAACATGGATTTCCTGAGCGCCTCGGCGCGCGATGTGCCGCAGCGCCATCGCTCTATACGGGCAGTGTTCGACTACTCGTGGAGCCTGCTGTCTGCGCAGGAGCAGGAAGTCTTGATGAAACTTTCCGTGTTCCGGGGCGGCTTTACCCGTGATTCTGCCGAACAAGTGGCGGGCGCAACCCTGTTATCCTTATCGGCACTGGTGGACAAATCGCTTGTGTGGAACAGCCGGGAAAAGAGGTACGAGATCCATGAGCTGATC
>DASUOS010000431.1:0-5317 GCA_036276515.1 Anaerolineales bacterium | reverse complement strand
AATCGGAATAGCGTGTGCCGATGCCGATCACGAGGTCCGCATCCTGGGCGATCTGGTTGGCAGCAGATGTGCCCGTGGCGCCAACAGCGCCCATGTTCTGGGGATGGTTGTAGGGAAGAGAGCCTTTTCCTGCCTGCGTCTCGCCGACAGGGATGCCTGTCAGCGCGGCAAAGTTTGACAATGCCTCACTGGCCTCACTGTACAGAACACCACCGCCTGCAATGATCATCGGCTGTTTGCTGTTTTGGATCGCCTCCACAGCCCGGGAAAACAGGTAGCGGTCCGAGGTCACGCGCGGGATGTGCCAGGTGCGGTGCGCGAAGAGTTCCTCGGGGAAATCATACGCCTCTGCCTGGACGTCCTGTGGCAGAGCAAGCGTCACAGCCCCAGTATCCGCCGGGGAGGTCAGGACACGCATTACTTCCGGCAGGGATGTGATCAGTTGTTCCGGACGGTAGATGCGGTCCCAGTAGCGGCTGACAGGCTTGAACGCATCGTTGACGCTGATATCCTGTGACATCGGGGATTCGAGCTGCTGGAGGACAGGGGCAACGTTGCGCCGCGCAAAAATATCACCGGGCAGCAATAAGACAGGCAAACGGTTGATCGTGGCCAATGCGGCGCCGGTGATCATGTTCGTCGCGCCCGGGCCGATCGACGAGGTGCAGGCAAAGGTCTGTATGCGATTCTTCATTTTGGTGAATCCGCAAGCCAGATGCACTCCCGATTGCTCGTTGCGTACGAGGATGTAGGGGAAGTCCGGATTTTCCTGTAAAGCCTGACCAATTCCTGCAACGTTGCCATGACCAAAGATTCCAAGAACGCCTGCAAAGAACGGGTTCTCCTGGCCGTCGCGATGGACGTATTGGTTCTTCAAAAATTTGATGACGGCTTGAGCCGTTGTCAGCCGAATCGTTCCCATCGATTTCTCCTTCTATGCCTTCACCGTTTCGGGTTGCTTTGTATCGGGATTGGGAAGCATAAAGTCACGGATTTCAGCCACCAGGTCATGTGCAGACGAGATAAAGCCGCGTAATGTGCGGATGGTTGCACCATAATCATCGAACTCGTTCACTGTCATTCCATCCTCATCGTATGCGCGGCGGAAGTCGGGGATCCTATCGTAGAGTGCCCGGATGATCCCAGGCTCAACTGGATTGCTCATCCGTTCCCTGACTTCTATATCGCTGGCATTTGCCTTGAGCTGCCATTCATATGGCATGGAGACGATCAACTCCCCGCCGATAAACTCGGACCAGTGCCCCAGATGACGGTACGCAGCTGCGAGTAGGCGTGCCCGGTAGCCGCGCTGCTGATAGATGCCATAGGCTTTTTTCATACAGGCGATCCCAGCCCAGTCCAGAAATGACGGATCGATCTCTATTCCATCGCGCTTTGCCAATACTTTCATCCAATCGTCTGTGCGCCCGACCATAATGGTGCATACCGGAGACATGCCAGAGATTGATTTCCCATCGGCTTCCCGGCGCTTCAAGCCGCGCTCAACCGCTTCTGCAACCACGACGGCCTGGGGCACGGTAAAGCTGACAGTCGCATTAATGGAGACTCCCCGGTAGGTCGCTTCTTCGATGGCTGTGATTCCCGCTCTGGTTACGGGAATCTTTACGATCATATTCGGTGCAAGGCCCTTAAAATGCACGGCCTGTTCGGCGATCGCCTCGGCATTTCGGTACAGTGCCGGGTTTGTCTGGATGGAAAGGCGTCCTTTTTCCCCCTGGTATTTTTCGAAAGCAGGCATTAAGAGGCCTGCTCCATGAACAGACATCTCTTCCACTACTTTCCAGGTAAGCTCCGTTTCCGACCAGGCAGGATGGTCGTCGATGAGTGTGCGGATTCGCTCCTCCCATAAATGCAATTCTTTTTTGAGTACTACATGAACAATCGTGGGGTTCGATGTTGCGCCCACCGCCCCGTGATGGATCGCATAATTGAGTTCCTCTACCGAGCAGGAATCATTCCAGTAGTCGGTGGGAAACTCCACGGTCATCTGGTGTAACTTGCTTTTGAATTCGGTCATGCCAGGCTCCTTTCCGTTTCCATTTGCATGCTGACAAGCGGCAGACGCGGATCTTTTTGCTTCCAGGTTTCCTTGACCCAGGCGTACTCGGGGTCGTCCGTTGCAGCCAGCGATTGCGCTGACCCTGCTAACATATTCAGGTAATAACAGTTGTATCCGGGTGCAGCGACCACCGGGTGATAACCATACGGAGAGAGTACAAGATGGCTGTCCCGCGCTACCAGCAGCTCGTCCATGTTTCGATCGGCGGTATAGATGCGCTGGTAGGCGAAGCCTTCGGGCCGGTCGATCTTATAGAAGTAAATCTCTTCCAGGTCTGCCTCCAGGATAGTTCCGTCTTCGTCCACAATATGTTCGTCATGCTTATGCGGCGGATAGGAGCTCCAGTTGCCGGAAGGGGTATACACCTCCACAACAACCAGTCTGCTGGCCGGGAAGCCCGGGGGGATCATTTTGTTGATCTGGCGGGTGACGTTGTCTCCGCCGCGGATTTCGATTTCCACGTCGGCGGGTCTGACCAGGCGTGCCGGATGTGGCTCTTTAGCGGCACACCAGCCATAAGCGATATCCAGGTGCTCACTCTTTGCTTCCACGGTGAAGCGCGTCTGCGGAGGAAGATAGAGTGTATAGGGCATCCCGCTGAACACGTTGGGACGCCCGCCAACATCCGTCCACTTCCCGGCATTCGATGCAATATCACAGGTTCCGCCCAATACCACTAAAGCGAGCTCATTCTCGTGAGTCTCGAAGTGCCAAAGCTTGCTGCGATCCATCCGCCGTGCGGCAAAGCTCAGATGTTCCCATTGGGCAGACTGAGGGGTTACGTGAATGTATTCTGAATGATTGAAATCCGGGGCAATGAGCAGTGACGTCGAATACCTGGAAGGCATGGCATACTCCTATCGAATATGGGAGGAAGGCGGGGCGGTCGATCCGCGGATCAGCAACTTTCCCTTAAGAACCTGAATCTTCTGCTGGGGAATGTTGACGTTTGAAGTGGAGTCCAGAAGACTCAAGATAAGGTCCGCGGCTTTTTGTCCGATGAATCGTTTCGGCTGGTCGAAGGTGGTAAGCGCAGGGTTCGTGTAATTTGAGAAAACGATATTATCGAAACCGGTAATTGAAAATTCGTCTGGAATACGGATACCCCGTTGCTGCAAATTCTTCAAGACGCCGATCGCCATCATGTCGTTGAAGCAGACAAGGGAGGTGGGGCGGTCAGGCAGGTCGAGGAAGTAATCCACGGCAAGAGCGGCCTTTTCAGGATCGCTTCCAGGGATCTCATGAATATACTCTTCGCGGATTTCCAGTCCGGCTGCTTCCACCTCCTTCAGAAAGCCCGCGAGCCTTTCCTGAGTCGTTCGCCCGGATTGGGAATTCCCCAGGTAGGCGATTTTGCGGTGTCCCAGCTCGATCAGATGTCTGGTGATTTGCCGGCTCCCGTCCACATCGTCGTGGTAGATGGAGTAGCGGTATTCCTCGGCAGCCTGGTTGTTGACGACGACCATGGGAATCCCATATTCCGAAAAATGCTGGCTTTGTTCGTCGCTAAGCGTTGTGGAACAGATGATCACTCCATCCACCCGGTGCTGGCGCATCGCTTGAACGATCGCCGCTTCACGCTCCTGGTTATGTTGCGAGGCAGCCATGAACAGGCTGTAGTTGTGGCTCTGGGCGATTTCCTCGATCCCCTGCAGGATCTCGCTGAAGTAGGGATCGTCGACATTACTCACGATGACGCCTAAGGCCTGTGAGCGATTTGTCCTCAGGCTGCGTGCTGCGGCACTGGGAAAATAGCCCAACTTGAGGGCAGTTTCCTGGATTCGCCGTGTGGTTTCTTCAGAGATGAGGGTACTTCCCCGCAGTGCCCGTGAAACGGTTGTATGGGAAACTCCGGCTTCCTTGGCAACATCCTTGATCGAAACAGGCACTTTATCTCCTTTTGCACACGTGTGCATCGATATCCTAGTGTACTCATCCAGACGACAAAAGTCAATTCCTTCTCTGGAACAAATCACGGCTTTCTCAAGAAACTTATCTTGTAACTCTCCCGAAGCGTTGTCCTCCGGGAGTATGACATGTCCCCGGGGAAATGAAAAGTATGCTGACTTTGAGTAAACCTGGGGAAAGGTATTGAGTTATCATTCAGCCTATTCCAAAAACGATGGAAGGCCCTTATGAAACACTACGATGTTCTTTATATCGGTAATTACACAAAAGATACGATCGTCTCTCCTGCCGGTACAAAATATGTGGACGGGGGAGCCGTCAACTATGCGGCCCACGCAGCCGCAAAACTCGGGTTGAACGTAGCCGTTGTGACCCGGCTCGCAAAAAAGGACGACCATGTGGTCGATCGGCTCAGACAAGCGGGCATCGATTGTTATCCCACCTATACTCCACAGTCGACGCTCATGCAACTGGAATATCCAACTGCCGATCCCGATATCCGTTTCCTGTCGGTGACAGCCACAGCCGGTTCGATCACGGCGGCAGATCTCGAGCCCATCCGGGCCATCTCGGCAGTCATAGGCTCCAGCTTGCGCGGCGAGGTTGGAATGGATGTCATTCGAAAGCTTAAGGAGAATAATACCCTTGTCGCGGCCGATATGCAGGGATTTGTCCGGGTCTTGCGCGGTGTGGAATTGAAGTACGAACCCTGGGAGGAGATGCAGGCCACGCTCGCAAAAGTGGATGTTGTCAAAAGCGATGCCATAGAGGCCGAGTTTCTGACCGGTGAAACCGACATCTTCAAAGCGGCCAAATACTATGCCGATATGGGACCCAGGGAAATCGTACTGACGCATAAGGATGGCTTGCTTATCTATGCGGATGGCACATTCCACGAGATGAATTTTTATCCGGCGCGCCTCGATGGTCGTAGTGGGCGCGGGGATACCTGTATCGGGACATACGTAGCGAAACGCCTGTCCCTCGATCCGCGGCAGTCAGGGAACTGGGCGGCGGCGGTCACCAGTCTAAAGATGGAACGGCTGGGTCCCTTCGATCGCTCGATCGAAGAAGTGGAAGCGCTCATGAAATCCCGATACAATCATGGATCTATCCCCTAAAAAGCAGAAAGAAATTCAGGCGCCCACGAATAAAGCTTCTACTTACTAGTACTCTGTCACACATGGATTGATAGGTAAACTGATGATAACCTGTCTCCACGAAGGAGACAGACATGATCAAGAAATATGTGGTGAGTTTGAGTGCAGAGGAAAAGGTATTGCTCGAAAGCATGTTGAAATCTGGAACAGAGCGAGTCCGCAAACTTAC
>DASUOS010000430.1:0-22052 GCA_036276515.1 Anaerolineales bacterium | reverse complement strand
TCGTCGCCTTTGCGGGCGAAGGCATCCCGCAGGCGGGTCATCTCGGCCATCAGGCCGTCCAGTTTCTGGCTGAGGGCCAGGCGCAGGGCGGTGGGGTAGACGTCGTTGGTCGACTGCGACATGTTGACATGGTTGAGCGGGTGCAGGAACTCATAGCGGCCCTTCTCGTGCCCCAGCAGCTCGAGCGCCCGGTTGGCGATGACCTCGTTGGCGTTCATATTGGTAGACGTCCCGGCCCCGCCCTGGATCACGTCCACCACGAACTCGCTGTGCAGGGCGCCGGACAGGATCTCGTCGCAGGCACGCGCGATGGCGTCTGCCAGCGCTGGGTCGAGCAGGCCCAGTTCCTGGTTGGTGAGGGCGGCCGCCTTTTTGATGTAGGCCAGAGATTTGATCAGGCGCGGGTAATGAGAAATCGGGATACCGGTAATTGCAAAGTTCTCGACGGCGCGCAGGGTCTGGATGCCATAATAGCGCTCAGCCGGCACGTCGCGCTCGCCGAGCAGGTCATGTTCGGTACGGGTGGAGTTCATACGAAGTTTCCTTTCAGCGCTGGATTGTACCCCCTTGGCGATCACCTGTCATTGCGAGGACGACCGTAGGGAGGACGAAGCAATCTCTTCGTTATCAGAAGACCTCTCAAGAACCGGAGACTGCTCCGCTGCTCTCTGCCTGCCGCTTCATCGCAATGGCAGATCGACCCTCGTCAAATGCCCCGGCATGTCCCAGGCTTCGGCGGTGATCGCCTGGCCCTGGGCCCGGGTCGCAAATTCCCACCAGTTTCCCCGCCTCTTGATCGCTTCGCCTGCTTCCACGATTCTGCCTTCGCCGTCGAGCACGCTGACCCGCACCCGGGTGACCAGCACATTATCTGTCGCCCGCACCCGGATGCAGCCCTTTATCTGCTCGATGCGGTGGATCGTGGGCGCCTCCCACCAGTCTTTCTGGGCGAAGTTATAGGCGTTCATCGTGAGCGACGCCGCGGCCAGCCTGACATAGACCGGGTGGGTCTGGGCTGCCTTGCCATAGGCAGCGGCCTCCGCAAATTGGTCATTGTGGGCCTTCTGTGCCGGGCTGCGCTTTTCCTTGGCCCGTTTCTTCTGGCGGCGGTCCTTTTTCGGCGGCGCCGATGACACCACGATGGTGCCATCCTTCAGTTTGCGGAAGACCAGGTTGCCGAGTTTGCCGCGCAACTCGTTGAGCGCTCCATGTAGGGTGACTTTGGGCATTTGTTTTCGTTCTCCATTCTGGCTGTAGTGTATTCGTGAGTGGATGGATGGTGATCCATGCGGGTTGGTACGGGGTTGGTCGGGGGTTGGCAAAGGGTTGGTAAGGGGGGGGTATAAGGTCCCTATATCCTTCCTTTATCCTCCCTATATCCTCTCTTTATGCTCTGCTTGTGTATTTTTCATCTGTGATTTCCTGTCGATCGTGATATTCCCCTGACAGGACGTCTTTACGGACCCCGCGGGTTCGAGGGAGACTATACCGTAAAACCTGCCTGAGGGACTTTACAGCTTGCTTCCAAAAGGGACTGTCTTGATAAGTAGGTCACGCTTTTAGCGTGACAGAAGATTAGAAAGGGTTTTTGCCTGGGAACCGTCATTTCGTGGACATAACCTGCACTACTGCAAGCTGGCACATAAAGTGACTGTGTACCAAATTGGAATGGAAATGTTCCCCCAGGCAAATCGTTTTCCTGTAGAATCAGACTTCGGAAGTCTCGCCGAAGACCAGGCTGTCTTTGCCGCCTATGGATGGCCAAGTGATCTTTCTGATGAAGAGATCTTAGAGAAGCTGCTGGCGCTGAATTTGGAGAGGAGCAAACAGGGATTGGAAATATAAAGATGCTTATACGTACACCTTCCGCCTTAGACACCAAATGAGGGGTTTATACGGAACCGGTCCGTATGAACTGTAGCCAGACCCCAATACAAAGGAGTGGACCATGACTTACCTGGACATAGCCAAAAAGTACTTCGACGCATGGAATACACATGATGCAGATGCAATTGTGAAAACTTTCGCTGATCATGGGACCTATTGCGATCCCACTACAGGTGAAATTTCAGGGGATGCCATTGGCGCCAATGCAAAGCGTCTATGGGACGTATTCCCTGATCTTTCGTTCGAAATCGTCAGCATTGCGGAGGCTGGCTCGGGTAAGGTTGTGGCAGAGTGGATCATGAAAGGCACGAATGCGGGTGCCTTTCAGGGACTGCCGCCGACTGGCCGGTCGATTTCGCTTCCCGGAGCCGATGTCATCGAGATCGGGACAGACGGGATTAAGTCCGTGAAAGGTTACTTCGATACGCGAGTCGTTCCGGAGCAGCTGGGGTTACAAGTGCTGATCCAGCCGTTCAGGGTTGGTCCATTTTCCTTTGGCAATTCGACTGCGGTACAGTCTGGCAAAAAGACGAAACCCGGGGCATTTGCTATCACGACGATTTGGAACGCCGCCGCACAGACCGAGGAGATCCGTGCCCTGACGCGGGCGACGGCAGCTGAAATGCTGCAAATGGAGGGCTTCATTGGTGTGTCTTTCTTTAGAATTGGCGAGCGCGGTGTCACGATCTCGGCCTGGGAAAAACCGGAGCAAACAAAGCAGTTAATGAGAAGCACTAGCCATGCAGAAGCAATGCGAAAATTCTGGACCGGATTGAGCGACTCTGTTTACACAAGCATCTGGGTTCCCGATCACATCAATCCAATTTGGGTTCGCTGCCCGGCGTGTCACAAAATGAATGACTATGAAAAGAATTCAGGTGCTTGTAAATGTGGTCAGCCATTGCCTGAACCTAATCCTTACTTTTAGCGGTAGCCTTTTGGGATCTACCGATTAACAGCAGTGTCAAGGGATAAGGCACAAGAAAATCAAAACAAGAAGTAAGAATAAAAAGCGGTCCGGATTATGCCGATGACAAAAATAAAGTACTCCGAATGGACAATATCCTCCTCGTGGTCGACGACCTTGAGGCTGTGAAGGCGTTCTTTTCCGGGCTGGGTCTTTGCTAAGCGCCGGTGTGCAGCGGAGCCCAGCTCGTCGAGATCTACGTCCAGGGAAGGAAATCTGCCTGCCAAAAAATGGCCTTGGTGCTGGATAATGATTTCCAACGATCATGCATTGTTTATGATTAAGGTGAAAAATCAACTAGCTTAAGCAAACCTCCGTTGTATAACCCCCTGATTGAGAATCATAAGCGAAGGTACCTGTCTAAGACATCGTTGGTTGTTGTGACGAGTACCTGTTTTCCCTGAATGCCATGTGCTCGTTTATTCCGGGTACCATTCCGTTATGATGCAGGCTTGACAATCATGAGCTCATTCTTGGCTCGGCGAAGGTCTTCGACCGAGCCGTCAGGCTGACCGCAGGTCTCTCTATGTTGGAAAAATCATTCCGTCGTATAGGATGCTTTCGTCCTACGGCGATAAATCGGGTGCTGGAAGAACTATGACTATACCCCCTTCTCCGAACATCAGATGCTCATTTATCCTCTATATTACTATGTTATAGTACATGCTTGACAACCACCCGCTCCTCTATTATAAAAGAGATATGTTAATTATAATCTAGAATAAGGAGTGGTTATGACTACCGATTATCTCACCCCAGACGATGTTGCCTCGCGCCTGCAAGTCTCCCGTCAAGTTGTCTACAATTGGATCAATGATGGCCGCCTGCGAGCGGTCAAAGCCGGCCGCACGTTGCGCATCTCAGACTCTGCGCTTGAAGCTTTCCTTCAGCCCGTCCGTGCTGGTGACATCAGTACGGACGGCGTTGAACCGGAAAGATCCCTTCGGTTTGACCGATTCACTGCTGCGGCACAGGCTGCCGCTGAGGCGGCGTTTAGCGAAGTCCGCCGGCGCCAGCACACCCAGGCCGATGTTGAGCATGTGCTCTGGGTGCTGATGCAGCAACCCGATGGCATCGTACAGAAGGTGCTCCAAAAATTGGGCATCGAACCCCGCCTGGTGGAGCAGCAACTGGATCAGGCGCTCGCCAGGCTCCCCAACGACCCAGGTTTTGAGCATTCCCCCAACCACTTATCGATTTCTGCCCGCGTCAAAAACATGCTCGACCGGGCGGAGGAACTGGCGAATCTATTGCCTGATCTGCAGATCGACACCAGCCATATCCTCCAGGCCATCTGTGAAGAGGAGGGTGGTGTCAGTGCGCAGATTTTGTATTCCATGGGTGTCACGCCGGAGCGATTACAGGTGGTGCTTCTCGATCTCCGTACCGCATATCCAGCCGCAGCACCGCAAGCAGCAGAAGGCCGGGCGGAGTGGGAGCAGCGCATCGAACAGCAACTCACCCGCATCGAAGCGGAGCTGGCTGCGATCCGTTCTATGCTCACCCGGCCAGGCAGCAGTGAAACGCTGTAAAACACAACAGGAACCCAATTGATCACCCGACTGCCCCACCCAGCGGAGATCTGTGAAAGTCAAGCAAATGCCCGCAGACGAAACATGATGATGATCTGATCGAAGAGCTCTCAGCCTGACCGCAGGTCTCCCTATGTTGAACACATTCCATCCTGCAAGGAGACCTTCGGTCGGTATCCCGGTGGGTCGGCCCTTTGCAGGGTGCTGCGCGGAGACCCTCAGCGAGCGTAGAGATGGCCCCCGGCCTGAGGCTGGAGGCTCCTTGCGCCAAACTTCACAATATTGACTCCCATGCTCCGATTTCCTATAATATCTGTAACTATGTAGACGGGTGGAACCGCTCGACCTTTAGGACTTCCGAGATGCCACCTAAATAACCATCTTCCCCGCTGTCTTCGCGCTCACAAAATGCAGTGTTCTCTGCCTTTCACAGGGAAGCGTTATTTTCCATTCGTCGACCGGCCCTGCTTTCACGATGACAGATCGGGAGGTGAGTTTATTAGTCATGCTGGCTGTGCCGAAGACTGAATTCGTTTCCAGAATAATGAAAGGAAGGCCAATATGTCAACGATTCTTGTTGCAGGCTCGACGGGTATGGTAGGAAGTGAGATCTGCAGGATCCTTCGCTCTGAAGGCAGGGCAGTCCGGGCGCTGGTACGCAGCACGGCCGACCCGGCCAAAGTGGAGAAGCTGAAGTCGATGGGCGCGGAGATATTCCAGGGAGATGTGCGCGACCGGGACTCTCTGGACAGGGCCTGCCAGGGTGTCACCCACGTGATCTCCACGGTCTCGGCGATGCCTTTTTCGTACGAAGCGGGGGTCAACGACCTGCAGATCACAGACGTCGAGGGGAACTCGAGCCTGATCGAGGCCGCCAAGGCGAATGGCGTCGCTCAATTTGTTTTCACGTCGATCGCGGTGGACGAAGTCCCGGAGTCGCCCCTGAAATGGGCCAATGGTGAAGTGGAGCGAAAACTAAAAGAGAGTGGGCTCGTCTACACCATACTGCGCCCCAGCTTCTTTATGGAAGTGTGGCTCGGCCCGGCGGTCGGGTTCGATGCAGCCAACGCCAAGGCGACGATCTACGGGACCGGCCAGAACCCGATCAGCTGGATTGCCGTGCGCGATGTAGCCTGGTTCGCGGTTTGCAGCCTGGATCATCCGGCGGCAAGGAATGCGACTCTCCGGCTCGGTGGGCCGGAAGCTCTAAGCCCCCAGGATGCCGTCCGGATCTTCGAGGATACCGGGGGGCGCTCGTACGAGCTGCAGTTCATGCCCGTGGAAGTGATGGAGGCGCAGCAGGCCGCTGCCACCGATGGCATGCAGCAATCCTTTTTCGCAGCCATGCGGGCATACGCGGATGGCGATCCTGTTGAAATGGCTGACACCTACCGCACTTTTTCTGTTCAGCCGACAACGTTGAAAGAGTACGCCAGGCAAGTCCTGACCCCGATGTAGGGTCTCTTTCCAGCGCTTTTCAAGGGAAGCATTAACCAAAAAAGCGGACGGGCTGGCGCCCGTCCGCTTTTTTCATTCTGGGTATTTGCCCGGCTTTGTGCATCCACACGGCGGGGGTCTTCAACACCGCCAGATTTGAGCGCAGATCTCGAATATTGTGTGGATACGAGAACTATATTTGCTTCAGGTGGATAAACTGTCCGGCAGGTAGTATCATGCATGACTGTGTTTCTTCAGCCATTCTATGATCTCAGCACGTCCGGCCATGGAGGAGGCGATACGCAGGGTGAACTTCTCCAGCTCTGCGTTCCTGGCCGAAAACGAAATGCCGTTCTGCTGCAAGAACAGAACGGCGCAGGCAATGCCTGTACGCTTGTTGCCATCCACAAATGGATGGTTGTTGATCAGAGACTCCATCAAAGCGGCAGCCTTCTCAAAAATGTCCGGATACAGCTCCTGTCTGTCAAATTTGGCCTGCGGGCGGGCAACCGCCGATTCCAACAACCCGAGATCCCGGACGCCGTACTCGCCACCCGTTTCACTCACCAGACGATAATGAACGAAGAGAACCTGCTCCGCTGTCAGGTAAACCGTCACTTGGCCAGCGCCTCCAGTGCAGGACGGTATTTCTTGATAAAGTCATCGACCTGCTGGGCAAATGGTTCATCGATACCCGCTGCCAGCGCTTTCTCCACCGGCGAGATCACGATCTGCCGCTGATGCGTGTCGAGCTCGACCGATACATCCTCGCCTTCCGATAATTGCAGCGCGTCAAGGATATCTTTGGGTATGGAAACAACCATGCTGTTGCCTGTGCGGAATATCTTTCGTAACATTCTTCGCTCCGATCACTGTACTTACAGTGTAAGTATACCATTTTCGCTTGCCAGAGAACCAGGGGGAACGTATCACAAAAAGAACTGGTTTTGTTGTATAACCTCTCTCAAGACCCCAGGCGGAACGTGGCAAGGATGCGGGCGAAGAGTTCTTCGTCGATCCACCCCTGCTGGCCGGAGCCCACGGTAGCCAGGTAGCCGCCGACCAGGTAGGTACAGCCGTCTGCCTCCAGGTAATAGCGGATCTCCTCTGTCCCCGGCGGGAACTCCCAGGGCTGGGTGTTTTCATAGGCCTGGGTGGGCAGGTTATTGAGGCTTATATCGGGCAGGCGTGTGGAGGTGAACCAATCCGCAAGGGTGGGGTCCTCGCGCAGGGTCCAGCTCTCACCGACCTGCAGGTCCAACAGGGTTTGCGTCTCGCCCGGGTCGTAGTTGTAGATGCTCCTATCGGCGCCTGGCGGGAGATCATCGGGGATCACGGAGATGTAAATGAAGTTCGGGACCGGTCCGCCGGGCTCTGTGGAGGGGGAGCTCACTATCCGGCTATAGGTGCCCTGGCCGGTGATGTCCATGGTTGATGGGTGGTCGATGACGTAGCTGCATTGTCCCGGGTGGCTGTACCGTTCCCAGCCGGGGACCAGGGTCGGTGTCGGTGGAACGGCCGGGGGTGTACTCTGGCGGCCGCATCCCACCAGGCCACTCAGCAGGAGGCTGAGCAGGATCATACGTGTGCTCACTTGCATTCTTGCCATCGGACGAATTCCTTTCCTGGAAGGAAAACGACTCTTTCCGCTGTCTGCCACGCAGGGTTGCCGATCTTCGCGTTTGTAAACCGGGTGTGTCGACGACAGGGGATAGGAGGACAGATCGGTGTAGTGAAACCCCCCTGCGTTCCAGCGTCTGAACCACTCTGTTTTCTTCTAACGCATTCTACTCATTCGTCTTTGCCGGCTCCGACGCCAGCCAATGATGAAGCTCATGCTCAGCCTGCGCGGGTGTAATCGACAAAACAAATTCCCATTCACCAAGCAGGGCGTTCCGTGACTGTTTTAGAATGTTCTGGTCGTTCTCGTTTAGTGAGCGAAGCTTCCGGTGTGCGTACAGGCCGCTGATAATCCGGCACAGGGATTGCGTGCTCCCGTCTTTCAGGTATTCCATCAGACGAGATCTTCGTTCCTGCCGGTCTTCCGGAAGCGGTTCACCGGGATTGGAAAGGATCGCGAAAAGCTCTTCGAACCCGCGTTTTGAGGTTGGAGGGCGCAATCGATGTTCGAGCTCAGCGTCGGACGGCACCCAGACCGTCAGGTCCCGGATCCTGACCTCATAAAAGAGCGTCTTTACGCCAGACAGGTCACGTTCCTCCAAGCGGAGGATCTGGCCCAGTCCATAGCTCCAATGCATAACAGTATCACCTTCGTGGAAATTCATGGGGGTCTCCTTATACTTCCGGAACAAAGCGGGGGTCGTTAACTATGTCCAGCAGCCTACACCTTTCAAACATCCTCCAGTTCGAAATGCGATACGCTTAAGAATGCAAAATCCAGCCGCCCGGGTGCGGCCGTTCCTTCAGGCAGTTCGATAAGGAAAACGATTAGATCGGTGCAGGGCCGGGCAGGATCCGCTGTGCTTCGAGCAGATCCTTGAGGAGCGCAAGATTTTCTTTAAGCTGTTTCTTCATCTTTCTTTCGAGAACTCGCTCATTCATCTCAAAAGAGTCGACTGCGTGGGCCTGTGTCGAGATGCTGATCTTTGTGTCACCGCTGGCGGATTCGAACGTGTAGGAGGTTTGTGTATGCAGCGGACCCGAAAGGGACTTGAAACCGTATTTCCTGTCCGGTTCATATTCTGTCACTTCAAACAAGCCCTGCATGCGGCGCCCCAGCAAGTGACCAATACTTCTGAAGAACGATCCGGTTTTGCCGGCGCCATCCGGGAGCTTGGCGGCGGCCAGGGTCCCGGACTGCCATTGAGAATCGTTCTCGGGAGAACTCACGAAATCAAAGACCTGCCTGACGGGCTGGAATATGATCGTGCTTACATTTAAATTAATCATGTATTTCCTTCGATGTGCCAGGCACGCAGGGCTCTACAGCGGGTCCTGGCCCGATGTGTTGTTCCTTGGCTTGGCCATGCTCACCTTCAAATCCTGCTCGTTGAATGAGTAGGCGTTGAACATGCTGATCGCCTTATCGGCTCCGCTTTGTGCACTCATGGTGACGAACGCAAAACCCTTCGACTCGCCGGTGCGACGATCCTTGATCACCTCTGCCGAAGTGACCTCGCCAGCCTGAGCAAACAGCGCGTTGAGATCATCCTGGGTTGTTGACTTTGACAAATTTCCTACATACAGCCTTGCATCCATGTTTAATTCTGCTTTCTACCCTAAAGGGCACATGTCCGGCATCGCTGCCGGGATAAAAATGCCATCGTCTCTTCTCTATAAGGGGTTGACGGCGCTGGCACCCTACAAGCCGAGTTATTTCGTATTCAACGTACATCCAGAGTCATACGATCCTGACGGACAATTAATTTACGGGAAGCGAAACGCCCAGCTGACCCAGGATCGCCTTCAGGCCGGCACCTTCGGTTGAATCGATGGCCCATGCCGTAATCTTGTTTTCTTTGACCGTTACTCTGGTTTTTTCGACTTTGGAAGAAAAGGATCTGTTTGTGGCCGGTATCACGCCCATGTTCATGTTCGTCAGATCCAGGGAGCCGCTATGCGTTCCACTCAATTGCGACGTGGCTCTCACAACATCGCCTTCCGTGCCAATGACTTTGAAATGATAGTCCAGGTCAGGGAATGCCATCCTCAAGCCAGTGCTCATATCCAGCCACGCCTGTACATTAATCGGTTCAGGCCCCACAGACCCTCTGAACTGAAAATCGTCGGCAAGCATGGATTTCGCATTGTCAAAATCACCCTCCTGGACGGAATCCATGAGGGATTGTACGAGCTCTCTTTTATTCAATATGTTGTCCTTTACAACTAAGCGTGCTACATCTAAGCAAATGGGCCTGGTATTAATGGATCTTCCCTATGGAAAACCCTCCATTTCCCCCGACTGATAAACACATTGTTTATGAAATGCCTGTATCAGTGTAACACACTATCGGATCATAATACGCGGCACTCTGCAACCGGGGCGGTGAGTGAGGCAACCCGCCGGCCTCAGCGAGACTGAATACATCCAGCTGAAATGTGGATGCGGACCTCTGAACTGCCTCTCCCAAGGAACATTTGGTGAGCCGGGGACAAAAAATATCGCCTTCCTGCAGGCAGACGGCGGGGCGCCTCGATTAGCTCATGTTCGCTGCCCATAACATCGAAATTTATAAGAACGTTCTACTCATTGACTCACCTTACGCAGAATATCTTGAAGAGGCCCGAAGGGTCCCCGCAAACAGGGATGGATACTACCTGAAGCCAGCGTCTAAAGGGGCCTTTGCCTTAAGCGGATCTGTGACTGCCCGGGAGAACAGGTAGTCATGGTTTATCGTAATTCCATGAGGAGGCTTGTACATGGCAGCCAGTAAAAGTCTGACGGTCCTGCAGCTGAACGATAGCCACGCATACCTTGAACCGCATGAAGAGCTTTTTTGGAACGGTGACCACGCCGAGTATCGCAAGACGGGCGGCTTTGCCCGGATTGCGACAATTCTGAAAGATGTTCGTGCAGAGAGAGCCGGCAGAGTGCTGACCTTCGATGGAGGGGATACGATCCATGGAACCCATGTGGCGGTGCAGTCGAAGGGGGAGGCGTTAATTCCGATCCTTAACGCACTGCAGTTTGATGCAATGACTGCTCACTGGGAGTTCGCTTATGGACCGGAACAGTTCAGGAAAATTGCGCAGCAGCTTTCTTATCCAGTGCTTGCCTGCAATGTCTACGATCAGGCCTCTCAAAGGCGGGTGTTTCCAGCTTATACCGTCTGCGAAGCTGGCGGGTTGCGTGTCGGCGTAATTGGTATTGCCGCAACCATTGTGGATAAGACGATGCCGCCCTCTTTCAGCGAAGGGCTGTCCTTCACCCTGGGAAACCAGGAATTGCCCGGCTGTATTGCAGATTTGCGCTCCGAGGAAAAAGCAGATCTGATCGTCGTACTGTCTCATCTGGGATTTCCACAGGATGTGAAGATTGCCCAGGAGGTCAAAGGTATCGATGTACTGTTAAGCGCCCATACGCATAACCGTCTCGTCGCTCCAATGCTGGTTGCTGACACAATCATTATACAGTCCGGTTCGCACGGCTCATTTCTGGGACGCCTTGACCTTGAAGTTCAGGGCCAACGGATCATCGATTTCAGGCACGAGCTGCTTATCATCGAACAAAATATTGAACCTGACTTGAAGGTAGAGGCGCTTGTTAGTGAGGCGCTGCATCCCCACCGGCAGGAGTTGAACCAGGTTATCGGCAGCACATCGACCGGCCTCAATCGCAACACCATGCTGGAATCGACGATGGATAATCTGCTGTTGCAGTCTCTGCTGGATCACACGGGCGCAGAAATTGCATTTTCGAACGGCTGGCGCTATGGGGCGCCGGTGAGGCCGGGTCCTGTCACCCTGAACGATTTATGGAATATCATTCCTGTGAATCCCCTGATCGCCCTCGTTGAACTCACAGGCGATGAAATCCGAACCATGCTGGAAGAAAACCTGGAACACACATTTTCGTCCGATCCGTATCGCCAAATGGGTGGATATCTGAAGCGAACTCTGGGCATGAATATGTACGTGAAGATTGAAAATGCTGCCGGATCTCGGATCCAGGAGTTATTCGTGCAGGGTCAACAGGTGAAGACGGATCAGATCTATACGGCAGCATTTGTAACCGCCCAGGGAGTGCCAGATAAATACGGGACAAATCGAACGAACCTGGATGTCCATGCTATTGAAGCCCTGCGACGTTATATTGTTAAAGACAGCCCGATCACAGCAAACTTGCGAGGCGCTGTGCTCGCGGTTTAATAGCTGAATTTCCGTATTCATTCCAGATTCTTGCAGCACAATCGTGACAATCACATGCCGTACCCCGGCCAAAAATGGTTTCGTTTTTGGAAAACGGCAAAAAGGCAAAAGTCAGACCGCCCAAGCTCGTCCCGGTTCTGCCCAGATGTAGAGCGCCAGGGAGAAACAAAGTGGCGTAACTGCCTGTTACGAGTATGTCCACCTGGAGACAGGCTGTTTTGGATCGACTGTTTTCAAGCTGCGAAACGTTGTTTGCAAAGCTGATCAAATTCTGCTTTGTGGGCCGCGCAGCAAAGGCAGGCCATATCCCCTACTCGAACAGATTTTTTACATCGTCCCGGGTGAGCGACTTGAAGAAACTGGACTCGGTGGCGATGATGCTTTTGACAAGGGCGCGTTTCTTTTCCTGCAACAGTAGAATCTTTTCCTCCACTGTCTCACGGGCAATGATCTTGTACACGAATACGGGTTTGGTTTGCCCGATGCGGTGGGCGCGGTCGGAGGCTTGCATTTCCACAGCCGGATTCCACCACGGGTCGAGGTGAATAACGTAGTCAGCTGCGGTCAGGTTCAAGCCGACTCCCCCTGCCTTGAGGCTGATGAGGAAGAAGGGGTAGGAAGGATCGTTTTGGAATAAATCCACGCGCGTTTGGCGTTTGGGAGTCTGCCCGTCGAGATACACATACTTGATTTTGCGAGCGTCCAGTTCCTTTTTCACCAGCTTCAGCGTTTCGACAAACTGGGAGAAAATCAGCGCCTTGTGATTTTCGGCCTGTAGCGTCTCCAGCGTTTCCAGCAGCATGTCAAACTTGGGTGCATCGCCTTTGTATTTCCTGTCTACCAGTGCAGGATGAATGGCGATCTGGCGCAATCTCAGCAAGCCTTCGAGGATCTTAAAGCGCGCGTCGTTGATGCCTTCGCGTTCGATCAAGCCCAGCAATTCGGCGCGGTAGCGTTCGCGGGTCTGGGCATATAACTTTTTCTGCGCGGAGGCCATTTCGGTGTAGACAATGCGCTCAGTGCGCGGCGGCAGTTCGAGTGCAACTTGTTCCTTTGTGCGCCGCAAAATGAATGGATAGATCAACTTTCGCAAAAGCTCCGCGCTCTTTTCATCGCCCGCGCTTTCAATCGGGTTGGCAAATTCCTTTTTGAAATAATCCATGCTGCCAAGCAAGCCCGGGTTCAGGAATGCAAACTGTGACCACAACTCGAAGGTGTTGTTTTCAACGGGCGTGCCTGTCATCACGAGGTGATGCTCCGCCTTCAACAGCCGCGCCGCCTTGGCGCTCTTCGCCAGCGGATTTTTGATGGCCTGCGATTCATCGAGGATCACATAATGGAAGTTGTATTTGCGCAAAATCTCAATGTCGCGCAGCATGGTTCCATAGGTCGTGATCACCACATCGTAATCATCGAAATTCGCAATGTCCCTGTTGCGGAAATTACCCATATATTCAAGGAAGCGCAGGCCCGGCGTGAACGTTTCGGATTCCCTCTGCCAGTTGGTAATCAAACTTTTCGGGACAACAAGCAGCGCCGTACATTTTCCACCCCTTCGACCGGTCCCGGTGCAAGCCTGCTCCTGCAACGCTTGGAGATATGCCAACACCTGAACCGTTTTTCCCAAGCCCATGTCATCTGCCAGGATGCCTCCGAATTTGTATTGGCGCAGGAAATGCAACCAGTCGTAGCCGTGCTTCTGATAGGGGCGCAGTTCGCCAGTAAACCCTCTCGGGAGCGGTTGTGGCGCAATCCGCTCGAAGTGGCGGAAACGCTCCCGGCGCTGAATCAGGTCGGGCGGCGTTTGTATGGTGGTATCCTCTTCGAGCAGAGAATCGATCAGAGAGAGGTGAAGGTCATTGACTCGGAATCCGTCTTCGGTTTCTTGCGCCAACCCCCACAGATGTTTGTATTTTTCAAGCCACTCGGCAGGGAGCTGACCGATGGAGCCATCGGCAAGCTTGATGTAATTCTCGCCGCGTTTGAGGGCTTTGCGGATATCGTGAAACGACGCCTGCTGGTCGCCGAACTCGACGACGGTCTTGAGGTCGAACCAATCGATGCCCGATGAAATGCTCACGCGCAGAGCCGGCGTGTTGCGATTGATGCGGCCCAGCTTGAGATTGTCCTCGCCGTAAATTTCAAAGCCCGCTTTGAGGAGCGCGGGAATGGAGTGCATGAGGAAGTCATAGGGATGAGCGCGGGCACGAAGTTCAAGAGTGCCATGCGGATGTGCCGCGCCTGCGCGCTTGAGTCGATAAATGGGATCGGTGAGCAGCTGATAAAAATATTCTTCGCGCTCGGGCTGGCGATGAACGCGGACAAGCTCCCAGGTTTCGGGGATGCTGGCAACAGAATAAGGCTGGTCTTTGCCGAGCGGTGCATCAAATTCAGCATAGCCGAAGTGAAGTGATGCGCGCAGGACCTTCTCCTTATTGTCGTCGTGCAGGTACAAGCGCGGCACGGCGTCGGCACGAAGGTCTCTCCACTTAATGAGATCGCTCCTGATGGGCAGCGCCTGGGCGATAAGCGGGAAGTATTGCTGGCGGAAGAGGTCCACCTGCTGGTTTGGGATTTCAATAGGGAAGGCAGAAAGGATTTCGAGGGCACGGCTGTTTTCAACCTGGGCAACGGTGTCATCCATGAGCACCCAGACAGGGTAGGCAGTCATCACTTCGATCTTCTTTTGGATATGGGTGAAGCTTCCGTTGTTGTCAAAGCCCGCCTGCAGGCTGAGTTTCTCTTCATCCTGCTGCATGTCAATCCGGATTTGGATGGGATCCGGCAGGATGTGCAGGCGGCGTTCGATCCTGGCGTTGTAACCCAGGCTGCCAAGGAAGATGGGGATATCGAGCCTGGCAAGCATGGAAAGATAGTTGTTCAGATGCCCGCTCACGCTACCGTACATCGAACCAATATTCCGGGCCAGCCCGATGAAGGCAATGGAGTCGCTGCTGACATTCAGGCTGCCTCTTGGGTTGAGGGATTGGAAATAGGGCTCGCCAGCTTTGATCCAATTGCGGCTGGTTTCCAGCAGGTGGTTGACGCGGTCAGGGTTAAAGCCTTCGATATCCTGAAGCGGACCCCAGTCATTCTCCCTGATCATGACAGGTTCCAGAGAATACGAATATTGTTGTCCACTACCATAAGAGTAATAAACGTATCGGTTGCGGGTCAGGAGCATGGCAACGGCATAGCGATTCAAGTGATTTCTGCCCGTAGAAGGGCGCGGCATAAGCGCAACAGTTTGCATTAATTTGTGTTTCCAGTCGCCTGTAACGTTCCCAGACTTTGGTGCAGGCGCGTCAAACTCTTCTCCCTCATCGTCATCTTCCTCTTCCTCCTTCAAATATTCGCTGACCTCCAGCGCCGCAGCGATCATGTGCTTGCAGAAATCTGTTTCCGCATAGGGACAGTCACACTCGAAAGACAGTTCACCCGATTTCTTGTCTATTTCGATTTGGACGGTGTATTCGCCAGAATCTCCATCCACTAAACAAACAGCTTTCCGGTCGCCGACAAGGTCTACATCCCAGACACGTCTATCCTTGTAATAGGCGCGTCCGCGTTGAATGGTCTGCAGACTGGCGTTGCGAGAGTAGGGGTAGTTATCCAGGAGGTGGGAGGTGAGACGTGACATAAGACGATTATAAAACTACTATCTTAAACGTAATTAATTGTGGGTCTACCGTTTTTAACGGGAATCCCATTTTCGACCACAAAGGAGACAACGGGTCACGAAGGAAAAAAGCCAAAAAATCCTTTGTGTACCTTTGTGACCCTTCGTGGTTAGGATTTTCCCGCCAGCGACGGGAGAGCCTTAATTGTAAACTCCTGCATGAGTCTGCAGCAAATCGAAGTGTTGATTGTGCCACTCTCCAGCCTCTTTCCTTAAAAGCACTGTTTTCAATGCAGTGGATCACATTCAGATCTAGTTTCGAATGACAAACGACTTATTAACTCACCTTACGCACGGAGCAGGAATCTAAACCGCGAAGGCGCGAAGATCGCCAAGCTTCTTCTCCCTTCGCGAAGAATAAAGCTTTCTTCGCGTCTTCGCGGTAAAAAAACGGCGGCACTGCGTAACATCAGTTATTAACACCGTAGCCCCAGCACCTCATCTCCATTGCGATATCATCACAAGAGAACACTGTTCTTCGCAGCCTATCTGCCGCCAGGGAAAGGAAATTTGCTACAATAGTCGTGCATCGACCTAATCCCACTGCTTTGCAGGTTGAAATGCCATGAATACTCATACCATAACCGCCCAAGCATCACCTAATATAGCTTTCCTCATATAGGCAGCCGCAATACTCCATTGAACGAACCGCAAAGTTTGTTCTGGGGGCGAACTTGTCCCTAGCTGATGTGCTTTTTTCGGGCCAACCAGAAATATACAATTGCATGCGACCCGGCGCGGGGCAGGCTTTACAGCTTGCCCTGTTTTTCAGCGAAGCGTCTGCCGTGGCGATTTGAAGCCTTGGGCTGTCATTTGGATTTTATGTTGATCATGATGCATTTATTCCTCTAACGCCAGGGCAATAGCTTGTTCGGGTGACATCGCGCGGCCCTCCGACCATGCGGACGCATAAAGTTCCTCCCCAAGCTGGGTACGCGCCTGGCTAATAGAGGCAGCATAGTCCCTCTGATAACTCAGGGGGAGCAGCTCGTTGATCGCTTCGCGCCAGGCGGATGCGGCACCCCAAAGACGCGCCGCTCGCTTCGCATCCCCTAGCGCAACGGCAACCAATGCCAATGCTTCCATCGAGAACGGGGGACCGATCTTATTTCCTGATCGCTGATAAAGGGACAAGGATTTTTTAAACATTCCTGTTGCACGCTTGTAATCAGCGCGCAGACGCGTCACATCCGCCAAACCGCCAAGCGACCAGGCTATCAGGTAGTCATCCCCCAACTCCTGGGTGAGGCGCAGACTCTCTTCCCAGCTTGTGGCGGCGCGCTCAATATCTCCCATCCTGAACCAGGTATCGCCCACCCAGAGGAGAGCGTAGGCGGTCCCCCAGCGCTCTCCAGCTGCCCGAAGCAGGCGCAAACTCTCTTCGAGCGACTCGATTGCCTCCTCTTCCTTGCCGTCCCAGTGAAGACTGGCGCCCAGGTCAGCAAGCACCAGGCCTGCGCCTCGGTCGTCTCCAATTTCTCGATATAACTTAACGCTTGATTCTGCAAAGGCTCTGGCTCGAATGTAATCGCCTGCACCTGTTAATAGGATGGATGAGGCGCGCAGCGCCTTCGCTCGCTCCGTTCCCTGGTTGCCGCTGCCAGAGGCAAGGAATTTCTCCAGCCATAAGTTACCTTCGCTTAAGTGACCCTTACCGTGCCAGAACCACGCCAGCGCCCCTGCCATTTTCAATCCCGCTTCGATTTGATTGCTTTCTAGCGACCATGCCAGCGCGACCCGCAAGTTATCATGGTCCAACTCCAATCGATTCTTCCAGTCCTGTTGCCCGGCGCCAAATAAGTACGGCTCTGCCTCCTCCGCGACGCTCAGGTAGTAATTAAGATGGCGATCCTGGATCAAGTTCGATTCTCGGGTCTCATTCAGTTTATCCCGGGCATACTGACGGATTGGCTCAAGAAAACGGTAACGCGGTTGATCCTGCTGTTCGACGAGCAGCAGTGATTTATCTACGAGACGTGAAAGCGCATCGAGGATCGATTGACTTGAATCCAATTGCGCCACCGATTCAAGCGCATCCAGTGTAAAACCACCCACAAAGACCGAGAGTTGTCGAAAAAGTTCTCTTTCCGTTTCTGTCAGCAGCTCATAGCTCCAATCCAGAGTCGCCCGCAATGTTTGTTGTCGTGAGGGCCCGATTCGACTACCGCTTGCTAACACTGCAAAACGGTCTTCGAGCCGTGCAGCGATTTGCTCAATTGATAACGTCTTGACGCGGGCGGCAATCAGTTCGATGGCTAATGGCAATCCATCGAGTTGTGCGCAGATGGATGCGACGATCCGAACGTTTTTGGCGTTCAGTGCGAAATCGGAACGAGCTGCGCGGGCACGCTCGGCAAACAACACCAGAGCCGGAAACTCCGAAACGGTTTCTACGTCAACGATGGAGTGCTCTTTTGGCCTGTCCAGTGCAGGTACCGAATAAAGCCATTCACCCGGGATTCCCAGCGCTTCGCGGCTGGTGATGAGGATTTTTAAGCGGGAGCAGGCTGAAAGGAGGGATGAGGCGAGCCGAGCTACTTCTTCGATCAGGTGCTCGCTGTTATCCAGCACGAGCAGCATTCGTTTGTTTGCGATGCCTTCGATGAGACGTTCCTCGGGAGACAGGTTATTCTTTTCAATATATCCAAGCGTTTGTGAAATGGCAGAAGGTATCAGGGATGCCTGATCCAGCGGAGCCAGCGCGACAAAGAAAACACCATCGGAGAACTCGTCCAGCGACTTGCTCGCTGAAGCGATGCTCAGGCGCGTCTTACCGATTCCCGGCGCGCCGATCAAGGTAACCAGGCGGATATCTGGATTGGACAAATACTCCTGGACTGCCGCAATATCCTTATCCCGCCCAATTAAGGAAGTGAAGGTTGCAGGTAAATTCGAACGCGGTTGTTGGGGTAGTGCTGGTGTTGAGACGCGCCAGGGGGCTTCTTCGTCCCCCAGGCTGGGAGCTGACCTCCAGTCGCCACGCGCAAACCGCAAAAAGGCCGGTCTTTCAACTGGGGGGATCTTGAAGATATCAGCCAGAAGCTCGGCGATCTGCGCGGAAGGCCGCCGTTCTTCTTCTTCAAGCTTGCGAATCATCGACACGGAACACCCGACGCGGTCCGCCAGAGCTTCGCGAGTGAGATCGAGTGTCTTTCTCTTGAGCCTGAGCCAGTAGCCAAACGAATGTGGTTCTTGCATCAATTTTTAAATAAACAGGTCCGCTTCAGGTGGCAAATACGTGACACTTTTTGTGACATTTTATGTCACCAAACCGGAAGGGCGATTTGCTACAGTATGGGCAGAGTAGAGACCAATTCAGGTTTCTGAAAACATTATAACTTGTTGAACCAGAAAGGAGATCAAAATGGTTACCAATCGTTTCATTCGCCTGTTCATTGCCATTTCCGTGTTAGCTGTCGTGGTTCTGGTGGTCCGGGAAGCGAACGCTACCGCATCCCCCGTCGCCAATGTGGACTCTGCCGCCCGTTCTTACACCGCGTGGGCCAAGGCAGCCGAAGCGGAATCCAGCATGCTGGATTCGGCGACCCGCTCTTATATTGCGCAAGCGAAAGTGGCCGCCTGCGGTGTGGATGCTACCTACGGCCTCAGCCTTGACTCCGCGACCCGGTCTTACATCGCCTGGGGATTCGCATTACAGGCGAATAGTGATATTGGAGCCTTGTGTCACTAACTGCCCACCGTTTGCTCATCGGGACGTGCCGGCTCGCTCCTTTCTTCTCCTCCCGGGCACACGTCGATAATCCTGCACTGGCCCATTGCCAGTGCAGGATTTGAAATTATGCATGCATGACCATATCATCCCCTAGTGGGATAGCCACCGCCGAAGCGAATCCCCATATAGCATTCATTACATGTCGATTGGCAAAACTCTGTTGAACTAACAACAAGGCTCGTTTTAGGGCGTGGTAGATCACTGGCAGAAGTGGTTTTTGTGGGGAAACCAGAGTATATCAGATCGCCTGAGAGCCAAAAGGGGTGGAACTTGATGGGCTTGACCCATGTCAGAAAAATCCTAGGAAAGGTTGTTATGTTGAGGCTCTTTACTAAGTTCGTGGTTGGCCTGCGCTCACTCGCGAGGTGTTTTTCCCGCGTTCAGGCGTCGGAATCCAGCAGGGCAACCTGCAGCCGCTGAAGAGAGTCAATGAGCTGTCCCTGTTCCATCTCGCTCAAGGCCTCCATCCATACCTTTTGATGTTGATGCACAATCGGGCGAAACGCATGGGCAACTTGCCTGCCTGTGTCAGTCGGTTCTATCAAAAGCATCCGTCGGTCAGACTGATGCGGTTGTCTTCGTACATACCCTCGCCGTTCAAGGGAGTCGATCAAGCCAGTCACAGTAGCCCGGCTTATGATCAGGCGGTCAGCGATTTGGTTGGGCTGCAAAGGCGATTCCGAATCCGCCAGGATACTTAAGACCAACCCGGAGGCAGGAGTCAGATCAAAAGGTTTGAGCAATTCTGAGATACGTTTGACCAGCAAGTCAGCTGTAAAGACCAGGTTCATCGCACATTCGGTAGCTCTAGCGCTTGATTTTGGGTAGCGCTCTTCAAAATCAGGAGTAATCTGGATCGAAAATTGATTAGCCATTTTATTATTAGCCTATTGACAAATATGGTTAGGGTACTTATAATCAGGAGTATAACATAAGCTGATTTTAGAGGCAAGAAAGGAGATGAGTGGATGAATGTGATCACAAACCAATACAAAGTTCTCGCTCGAAGCGAGGGGCTGAGACTGTACTCTGGCCCTGGCCGGGACCTGATTTTCAAGGTCACGGGCGAAGATACCGGTGGGGCCTTCGATTATTTTATCGTCGAGGTCGCGCCGAAAGGCGGTCCCCCCTTGCATGTCCACCACAAGCAAGAGGAGACGATCCATGTGCTTAAAGGTGAATACAAAATCCAGATTGGAAATGAAGTATTCCGCTGTGCTGAAGGCGGCTTTGCTTACCTTCCATCCAATGTCCCGCACGCTTTCCTCAACCTAACGGATGAACCCGGCGAGATCATTGTGGTTTATACGCCTGGAGGTGGACACAAATTTTATGAAGAGTTTGGGCCGTTGGCACGAAGCGGTCCACCCGACCCCAAAGTCATCGGCCCGCTTTTTGCGAAATATGATATGACGCTCCTGGGACCGCCCTTGAGTCCTGATTGAGATTGTCCGGAAGGCAACGTTGATCCTTTAATGCATCCAGCCAAGCGCGTGACGTTCAGATCCGTCGCGCTTGGCTGGACTTAGCTCCTGGCACAACACGCCGGCTGATGCCCTTTTCGTTAGGCAGGCCTGTTCGTGATAGAAACCATGAGACAGTTTAGGGCAAAATCTAAGGTGGGAAAATTATCTGCCGTAGTGGTATCATCACCACATGACCACCGCCACAGCACAAAGCTTCGCAAATATCGCGTTCACTAAGTACTCATACTCCATACACAATTGAACTAACGGTAAGGCTTGTTTTGGTTTGCGGCAGGGGATATCAATAGCAGAAGTGCTTATAACAACAAGAAGGATCAATCGATTGGCCACGACGATAGGTGGAGTATATCCACCTATGCTTTACATCCAAGTCTGGGTATACTACCCAAGGGAAGTGTTCAATGATTCAGCTATGAAAACTCATGTTTGTCTTCCTTTTTTGTGATCAACTCACCCTGATTTTGACTATCGCAATTTATAAGTAAAAAGGTTGGCGCAATGCCCGAATTGACTACCGATTTCCAATCCCTGCCGGAAGAATATCAGCGTGTCATTCGGCTGGCACAGGATCAATATCAGATCACTGTCGCGCCACTGCAGTTACTGGTTGGAGGATGGTCAGGCGCAGTCGTCTATCTGGTCAGCGTTTCGGCAAACGAACCCAAACGCGTCGAGCATTGCATTCTCAAACTGGATCGCAAAGGCAAAAACGCCAGGTCCGATGAAGTCACGCGGCATAAAACGGTGATGAGCAAGTCCACCCCTGCGTTTGCACGCGCACACATTGCCGAACTCGTGTTTGACCGGGTCGAACATGAGGGTACCATCGCAATCTTTTATCGTATTGCCGGTCAATCCCTGCTCAAGTATCTGCCCTTATCGAAATACGAACGGCAAAGCCAACTCAAAACCCTTTTTACACAAACCAATACGGTTCTGTTGGATGAGTGGAATGGCAATCCCATATTCGAACAAGCCGTTCATCCACAAAAAGTATTGCATGCCTGGCTCGGCTTTCGGCTTGAGGCTGGCGGCAACACGGAACGTTTTCTGCAGGAGATCCGCGGGGTGAATCCAGATGTCACAGGCTTGCTCATCAATGGACGCGTTTTTCCCAATCCATTGCTTCATGCACGCAAGCCTGAAGCATGGGGAACCGCGCGCGCCATCGATGTGGCGACCGGATTCATCCACGGTGATTTGAACACCAATAACATCCTGGTTAAATTTGGGGGCGACAAAGAATCGCTTGAGGGTTATTATCTGATCGATTTTGCGCTGTTCAAAGAAGACATGCCACTATTGTATGACCAGCGCTATTTGGAAATGTCGTACCTGATGCAGTCCATGCGGCATGTCTCTTTTGCGAAGTGTGTCAACTTTCTCACATTGTTAGCCGTGGCGGATATGCCGGACCCTCACAAGGTGCCCATCGAGATGGCAGGTGTGAGTGAAGTGATCGGGGCTGCTCGAGGGGCATTTGCGGCATGGGTGGAGACAA
>DASUOS010000429.1:0-2369 GCA_036276515.1 Anaerolineales bacterium | reverse complement strand
GGAGCCGCAGAACGCTTCGGTCCACCTGCATCTCGGAATGTTGTATCTGCAAATGGAAGATCGTACCGCGGCCCTTGGACACTTCGTCAATGCACGCGACCTGGGGAGCACAGATGCGGAAGCGATATTGAACCAGTATTTCCCATGAGTCCAGTTCTGACATCGAGCCGAACGGGGAGCGGAATGAGCCATATGGCGAATGTAGAAGAACGCGGATCAAATGGTTAAATCATTACCTGAATGGGCGAGGAGATTGCTTCATCTGCACTCCCCGGCACTTGCACCCGTGGCAAGTGTGCAACTGGCGCAAGTACAGGTGCAAGTGTCGCCGGGGCCATGACATTGTTGTATCTGATACAATCCCGCCATGAAATGTTTTCGTCTGCTTCCTTTGCTGCTTTTCATTGCACTTCTCTCCTCCTGTACATCTGGTTCCCTTCCCATCCTGCCAACGGCCAGCCCGGGCGATGTGCTTTACCAGGAGGAATTCGACGATAACACCAGCGGCTGGGACCGGATCGCCAACGACGGCGGCATCATGGATTATGACGGCGGCGGCTACCGTTTTCTGGTCAAACAGCCTGGCTACAATCTGTGGTCCACGCCGGAGAAGAATTTTGGTGACGTGCGCGTCGAAGCGGATGTCTTCCGTCTGGACGGTCCGGATGAGAACCGAATGGGCCTGATGTGCCGCTACCAGAACGGCGACTACTACTTCTTTATCATCAGCAACGATGGCTTTTACGCGGCCGGAAAATACATCGGCGGCCAGACTCTGCTGCTCGGGCAGGCAGAGATGCAGTTTTCCGAGTTCATCCAGCAGCAGGCAGTCAATCATTTGCGCGCCGATTGCATTGGAAACACATTCACCTTCTTCATCAACTACAACCAGGTCGCCTCATTCCAGGATACCGATTTTCCGAACGGAGACGTGGGCCTGCTGGCCGGCGCCTTCTCCGAACCGGGTGTGGACGTGTTGTTCGATCATTTTGTGGTATTGCACCCGTAATTATGAAAATTTTCCTCGACACAATCGGATGCAGGCTCAACCAGGCTGAGATCGAAGGCATGGCGCGCCAGTTCCGCGCCGCTGGCCATGAGATTGTCGCCTCGCCAGACCAGGCCCAGATGGCGGTGGTCAATACCTGCGCGGTGACTAACGATGCCGCAGCCGATTCGCGCGGCCGCATCCGCGGCATCGCCCGCGCCGGGGTGGAGGAGATCGTCGCCACCGGCTGCTGGACAACGCTCCAACCGGAGCAGGCTGCGTCGCTTCCCAATGTCCTTCATGTGATACCCAATAATCGCAAAGACCAGCTCGTCCTTGAAACCTTAAACCTTGAACCTTCAACTTTCTCCAGCCTCCCAGCCTTCGACCTCGAACCCCTTTCCCGCCAGCCTTTGCCCGGCCTGCACCGCCGCACCCGGGCCTTTATCAAGGTGCAGGATGGCTGTGACAACCACTGCACGTTCTGCATCACGACTGTGGCCCGCGGCGCAGGGCGCAGTCACTCCCTGGCAGATGTGCTGCTCGATATCCGGTCTGCCCTGAGCGGCGGCACAAAGGAGATCGTATTAACCGGTGTGCATCTTGGCTCCTGGGGTCACGATCTTGGAATGCACCTGCGCAACCTGATCCAGGCGATCCTGCGCGAGACGGATGCGCCGCGTTTGAGACTCTCGTCCCTTGAGCCCTGGGATCTGGATGCAGACTTCTTTTCACTCTGGGACGACTCCCGGCTCATGCCTCACCTGCACCTGCCTCTGCAAAGCGGGTGTGATGCGACCCTCAGGCGGATGGCCCGCAAAACGACAACCGCCAGCTTCCGAGAGCTGGTGGCCGCTGCCCGGCAGGTCATGCCCGAGGTTGCGATCACGACCGATATCATCGCCGGTTTCCCCGGAGAGACGGAGGGAGAGTTCGCCGAGTCGCTGGCATTTGTCAGGGAAATGAATTTCGCTGGCGGGCATGTCTTCACCTACTCGCCGCGTCCGGGCACGGGGGCGGCAAAAATGAAGGGCCAGGTCAGACCCGAGGCCCGCAAGCAGCGCAATCACATCCTGCGCCAGGCGCTGGACGAGTCAGAGAGGGCGTACCGGGCTCAATTTGTTGGAAAAAAAATGTCCGTGTTGTGGGAGTCCACTTCCGAGCTGGATGAGTGGGGCTGGCAAATGGAGGGGCTGACCGGCAATTATCTGCGCGTCAAAGCCTCCTCCTCTTCGCCTCGCTGGAATGAGATCGACGAAGTGCTTGTCGGGCAAAGCCAGCCGGACGGACTGAAAGGCGTAATTCTCAACACGGGATAAGTGTCACTGTTTCTGGAGGAAGTGGGGTTGTAAAATGGGATTATCTTGCTAAAGGAGTTGAC
>DASUOS010000428.1:0-10721 GCA_036276515.1 Anaerolineales bacterium | reverse complement strand
CAGGAGCAGGTTCTCACTGCCGGCCCCCAGGATGCCAAGTGTACCCAGGGTCGTATTAATCGCTGCATGGAAGAGCACCGGCATCATAATGCTTTGTGTATTAACATAGACCCAGGCAAACAGCACTGACCAGCTGGTTGTCAACAGCAAAAACCAGATAAATGGAATATCGCCGGTTAAGAGACCCCATTCGGGGAAGATAAAAAAGGGCGAGTGCCAGAATGCCCAGATCACCCCGATAAGGAGGCTGGCCGTTAATGTCGACATCATTTCACGCAGTTTCGGCAGGATATAGCCGCGCCAGCCGATATCTTCGGCAAGCGGTCCGCCCATGAAGAGGTTGATGAGAAAGAGGGCAGGCAGGAAAGCGATCCATGCTCCCTGCGGCAGTCCTTTGGGGAGCGTGATACCTGGCGCGGGAACGCCGAACAACGTCCCGACACCAATCGCCAGGACCGCAATGATCGCCACACCAAACAACACAACAAGATACCAGCCAATGCCAACACGCCAGTGAAACACCTGCCTGAGAAAATATTTGACCCCGGGTCGACCCTCTGACAGGCCGATCAGAAGCACAGCCGATAACGTCGGCGCCCAGGCACCGGGCAGTGTCAACCAATAATGCTGAGGCGCGAAGAATCCCAGCGGCAGCCATTGAGACCAGGCAATGACAAAGGTCATTAAAAAGAATGCAGGAATGGGGTGATTTCGGATCCAGACTATGATCGGTGTTTTCACGGGCAACTCCCTTTAAGATAGCTCCTCCCTGGGCAGGGAGGAGAATCGATCTTTTGCGTTTACTTTTCCACGATTGAAAAAAGCCGGACCAGGAAAAAGGTCAGGGCGGCTCCAAACAGGGCACTTCCGATGGCCACCAGGACGGTCTGCTGCAAGCCATCCGCTACTGACTGCGCGCTGACCGCCAGAGCGATACCAGCAATGGCCAGGGCAGCAAAGATGACAGCTGTACGGGTAATCAGGGATGTAGTGTTCATGTTTCTCTCCTTTTGGTAATTTACATACTAAAGAGTATGTAAATTAGATAAAAAATTTTATTTACTTCTGCAGGCCCGAGATCAGGATCTCTGCAAAAGACTCAGCACTCTGTTTGAGCGAGAAAGATTTCGGTGAGGTCAGCCACAACTGGATCGCGCCGTTTTCAAAAGCGATAAAAGCACGCGCCATGTCTGCGGCATCGAGGTCATTGCGCAGGACGCCCTGGGCGATCCCCTGCTGCATCGCACCGGCGATGCCTTCGATCAAGGCATTGCCTGCCTCCAGCTGTTTTATGCGCCCGGCCTGCAGATCCGGATCGGTCCCTATCTTGGATAGCGCCAATTCCATGACAGCGCGTGCTTCCCTGTCCTCTTCGATCAACGTACACTGGCGGACGAAGATCCGCCGCAGGATATCCAGAAGGCTGCCGCCCTCGGCAACGGCCTGCTGGACGAGGTCCGCGCCACGGGCAGAGAGTTCCTCAGTCAGGGTGTTGTACAGGTCTGCTTTGCTCTTAAAATGCCAGTAGATCGCGCCACGCGTGACTTTGGCGACTTTTGCCACATCATCCAGTGTAGCAGCAGCGTAGCCTTTATTGCTAAAAACAGTCAGAGCGGCTTTGAGCACTGCTGAGCGGGTGACCGCAGCTTCTTCCTTTGTGCGTCTCATACATACATTCTAATATGTATGTATAATTAAGTCAAGAGGAAATCACAATTATTTCCTCCCCATGGATTGTTTGGACCTTAGTGGGTTAGTTCTACGACCAGCGTATCTAACGCCAGGTCCAGCGTGACCTGGCTGGTCTTGACCCTCTCGTCGATGGTCAACAGCCGGTGATAGATCGCTTCAAGCGATTCGATCGAAAAACGGGAGGCCTGCTGAGCGGCTTTCTCGGCCACAAACGGATGCACTCCCAGGGCTTTGACGACATCCTCCTTATTGCCGTTCTCGTCCAGGATCTCACGCGCCTGGATCAGCAGCCGGAACTGCCGGACCACCATCCCCCACAGTGAAAATTCGTCTTCTGACTCAAGCAGACGATGCAAAAGATGCTGTGCCGATTTTCCGTTCCCATTCGCCAGCGCGTCGACAAAATCGAAGACCGATTGCTGGGAGGTAACGATACAGACCGCTTCCACATCCTCGATCGTGACCGGCCGCGACCAGTTGACAAAGGCCAGCAGTTTGGCAATCTCCATGCCCGCCTGGCGCGTGTCCACGCCGGCCATGTCCTTCAGCATCTCGGCGGCGCGCGGCACGATCTGCCCGCCCTGGTTTTTTGTTTCGTTGACGATCCAGCCGGCCATATCCTTCAAGCGCGGCAGCATGAATGCCCGGGACTGGATCAGTTTGTTGTTCTTTTCCGCCCATTTCACCAGCCAGTGTTTTTCGGCATCGCGCGGCTCCACAGACTCATACATCACAAGCCGCGTGGTTTCAGGAGCTTTTTCGATAAACTCGAAGAACTTCTTTCTCACTGAGGGATTGTTATATTTGGAGGAGGGATTTGCCAGCAGCACCAGACGCCGCTTGGCGAGGAACGGCATGGCATTCAGCGCATTGCCCAGATCGTCCTCACTCACCGATCGCGCCTCAAGGCGGGCCGTGTTCATATCTGCGGTGGTGGGGTCGGTGAAATCAGACTCGAATTCCTTGAGCCTGCGCGAGATCGCAAATTCGTCATTGCCGAAGAGGAAGAAGATGTTGGGCATTTGGTAACCACGAAGTGTCACCAAGGCTCACGAAGGAAACCTTTTGTGACACTTCGTGTCCATTGGTGGTGAACTTATTTCGTAATCACGCGGTGCAAACCCTTGCGGACAGGGAGGATATCCACAATGCGCATGTTTCCAAGGTCCGCTTCGGTGGTGACATGACGCTGCAGCCACGGACCGAGAGGCTTGCTCAGGAAATAACCAAAGACCGCCAGGCCGATCGCAAATGGGATCAGCATCACCTTCCAGAATGTGGAGCGCGCCCGCTGCATCGGCACAAAGGCAAAGGTTGCCGGCAGCAGCGTGGACGTGGCAATATTCGTGCCGCAGCCCTCATGGATGGCAAGCTCCGTTTCGCCGGAACGGATGCGGCGCATGGCCTCGTCGGCCGCTTCCTGGATTTCCTCTTTGGTAAAGTTCCCCATCAGGTAGAAGCCGGTTGGGTTGGAATGACCTCCCATGGTCATTTTTGGATATTTTCGGGCCAGGATGTGGAGTGTTGCGTGTTCAACCGAGTGATTTCGTCTGGTTTCAAGCAGGTAAGGTAAATCGAGTATCATAAATTCATTATAGCGTGAATCGAAACGACAGGTACTTGAAAGCGCCTGTCGCTGTATTAATATTTAATCAGAGATGTGTTAAACGCCCTCTCAACAGGTGACTGCTTTGTGCGGGTATTTCCCAATTCCATCAGTGGTTGACGCTTTCCAGCTTATGATACGTTTCCAGTAAGCTCAGCAGGATGAGGTCGGTGAAGGTATGCATCTTATGAAGCATTTCCTCCCAGGCCCGGCCGGAGTGGATGTTGGCTTCGCGATAGACCTTCATCACCGACTCGATCAGGGCATTCCGGAAAAACAACAGGGCGCGGGTCGCGTCCACTTCGCTAAGACCGTAGCGGCGGGCGCGGGAGGCATATTCATATCCTATTGCGTGAGCCTCCGAGTCATCGCCGTTCTCCGAGGCGAGATAGGTCATCAACCCCTGCGACAGGGACCGGGCGCTCTCACGGTACTGCCGGCGGGCATTGTCATCCAGCTTTTTGTACCAGCTTTCCGCTTCCAGATTGGCTTCCCCGATCTGTACACGAACGTTCTTCATCGCCATGTGCATGATGCCCTCCGGTTCGGCCCGCACTTCCCGGGCGGTATTCGACCACAGCAGCACTTCATCCCGGCGATAACGGCGATGGCCGCCTGATGTGCGGTGTGTTGGCAATACACCCTTATCCGACCACAACCGGACCGTGCTGGGATGTACACCCAGAAGTTTTGCCGCATCACTCAGGGAAAGCCATTCGTCTTTCATCGTTACTCCTTATGGAGTTCATCGACTCGCCGATGAAACATCCTCCATGATTTACTCTGCGGCTATCGCCACCTTCTCGACAAAGGAGGGTTCGCCCACCTTCCTGCGGAATGCGTTGACATCGATCCGGTACAGCATGATCGATGCGATCAGCAGCATCAGCGCTTCGATACTGAATACCACCAGGTACCCGCTTAATGCCTGGCCTGATGCCTGAGTCACTACATCCCGCACCACACCGCCGAGGATCGACCCGACAAGCCGTGAGAGCGCATTCGAAAATCCCCAGGCGCCAATGTACAGGCCTACCATACCGGGAACGGTCAAATCGAACATCAGGGACAAGTTCGCGACCGTTGAGAGACCGGTACCTATTCCCAGCATGGTCACACCCGCATAAAATATCATTTGATTGAGGAGAAATCCGCTGACGACGATGATGATGAAGCCCACCAGCGCGCCGGTATTGCCCAATTGTGCAACGAGTCGTTTGGATGCGCGACCTTCCAGAAAGCCCGCAACGAGAATGGCAATGAGTACGGCTATCCCCCAGATCCTGGTGATACTCGTCGTCTCCGAAACCGACATGCCAAAGGCTTCCGCGCCAAATGGCTCGAGCAGGACGTCCTGTCCCAGGATGGCAGCAAGCAGCAGGAGCAGATAGATAAAGTAGGTTCGCGCCACCGGGTTCGCCGTGATGGCGGATGCCATTTCTTTCATCGTATAGGCTTCGGAGCGGGCTGCCACAGAGAGACCGGAGCGCGGCTCGAGCTTGATCAGCCCGATCAGGCCCAGTACCAGAGCAAACGCGGCTACGACCCCAAACGCACGGATCAGGGCCTCGGGCGTGTAAGGGTCGACCATACGTGCCAGTCCTGTAGCCGTCAATATAATGGACACGATCATCATGAACCACATGATCGCAATGGTTCTGCCGCGTTCCTTTTCACCCGATAATTCGGAAGCAAGTGAAAGATAGGAAACCGCCGAGAGGTTATATCCCATCCCCCAGGCGCCAAATGCAACAAGGCCTGCAAGCAGTCCGAGTGAAAAATCTTCCGCCATCAGGAACGCTACCTGTGGTGAAACGATCACCCCGATCACACACAGGATCAGGCCGGCCAGGATATAGGGCGTACGCCGGAAACCAAGGATGGGATGACGGTCTGAATACGAACCGATCGCCACCTGGATGGGGGAAAACAAATAGGGAAGCGATGCCAGGATTGCCACGATCGTGGCCGACAGGGCAAGTTCCTTGATCATCACCCGATTCAGCGTGCTGTTGATCGGCACAAGCGTCATCGCCACCGCAACATGAATGAGACCCAGCTGGAAACGTTTGAGGAACATCATAATTTCCTGTCATTGCAAGGAGCGAGCAGAGAGGCAATCTCACATTAACGTTGGAACCGCTCTGCCACTCACTTCATTCGGGCTCGCAATGAGGTATGAATTGATTAAATACACAAAGGGCGTTGAGATACGCCCTTATTCGGCTGCCTGTATTGTAGGCACAAACTCCAAAAATACAATGTAGATTTATATAGATTTTACCTAGAAATTGGTAAGTTTATGTAGCTTCCGAGAACGAATTGTTTGTCACGATGAAAAAATCGTCAGTGGGTGTTCTGCGCTGATGAAAGCACGCACACGCGCGCCCACCGGCAGGATCTGGGTATGGTCCGTGATTGCGTGCAGGGTCTGCCCGGAGTCCAGGCGCAGGCGGTATAAGTTGAACGCGCCGCGGAAGAAGCGCTCCACGATCAGGCTGTTGCCGCTCCCATCCATCACGAAACCCACATCATCGGCGCGGATGGCGATCTCCACCGCTGTGGACGAAGGCAGGTCGACGACCTGGTTCAACAATCCGATCTCGGTCTGGATTCCGCTGTGCGTCACCCTGCCCTTCAGGAAGTCGCTGTCCCCCATGAATTCTGCCACAAAGCGGGTGTTCGACTCGTGGAAGATCTCCTCTGGCGTGCCGATCTGTTCGAGCTGCCCATTGCTCAGGACGGCCAGGCGGTCACCCATATACAAAGCTTCATCCTGGTCATGGGTAACGAATACGACCGTCGCCTGCATCGATTTGAGAATGTGGCGGACATGCTCACGCATTTCCATGCGCAGGTCTGCATCGAGGCTGCTGAACGGCTCATCCATCAGTACAAGGACAGGGCGAGGAGCCAGGGCGCGTGCCAGGGCAACCCGCTGGCGCTCCCCGCCCGAGAGCGCATGCGGGTACCGTTTCGCCAGCGGCAGCAAACCGACGAGGTGCAGCATCTCCCCCACCGTTTTCTTCACCTGCTCCGCTGACTGGCCGCGCAGGCCAAACGCGATATTTTCTGAGACAGTCAGATGGGGGAACAAGGCATGGTCCTGGAAGACCATGCCCACCCCGCGTTTTTCGGGTGGGACAAAAACCGATTCGGATGCTACCACCCGGTCGTTCAGCCGAACCACTCCAGAGTCCGGGCGCTCAAGCCCGGCAATGATGCGCAGGGTCGTGGTCTTGCCGCACCCGCTGGGGCCAACGAGCGCCAGAATATCTCCTCCCATCAATTCGAAGGAAATATCGTTGACGGCCGACTGCTGTGTGCCATAAAAACGTTTAACGAGGTTATGTACTTCGAGTGTCGTCATTTGAAGATCTGCTCCCGGCGCAGGAGGAAGTATAAAGGCAATGCCGATGCCAGTACAAGGAAAAGCGCAGCTGGCGCGGCCTGGGTATAAAAACCATCCGCCGCCCACATCCATACCCGGACGGCCAGTGTGTCAAAGCCTGCCGGACGAAGAAGCAGCGTGGCAGGCAGCTCTTTAAGCGACGTCAGGAAGACCAGCGAGCCACCCGCCAGAAGACCCGGCAGGATGAGAGGCAGGGTCACCTGGATGAAGGTCTGTACGGAGGTTCGCCCCAGCGTCCGCGAAGCTTCCTCCATGGAAGGGGAAAGCTGGTTCAGGGCCGACTCGCTGGCTCGGACCGCCTGCGGCATATGTCGTAATACATAAGCGATCACGACAACAAACGGTGTGGCGTATAAAAAAGGTAACAGGCGGTTGACAAGCAAAACAAGACTCAGAGCGATCACTACGCCGGGAATGGCATATCCCACCTGGCAGAAACGGGAAATAAATCGCGAAAAGCGATTGGGGTACCGCACGGAATTCAAGGCCACCGGCAGGGAAAGGAGGACAGCCATCAAGGCTGCCAGCCCGGAACTCCACAGGCTGTTCCAGACATAACTGCCGAATCCCTGCGAGCCGGTACGAAATACCGCTGCCATCGTCTGTGGGTCGAGGAATGCCTGAATGCTCCACACAGCAAGCACGACTACCGGAACAAGCAGGCTGGCAGAAACCACTCCCAGCACGAGGAAAAATGCAGGCAGACGCCACTTTCCCAGGGCCAATGGCGGAGCGGGCCGCCAGTTACTTTCCATCTGGGTGAAGCGCGCCTGTCCCTGCAAGCGCAGTTCACCCCATAAGATGAGGATCGCCAGAACGACGAGGATGCCGCTCAACACGGATGCGGCCGAGCGGTCATAACGGCCCGAGAGCTGGACGAAGATCGCCGATGAAAAAGTCTCATAGCGCAGCAAAGCCACAGTTCCGTATTCGGCCAGGATATCCAGAGCCACCAGCAACGCACCCGCCGCCAGCCCGGGCCGCAGCGCGGGTAATGTCACCTGAAAAAGTGTTTGAAGAGGAGATCGCCCAAATGTGCGTGCCGCTTCTTCAAGTGAGGCATGCAGCGAGCGGAACGACGCCGCACTCAGCAGATAGACATACGGGTAGGTAAATAATGTGAGAATAAAGGCAGCACCATAGAAACCAAGCGGACTGGGCGTGAAAATCGGCTGGCCAAAGATCGATTCAAGCGCCTGGGGAATGTAACCGCCGCGCGGCCGCAGCAAAGCCAGATGAACAATCCCACCGATGTAGGCAGGAATGGCAAGCGGCATGGCCAGCATCCAGCGGAAGATCTTTTTGCCAGGCAGATCGGTCCTCTCGGTGAACCACGCCATGCTGACACCGGTAAGCATGGCGCCGCTTGTGACTGCAACAACGAGGAGAAGTGTGTTAGCCAATAGTTTCCAGATGCGGCTCTGGAACAGTCGCTGCCAGGCATCCGGCTCCGCTCCAAGGGCACGGATGAAAATGTAAACAAGCGGGACCGCCACAAAAATCGCCACCAGCCCCGCGGCGATGGCAAGCCGGGGGCTGATGGGATTGGATCTCAATCGAAGAAGATTAAAGCGATGTGCGTGTGTTGCCACTGTTTGTAGGTCACGCTTGCGGCGTAACGAGATTATGGTAACCCAACTGTCTCCATCAAGTCAAATGTCGCCTCGAAATCCTGTGCGGCTTCGACAACATTGACATCGGCAAAACGGAACTCGTCGAGCGGCTGGACATCCGGATGCAGTTCCACGCCTGGCAGAAGGGGATATTCGTAATTCTGCTCAGCGAACAGTTTCTGACCTTCCGGCGAGACCAGAAAGTCCATAAAGGCCTGGGCGGCATCGACATGCGGCGCTCCGTTGACGACCGCCGCGGCGGTGGCGTTGGTGATCAGCCCGATCTGTCCTTCACCCTGGTCAGGGTAGATGATCCCGACGTTGCTTCCCTCTGCTTTCTGCAGGTGATAGTAATAATGGTTGACCAGCCCCAACTTGAACTCACCGGCGCCGACGGCCTTACGCACGTCTGTGTGGCCGCCGAAGAAGGTAACCTCGTTGGTGATGAGACCGTTCAGCCAGGCCTGGGTTTCCTCTTCGCCGATCAATTGACGCAGGGCCGCGATCTGGGCCTGCATCGAGCCATTGGTCGAGCCGGCCGCGGCGATCTGTTCCTTCCACTTCGGGTCGGTCAGATCGAAAATCGATGTGGGTAATTCTTCCTGGGAAACCAGGTCGGCATTATACATAATGACGCGAGCCCGACGGGTCAGGCCGGTCCACAGGTTATCGGCGCCGATAAACTCGGCCGGGAGCTGGTCCGCGCCGGCCGGCAGGTAGGACTGGAAGACCCCCTGCTGTGCCAGCGACTGGACGGTGAACAGCTCGGTCGTGATAAACACGTCGGCCTGAGGGTTGGCGCCTTCCTCGATCAGGGCATTAGCCAGCTCGCTGTTGCTGCCTGCTTTGAGCAGGACTTCCACGTTTGGATACTTTGCTTTGAAGGCGTCGATGACCGGCTGCAGCAGCGGCTCGGCCCGGCCTGAGTAGATGACCAGCTGGCCCGATACATCCGCCGATTCGATGGCGGGCGCTTCCGTAGCGGGGAGAACGCTGACGGACGGTTCTTCTGTGGAGACGGGTGCTTCGGTTGCCGCCGGGGCCGCGCCTCCACAGGCGCTTACCAGCAGCATGATCACGAGAAATACAAATGAAATGTTGAACTTGCTCACGAGCGGTGTTTCTCCTTGAGAGTTTAAATAGTGGCAAATGGCCGATAAATGAGAAATGAGATAGTATTTATCGGCTCATTGCGGCGTGTAGTATAATTTCGCCGCTTTGAATAATCTAGATATTTGTAATAAATTTTACTTATATACAGTTGCAACCGGTTTTCAACCAGGTTGATCATTTTGGAGATAGTGTACGAGTGATGAGTGTCAGCCCCGCGATGCAGCGCTATGCCGCCGAGATCTACCGCCTGCAGCAGGATCATGAGCAGGTTTCCCTTTCCCTGCTCAGTTCCCATGTGGAGGCCTCGGCCCAGGCCATCTCCACGATGGTGAAGCGCCTGAATAAAAATGGATATCTGGTCCATGAGCCCTATCGCGGTGTGCGCCTGACGGAGGCCGGCGAGAAGATCGCCATGCCTTCCCTGCGCCGCCACCGCCTGACCGAGGTGTTTCTGGTCAAGATCATGAAATATGACTGGGCCTCTGCCCATGAGCTCTCAGATGTGTTCGAGCGCGGCGTGAACGATGAGCTGGAAGACCGCATGGACGAGCTGGCCGGCCACCCAACTCGCTGCCCGCACGGCGAGCCGATCCCCTCCAGGGAAGGCGTCATGCCCAAGGTTGTGGATATGCCGCTGCTGGAAGTGCCGTCCGGATCCGACTGCATCGTCAGCCGGGTCCGCACGCACGATATGGAAAAATTGAATTACATCGGCGAGCTTGGTCTTGTACCCGGAACACCCTTCCATCTCTTCAGCTGTGCCCCCTTCAAAGGCCCCCTGCGCCTGCAGATGAAACCGCAGGATCACGTCATTGGCTACGAGCTGGCCGCATCCCTCTGGGTGGAAGTGACCCAGCGCGGCGAAGGCAATAAGCTCCCACCGTTGAAGAACCCGAAACAATTGATAAAAGAATAGCACAGGATGTGATCCTGTGCTATTGATTTCCACGGCAGAGATAATTGATGAACTCTGTGGCTAGGTTTACTTCGCCTTAATCATCTGCCTCGCCACCTGCATCAGCTCATGCGCAGACCGAAGGGTCCCTTCGCCTACTTCGCCGAGCATCTGTGAGAGCTCGATCAGGCGCGGCTCGCCGTCCAGGCGCTCGACTGTGGTCAGTGTGCGGTTGCCCTGGATCAGTTTTTGCACCTGGTAATGCTCGTCGCCAAAGGCTGCCAGCTGCGGCAGGTGAGTCACACAAAAGACCTGGTGCATACGCGAAAGGTTCCACAGATTCTGTCCCACCGTCATGCCGACGCGCCCGCCGATACCCTGGTCGATCTC
>DASUOS010000427.1:0-8105 GCA_036276515.1 Anaerolineales bacterium | reverse complement strand
CTATTACCGAAGCCTGCCAGTTCCCGGGATCGTTGATATTGAGCGGGTCGGTGAAATATACTTCCCACCAGGCACCGCTGGCGTTTGCTGATGTGGGTACATTCACCACCGGGGCTGTGGATGTTGCAGGCTCTGCACTGGTTGTCGGTGTCAGCGTGGCGAAGAGTCCACCCGGATCCCGGCCGGTCAGGGAATAGACAATTCCCAACACCACCAGAAGGCCGAGTGTTAAAAATGTGACTGTCGAAGTTTTCTTTGATGTTCTACGTTTTTTGGGCATACACGGTCTCCTTAACCAGGCTGAAAGGTTTCTTTTATTTTTAAAATCAATTGCTGCGGGTTTTTTTGTTTATCATCCACCTGGTCAAGGACTGCATCCAGCTCAGCGGGTTTTCGAACGACCTAGCGCACCATTCTCCTGCCCCATTCGAGCATTTCTCACGTGGCTTCATTGCCCATCATCTCATCGATCACACGTTGCATGCGCGCAGTGATGTCATTCATGGTTAAAAGTATAGCCGGTTTACGACTCGAGAGCCAAAAAATCAGGCGGGCTGCCGAGAGGGTAGCGTTCCGTGGCCGGGTCGATCCGCTTGATCAGTCCCAGCAGGACCTCCCCGCTGCCCGCCTCCACATAGGTCTGGATGCCATTCCCGATCATCAACTTAACCGACTCTGTCCAGCGCACGCGGGACTGCATCTGGGCCTTGATATCGGCGCGCAGCTCATCCCCGGAAAGCAGCGGCTTCGCATGCACGTTGCCAACCACCGGGATCTCCGGCGTTCCGATCGCGCAGGCATCGACAGCCGCGTTCCAGTCCGCCTGGATGGAATCCATCAACGGCGAATGGGCAGCGATACTGACGGGCAAAGGCAGGGCACGTTTTGCTCCGGCAGCCTTAGCCAGGACCATCGCCCGTTCGAGTGCCGGCCTGTGGCCCGAGATCACCACCTGCCCGGGGCAGTTATCGTTGGCCACCTGGACGATCTCATCGGCCGTGCTTGCCTGGGCACACACACTGTCCAGGGTGGGAATGTCCACGCCCAGGATGGCCGCCATGCCACCCGGGTTGAGCTCACCGGCTCGTTTCATCAGCTCACCGCGCATCCGGACGAGCCTGACCCCGTCCGCAAACGGCAGCGCGCCGGAGGCAGACAGAGCCGAGAGCTCACCGAGCGAATGCCCGGCAACGGTGGACGGTCTCGCCTGAGGATACAGGTGAGTGAAAGTCTTCCAGACCGCGATGGAATGGACATAGAGGGCCGGCTGGGTGTTGAGGGTCTCGTTGAGCTCCTCCGCGCTTCCGCTCCACATCAGCCCGGAGAGTGAAAAACCCAGGATGGCATCCGCCTCGTCAAAGGTTTCTTTGGCTACGCTATAGGCCGCCGCCAGATCTTTCCCCATGCCAGCGGCCTGGGAGCCCTGTCCCGGAAATACGAACGCGGTGGATTGCAGGTTAAAATTCATAGGCCTCCGAAAATTGCGGGTTTAACGGTTAAACACAAACGGGCCGTGGAGGTCACGACCCGTTTTGCAGTCATGGAATCACAGGCTGCCTGTCGCTACTAGGACTTCTTCTTTTCTTTCTTGATCTCGACAACTTCACGGCCTTCGTAAAAACCGCAGTTCGCACAGACGGTGTGCGGCAGGCGCATCGAACCGCAGTTCGAGCAGGCGGTCAGGTTGCGGGGTTCCAGAGCATCGTGCGCGCGGCGCATATTGCGGCGGCTCTTGGAATGTTTGCGCTTTGGATGTGGGGGCATTTATCTTTCTCCTTAATAACTGTTGCACGAGCAGAGGAACTCCGCACCTGCGTAATTTTCAAATCAAGCGGGCAGATTATAGCGGTTGGAGTGAGGGGCGTCAAGTACGAGATTGCCCAAATGTCCGGATAGACAGCCCATAACGGCATGTATGGGACCACGTCTTAGAAAATACCGCGTTATATTCACTTTTTGTCCGGAAAATCTGTATAACCACAGAAAAGGTTCGAGAATAGTGTCACACCCCCGGGAGAAGGAATTCCATGAAACTGAACCCACGCCCTGCCATACAGGGAAAAGTCGTGATCGTCACGGGTGCGTCGTCCGGCATCGGAGAGGCAGCCGCCAGGGAGTTTGCCAAAGCAGGGGCAATAACGGTCCTGGCAGCCCGGCGCGAAGGCCGTTTGAAACGACTGGAGAGGGAAATCGAGGAAATGGGCGGAACCGCCTTAGCCGTCCCGACCGATCTGACCGACCGGGAGCAGATCACCCATCTCGTTCAAATCACGCTTGAAACATTCGGGCAAATCGATGTTCTGGCGAACATCGCCGGCTGGGCAGTGTATGACTGGTTCGAGGAGCTTTCCGCCGAGGAGGTCCGCCAGGCCTACGATGTGAACATCATCGGCCTGGCCGAATTGACCCGCCAGGTCATTCCGACGATGAAGAACCAGCGCTCCGGGACCATCCTGAATATGAGCTCGTACGTCAGCCGCATATCCGTACCACCCCTCACGGTCTATGCCAGCACAAAATATGCCGTGGAAGGATTGACGGATGGCTTGCGCCGTGCCCTTGCACCCTGGGGGATCAGCGTCATCCGCATCCATCCAAGCTCGGTGTCGGGTACGGAGTTCAACCAGCGTGTGGTCCGCTCCGGAACTGTGAAATATAAACCTGTCCCGATCGGCCGGATCAGCCGGGAACGGCTGGCCCGTCACATTGTGGGATTGGTCGAACATCCCCGGCGCGCCCTGTTCATCAGCCGGATCTATGAGGTGCCTGTCCTGATCAACAAACTCTTTCCCGAGATCGTGGATGCGATCAGCTCATCCTGGGTGCGGCGGAAGAGGAAAAGAGAAATCCCATCGGCGGAAGAGGTTGCCGTTGTGGAGTACCCGCGCTCCAACAGCCTGTGGCCGATTGCCGGGTCGCTGCTGGCGCTGGCAATCGTTTCCAGGTTCTGGCGGAAGAAACAGCGGTAGGCGTATCAAGGATTAACGATATGGAATATACCGTCGCGCTGGTGCAGGGACTCTATTTTTTCATCAGCGGAGTCTGGCCTCTCGTCAGTATGAGAACATTCCTGATGGTCACCGGCCCTAAAACGGACCTGTGGCTGGTCAAGACCGTTGGGGTGATCCTGACTGTGATCGGCCTGGTCCTGCTGTATGCGTGGGCCACAGGCGCGGTCAACCCGCCCGTCATCGCGCTGGCGATCGGGGCGGGTCTTGGACTGACGATTGTTGAAATTTTTTATGTCAGCAAGAAGGTTATCTCACCGATCTATCTTGGAGATGCCGTTGTGGAGATCCTGCTGGCAATCTGGTGGGGGATCACCCTATTATCTGTTTGATCGGCTTTCCTGCTTTGTCCTTTGTGGTACAGCATTCGGTGTGGAGAGGGAACTGGGTGCATTCTCGTTTGCTCCCTCATCCACAGCCATGCCAAGGCGGTAGACCAGCTCACCGCCCAGCCAGGCAGTGACCAGGGCCAGGCCAAATCCCAGCAGCGACAGGATGAACGCAAAGGAGCTGGGCACATTGTTCGGGTCCTGGCTGCGAAGCCACCAGCTCAGGGCAAACAAAATAACGATCACCAGGTTGCCCAGCCCGTGCCAGCCGCCCACCGACTTGGCCCGCGTCCCGGAACGGATGCCCAGCCAGTCGAACAGGCCGAATACGGCCGCCAGCAGCCCGCCGACCAGCCCTGCGGCGATCATCCAGTAGGAAACCACGAATAAGCCCTGGTTACCGGTACTGGTGGCGATCAGGTCAAAGATCACGGCTGTGGCCAGCAATCCCAGGGGAAACACGACCAGCATGGGGTGCACAGGATGACCAAGTACTTTAACCGGTCCTTTCATATCTTTACCTCCATTCCTTTGCTTATAAGAACGAAATATGATTCAGGCAGTTATGTACCTTCGTGAGATTCCCCACTCCCTCAGCCTCCCATAGTAAAATTCACGGCATGGAAGTCCAGATCGCGGTCGCAAAAGTCAACAAATATGCCACGTTGGAAAGCGGCGACACGCTCGAGATCGTGGAGCGGCCCAACGGAGGCCTCTCCGTGGTGCTCGCCGACGGACAGACCTCCGGACGCGGGGCAAAAGCGGTCTCGCTGATGGTCGTGCGCAAAGTGATCGGCCTGCTGGCGGAGGGTGTCCGGGACGGGGCCGCAGCCCGTGCCGCCTCCGACGCACTGTTCACCGAGCGCCAGGGACGGGTGATCTCCACCCTTAACATCGCCTCCGTGGATTTGCACAGCAACACGATTGTGCTTACACGCAACAATCCGGCGCCCATGTTCATCTGTCTCAACGACCGGATCGACAGGGTCGCCGAGGAAAGCATTCCCCTGGGGACATCCCGAAATGTACGGCCCGTGATCACCGAGATCGCCCTCCAACCCGGTCTGACGGTCATCATCTACACGGATGGCATCTCCCATGCCGGAGACCGGCGCGGCAACCCGATGAACGTCAGCGAGGTAGTCCGCGGCCTGATGGAGGACCAGGACCCCAGCCCTCAAACCCTGGCGGATACGCTTCTGGCCCACGCGGTCCATCTCGATGAGAACCGGCCCGCCGATGACATCAGCGTCCTCGTGCTGAAGGTGACCTCGCGAGCCGGCGATCATGTCCGGCGCTTGACCGTCCGCCTGCCGATCGAAGGACGTCTGTGAATCGGAACTCGATCGCACGCCAGTGGAAGGCCACCTGGCGCGACACGCTGATCCTGCTCAAGGAGTTCAGGGCTCCTTTGTTCATCTTCACCGTCGCGGTCGTGGGAGGCGGGCTGCTCTACGGGGCGGTCGCAGACTGGGTAGGCGAACCCATCCAGAGTCCGAGCGAGGCGATTTTCATCGTCCTGACGGCCGCCTTCCTGCAGCCGGCCGGAGACTTTCCCCGATTTTTCGGCCTGCAATTGTTTCACTTTATGATGCCCGTGGTCGGGCTGATCATCCTCGCGCTCGGGCTGGCCGACTTTGGCAGCCTGTTGTTCAACCGGCGGGCGCGCAACAAGGAGTGGGAAATGGCCGTGGCCTCCACAATGAACAATCACATCGTCCTGGTCGGCCTGGGGCATCTTGGCTTCCGCATCGCCCAGCGACTGTATGAAATGGGAAAGAATATTGCTGTGGTGGAGCTGAATGCATCCCAGCACACCGTCAGTGCCGCGCGGGAGATGGGGATCTCCATTATCGAAGAGGATGCACGTAACGCCACGGCCCTGGAGGGGGCGAATATCCGGGACGCCCGGACCATCATCCTCGCCAGCCAGAACGATGCGATGAACCTGCAGATTGCCCTGAAGGCGCGCAGCCTCAACCCGAAGATCCAGGTGGTCATCCGCATCTTCGATGAAGACTTCGCCCACGCCCTGCAGGAGCAGTTCGGCTTTGTGGCTTTGAGCGCGACGGAGATGGCGGCCCCGGTATTTGCCGCAGCGGCCGCCGGCGCCGACGTGACCAACCCCATCTCGATCGAAGGGCAGCAGCTCAGCCTGGCGCGCCTGACCATAGCTGCCTCATCACCCCTGGCAAGCAAGACGGTTGGCTATGTCGAAGACAACTATCATTTGAATATCATCCTGCTCCGCCACGACCACAGCTCCGAGATGCATCCGACCGATACACGCCCGCTCAACGCAGGCGATACGCTCGCCGTTCTGGGCGGCCCGGAACAGCTCAGCAAATTAATGCAAGACAGCCAGTAATGGAGCCTCCAAGTACCCGGCCTTTGATCGGCGTGGTGGGTCCGTGCGGCTCGGGGAAATCGACCCTCATTGCCGGGCTCGAGCGATCGGGCTATCGCTGCCGCCACATTGCCCAGGAGCATTCGTATGTCCCTGCCATGTGGCAGATCCTCACCAAGCCAGACGTATTGATCTACCTGGAGGCATCCTTCCCTGTCAGCACCGCCCGCCGCAAACTGGACTGGAAGGAAAAGGACCACCGTGAGCAGCTCCGCCGTCTGGCGCATGCCCGACAGCATGCTCACCTGTATATTGATACGGATGCGTTGACCCCTCAACAGGTCCTGGAACAGGCACTTAACTACCTGCAAGCCTTATAAAGGAATTCTGGAATGAAAAGAATAGCCACATCCTGCCTCTGTCTTATTCTTATATCCTGTTCCATGAACCAACCGGCTGAAACACCCACGCCTCTCCCCGACCTTTTCGATACACCCTGGGAAGACCGCGCCCTCTTCAAAAGTGGCTTGATCGCCTCACAGCACACTGTGCTGGAGGAATTGGAAGGTGCGAGCGTCTACCATATTGAGCTCAACATCGCCGATAACCTGCATACGATCACCGGCCGCGAGGATGTCCTATACACGAACACCGAAACAGCAGCCCTTAACGAAGTGCAGTTCCGTCTCTTTCCAAACATCCTGGGCGGAGATATGGACATCTCAAACCTCGTTGTCAACAGCCAGGGCGTGACACCGGACCTGCAATTGAATGACAGTCTACTGGTTGTTCCGCTCGCTTCCCCGCTTGAACCGGGCCAGAGCATTGTCATGGGCATGGACTTTACTGTGGATGTTCCGCAGGATGTGGAAACGAATTATGGCATGTTCGCCTTTTTCGATGATGTCCTGGCGCTGGCACATGCTTATCCCATGATCGCGGTCTATGACGAGGAAGGCTGGAACGCAGAGATCCCGGTTCAGCAGGGCGATATCACCTATGTTGACATGTCTTTTTATCTTCTCAAGATCAGCGCGCCGGGCGCTGTAACCGTCGTTCCGTCCGGGAGAGTGATCGACCGCGTCGAGGTGGGAGATAAACAATTCATACACGTTGCAAACGGTCCGGCGCGTGACTTTCAGTTGACAGCCAGCCCGAACTACGTGGAAATCTCGGAGACCCTTGGCGAGGTTACCGTCCGCAGTTACACATTTGAGGAAATGGAGCAGGGCTCTCAAGCGGCACTGGGCATTGCAGTCGATTCCCTCGAGTTGTTCAATTCCAAATATCCACCGTATCCCTATACGGAGCTTGATATCGTCGCCACGCCGACCCTGGCAGGCGGCATTGAATATCCCGGGTTGATCGTAGTGAATTCACAGCTCTATGGGGTGGAGGCGAGCGATCCGGGCGCGCGCCAGGTCCTGGAAGGTGTTGTCGCTCACGAAGTGGCACACCAATGGTTCTACAACCTGGTGGGCGGCGACCAGCTCGACGACCCCTGGCTGGATGAAGCGCTGGCGCAATATCTGACCTATGAATATTTCACAGACCAGTATGGTCCAGGGGGAGAAGCCGGGTTTCGATCCTCGCTCGAGGCGCGCTGGGAGCGGGTCGAGTTTGCCGATATTCCGATCGGACTGCCGGTAGCGGAATATGATGACACAGAATACGGCGCGATCGTATACGGGCGGGGTCCCCTGTTCTTTATTGCCCTGCGGGATGAGATCGGGCAGGAAACCTTCGATGGCTTCCTGAGGGACTATACGGAACAGCTGTCCTGGGGGATCGCCACGCCCGAATTCCTGCAATCGCTCGCCGAGCAGCATTGTTCCTGCGAGCTGGATGGCCTGTTCGACGAATGGGTATATCCATAGGGCAAATCTTCAGAACGCCTGATGCAGCCTAAAGAAAAGCAACCTGCGTATATGACCTACCCACGCCCTACCATCCAGAGTATAATCACGTCCGCCCAGCCCCCAAGGCTGGCATCTTTGTGAAAGTACCCAGTTCGTACGATCCACACATTCAGGCTGGGTGTTTCATGGATGGAGACTCCAACGCATGATTCGTAACCTTACAGCACGCCTGCTTCTCATCCTGGTCGTAGCCATCGCGGCGATATGGGTGGACAGCCTCGATGAGATCCAGATCCGCAACCCCTTCAATGACACCCTGCTCTATCAGAAAGACGTCAAGCCGCGCCTCGGCCTCGATCTGCAGGGCGGCTTGCAGGTCCTGCTCGAAGCCGATCTCCCGGAAGGACAAACTCCCGATGCCGCCGAGATGGAAACCGCTCGCGCCATTGTGGAGAACCGCACCAACGCCCTGGGCGTTAGTGAAAACGTGATCCAGGTGGCCGGCGAGCGCCGCATCGTGGGTGAATTCCCCGGCGCGGAAGATTCGAATGCCATTCTCGAT
>DASUOS010000426.1:0-31135 GCA_036276515.1 Anaerolineales bacterium | reverse complement strand
CAGGAAATTGCTCCCTGATAACCCCCTCGACGATGCGATTGGCAAGCGGCCATGCCTTCGGCCGAATAAATGCAATTTTCTCTTTTCTATTCATTAACTCTTCGTTTTTATTCCACACGTAACCCTACCGTTAAATCCACTTTAATATTTTACCTGAAAAAAGATGGCTGACATCCCAAAACCGGTCATACTATTGTAAGGGGTTGTTTTCCTGAGCGTACACTCATCCAGTAGGGGCCGGATACCCCTCTGGAGAATGGAATTTTAGCCGGCCGGCCGCTCCAGGCGTTTACGTTTTAATCATACAAGCGGTACAATTATTCCATCAACTTCGAAAGGAAGAGAGTTCATTCATGACCAACCTAAAGCAGTTTGGTGAAGGGATTATCAACAATCTCGAGAAGGTAATCGTGGGGAAGTACCCGTCCGTGGAATTGGTCGTGATCGGTCTGTTATGCCAGGGCCACGTCCTGATCGAGGATGTGCCTGGCGTGGGGAAAACCATGCTTGCCCGCAGTCTTGCCAGGTCGCTCGACCTGGAATTCAACCGCATACAGTTTACGCCCGACATGCTCCCGAGCGATGTGACGGGCGTTTCCATCTTCAACCAGCAGAAGCGGGAGTTCGAGTTCCGTCCCGGCCCCATTATGGGACAGATCGTTTTGGCCGATGAGGTCAACCGCGCCACGCCGAAAACCCAGGCCTCCCTGCTTGAGGCGATGGAGGAGCACCAGGTCACGGTAGATGGCGTGACGCACCGGCTGCCCAGGCCGTTCATGGTCCTGGCCACTCAGAACCCGATCGAATACGAAGGGACATTCCCGCTTCCCGAAGCCCAGCTGGACCGGTTTATGCTGCGCGTGCGGCTGGGATATCCCACCGCCTCGGAGGAAATGAGGGTTCTCAACGAACAGCAGTTCCGCCATCCGATCGAGACGCTGGAGCCGGTCGTCAAAGTGGACGAATTGCTGGAAGCGATCGATTCCATTCGCACGATCTATGTGGCGCCGGCCATCCAGCGCTACATCATCGACCTGGTGGGACGCACCCGCCAGAGCGGCGATGTCTACCTTGGCGCCAGCCCGCGCGGCAGCCTGGCGCTGTTCCGGGCCGGACAGGCGCGTGCCGCCCTGCAGGGACGCGACCACGTCCTGCCGGACGACGTCAAGGCGCTGGCCGTGGCGGTCCTCGGGCATCGTATCATCGTCTCCCCGGCCGCCCGGCTTCGGGAGCTTAGCGCCGACCGCATCGTCCAGGAGATTGTTTACAGCGCGCCGGTGCCGGGTGGAGATTATCAGTCTTCGGCGGAAATGGTACAAGGCAAGGTCCAGTGACGCCCGGTCGCGTATTTGTTTTCCTCATCCTGGGTGTGGGCGCGGTGGGGACGGCTGTCAATGGCGGCACCGTCTACGTGCGCTTGTTATACCTGGGCGGACTGCTGATCCTGACCGCCGCGCTGCTCACCTCGTTTTCCCTGCGCGGGATCAAAGTAGAGAGGCAGGCGCGTTCCCAGCGAGGCAGTGTCGGAGACATCTTCGAGGAGCATTTCGAGATCACGAACGCCAGCCGGTTCCCCAAGCTCTGGCTGGAGGTCGTCAATGAAACAGACATCCCCAATGCAACCGGGTCGCGCGTGCTGACCTTTCTCCGTGCTCGTCAAAAGCGCTTCTACACCGCCCGCACCTGGCTCACCCGCCGCGGCGGGTTTGTGCTGGGTCCCACCACGGTGACCTCCGGCGATCCGTTCGGCATTTTCCGGGTCTCCCAGCAGTTTCCCGCCCAATCCTCCCTGGTTGTGCTGCCGCTGCTCTTTCAGGTCACGGAATTCCTTTCTCCCCCCGGTCTGCTTCCGGGCGGCAAGGCGATCCGCCGCAAATCGATCGATATCACACCGCATGCTTCCGGTGTTCGTGAATACATCCCCGGCGACCCGATGAAGCGTATCCACTGGCCGACCAGCATTCGCCGCGACCAGTTGATGGTCAAGGAATTCGAACAGGATCCCCAATCGGAGGTCTGGTTATTCCTCGACACCCATAAAGGCGTACACTATTCCAGGCCGCAGGTCGAAACCGAGCATTACCCCATCGACGATCTGCTCCTGCTCCGGCGGAGGCAGGTCAAGCTTTCGCCCTCGTCCCTGGAATATGCGGTCAGTATTACCGCCTCCCTGGCTCATTACTTTATCGACCAGCGCCGCGCCGTGGGACTGGTCACGGCTTCCCATCGCAGCTACAAGGTCATCCCGGCCGAACGAAGTGAGAGGCAGGAATCCAAAATGCTCGAGGAGCTTGCCTTCCTGCAGGCGGAAGGGGCTTATACACTGCCGGGCCTCGTTACAGCCCAGATGGGACAGCTTCCCCAGGGAAGCAGCGCCATCCTGATCACGCCCATGATCTGGTCCGAGCTTCTACTGGCTGTCGACAGTCTGCAGCGACGAAACCTTCGTCCGGTCGTGGTGCTCCTGATGGTGGAATCGTTTGGAAGCCGCACGAACAACGAAGAGCTCGCCCAGTCCCTCGTGGAACGGAATGTCCCGCTCTGCCGCGTCTACTGCGATGCAGACCTTTCCGATACGCTGTCCAAATTCTCAGCCAATACATTTGCAAAGGATGTGTCATGGCGTCAGCCCGTGTTATCACACTTGACCTGAACTTCCAGGGAAGGCCGCATGCCATCGCGGCTTATTTGATCCGGCATGATCAGGGTGCGGTGCTCATTGAAAGTGGGCCCGGTTCGACGCTTCCTGCCTTGCAGGCCGGCCTGGAATTCGAGGGTTTGTCTCCCCGGGATATCACGCACGTTCTGCTGACCCACATCCATCTCGACCATGCCGGTGCGGCAGGCTGGCTGGCTAGGCAGGGCGCCCAGATTTATGTCCATCCGGTGGGCGCGCCGCACATGCTCAACCCGGAGAGGCTCATCACCAGCGCCACACGGATTTACGGCGATCGGATGGAGTCGCTGTGGGGTGAATTCCTGCCGGTGCCCGTGGATAAATTAACGGTCCTCCGGGATGGCGATACGGTGGACGTGGGTGACCTGCATTTCACCGCCGTCGATACACCGGGACACGCCGAACATCATTACGCCTACCTGTTCGATGATATCTGCTTCAGCGGAGACGTGGGGGGAGTCCGCATTCCGGGCTACCAATACCTGCGAGTGCCAATGCCGCCGCCGGAGCTCCACCTCGAGCGCTGGCACGCGAGCATTGCCCGCCTTCGCAGGGAACGTTTCAAGTACATCGCCCCGACCCACTTCGGTGTGTTCGGCGACGTAGTCTGGCACTTGAAGGAGGTCGAAAAAGGTCTGGAGACCGCCTCGCGCTGGCTCGAGGACGTGATGCCTTCCGAGCCCCCCATCGATGAGCTGCGCCAGAGTTATACGGATTGGGTCATGAAGGAAGGCGAACGGGTCGGTCTCGACGAGCAGGTGATCCGTGCCTATGAGCTGGCCAACCCCCTTGGCATGAGCGCCGACGGCCTGCTGCGTTATTGGAAAAAAGTTCGCGCGGCAGCCGGTTGATCCTTAGTTCGTGCTTGGCTCCTGGCAGGGTAGCAGATTGGCAGGATCGAGAAGGGAGGCCTTTTCCAGATTGAAGATGTCGGAATTCAGCAGGAGATTGTTCGCGCCATATTCCTGGACTGTTGCAACCAGCTGTTCTTCGGTTCGCTGAACCAGGATGGCCCACTTCAGGTCTGGCAGGCTGGGGATTGTCAGGTCCGCCGCGCCCAGGCCGAATACATAGATCGACGCAGTTGCGGGATGCGGAAGAACATATCGTCCACCGGATTCCGTGACCCGGCAGATCGAGAGATCGGCCGTGGCATCGCCAGTCTGGGAAATTTCGATTCGGGATACGACCAGCCTGACCCTGTCGGAGGAGGACTTCGAGTTGACATTCACCCATGTCCCTTCATAGGCGTCCATATCCGAAGCAGGCGGGATGGCTGTCACAGTCGTAGTCGGGGTTTCGGTGACGGGTGTATCCGTGGGTAAGGGTTCAAGGGTTGCGGTCAGGGTGGGCAGGTCGGTGGCGGTGATTGTGGCAGAGGGCGTTTCTGGAAGAGGAGTGTCACTGGGTGTGAACGTGGCAGTGAAGATGGGAGCTTCAGGTGTAACCGTTGGGCTGACGATCGGAAGAATCGTTGGAATTAAACCAATGCAAGCGGCAATTATGCCGCCGAAGGCACCGATGATGGCGACCACGATCAAGGTGTTTTGCCCCGGTGTGTTTCTTTCACTCATTAAATGCTCCTAAATTTTTTTTGGCGCACAAGGCCAAACAGACAGGAGAACAAGGAATACCTGCTCTCACATTTCTTTAACGTATGATTGGGTTCGTTGGTATGGGCTAGAAGCGAAATTATACGCCCCTTCGTAGAAAAATTCCAACCGGGGCAGGCGATAGCAAAATACCCATTTTGGGGATGGGATCTGAAGCTGCATGATAAGATTACAGAGTGCCGCATAATTTTTTAAACTCAGGATTTGAATTTCAGCCTACAAACGCACTGGAAAAGTTTAATTACTTATGAGACAAGCGGTAAGTACACTCTCGTTGACGGATGTCACACTCAGCGGGTGACGATTGAGACGGGTCAAATTTGACCGAGAATACTATACTTGTCGCAAAGGAGTATGCATGAACCATTTTCTGGCCATATCTGATCTATCTTCGGGGGAAGTGCAGGACCTGCTCGACCTCGCAATTAAACTGAAAGAAGAATATTTCAAAAAAGGTAACCCACCTTATTTCAAGGGCAAGGTGCTGGGCATGATCTTCCAGAAGCCCAGCCTGCGGACGCGCGTCTCGTTCGATATGGCGATGCGCCACTGCGGCGGCGACGCGCTCTATCTCTCGCCGAATGAGATCGGCCTGGGCAAGCGCGAATCCATTGCGGATATTGCGCGTGTCCTCGCAGGGTATGTCCAGGCGCTCATGGCCCGGACCTTCGACCACCAGCACGTGCTCGACCTGGCGAAGTGGTCCGACATCCCCGTGGTCAACGGCTTGAGCGATTACAACCATCCCTGTCAGGGCCTGGCCGATGCCCTCACCATCCAGGAAAAGTTTGGCAAGGCTAGTGGCCTGAATGTGGCCTATGTCGGCGATGGCAACAATGTAGCTGTCTCCTTGATGCACGTGGCCGCCAAGCTCGGCTGGAACTTTACTATTGGCAGTCCCGAGGGCTACGACATCACCCCTAAAGCGATCGAGATTGCCCAGGAAATTGTCCGGGAGACCGGCAGCAAGCTGACCTTTGTTCGCGATCCGCATGAAGCCGTCAAAGGCGCCCACGTCATTTACACCGATACCTGGACAAGCATGGGCCAGGAGGAGGAGACTGCCCGGCGCGAGAAGGTTTTCCCGCCCTATCAGGTCAATGCCCGGCTCGTCGGCGAAGCGGATAAAGATGTGATCGTGATGCATTGTCTCCCCGCCCACCGCAACCACGAGCTGACCGACGATGTGGCCGACGGCCCGCACTCGGTGATCTTTCCCCAGGCTCACAACCGCCTTCACGCCCAGAAGGCGATCCTGGCCCGCTTGTTTGGTGTGGCATAAAAATCCAACCCTGTAAGGAATGGCAGCTGCCATTCCTTACAGGGTAATCATATATAAAGGTGATTTTATGAATACAAAAGAATTCATTGCAATCGAAGAACAGTATGGCGCCCACAACTACCATCCCCTGGACGTAGTCATCGAGCGCGCCGAAGGTGTCTGGGTCTATGATGTGGATGGGAAGAAATATCTCGATTGTCTGTCTGCCTATTCAGCGGTCAATCAGGGACATGTCCACCCGCAGATCCTGAATGCACTGCTCGAGCAGGCAAAGAAAGTCACGCTCACATCGCGCGCGTTCCGCAATGACCAGCTGCCGCTCCTCTATAAGGAGCTTTCTGAGATGACCGGTTACGAAATGTCCCTGCCGATGAACAGCGGTGCGGAGGCTGTCGAGACCGCCCTCAAGCTCGCCCGCAAGTGGGCCTACCGGGTCAAAGGCATGCCTCGCCACCAGGCGGAGATCATTACCGCCGCAGGCAACTTCCACGGGCGGACCATCTCCATCGTCACATTCTCCACCGAGGCGCTGTACCGCGATGATTTTGGCCCATTCACGCCGGGCTTTGTCAACGTCCCCTACGGCGATGCGGATGCGATCGAAAACGCCATTACGCCGAATACTGCGGCCGTCTTGCTCGAGCCGATCCAGGGCGAAGGCGGGGTGATCATCCCGCCGGCTGGTTATCTCAAGCGCGTGGCAGAGATCTGCATGCAGAACAATGTCCTGTTGATGGCTGACGAGATCCAGACCGGTCTCGGCCGCACCGGGAAATTGTTCGCCGCCCAGCATGATGAAGTCCGCCCCGATGTGACGATCATTGGTAAAGCTATGGCCGGCGGTTTTTATCCCGTCTCGGCTGTGCTGGCTGACAAAGCCATTCTGGGTCTCTTTACCCCGGGCGAGCATGGCTCCACGTTCGGTGGAAACCCGCTGGCGGCTGCCGTGGCTCGTGCTGCCCTGAGGGTCATCCGCGAAGAAAACCTTTCGGAGCGCTCGCGCGAGCTGGGCGAGTACTTCATGGAACAGCTGGCCGAGATCCCCAGCCCGCACGTCAAGGAGGTGCGCGGCAAGGGACTGTTGATCGGCGTCGAGCTGAAGCCGGAAGCCAAAGGCGCGCGCCGTTTCTGTGAAGCGATGCAGGCGAGAGGCATCCTGGCCAAAGAGACACATGACAACGTGATCCGCTTTGCCCCGCCGCTTGTCATCGATAAGGAAACCATCGACTGGGCGCTGCCGTCCATTCGTGACGTTTTGAATATGAAATAACAGGAATATCAGACCCTAAGGGTTTGCAAGCCCTTAGGGTCTTTTGATGGAGGCAAAAATGAACATTGGCATACCCCGGGAGAGACGGCCCTTCGAACTGCGGGTCGGACTTTCCCCTGCCGGGGTCGAGATCCTCACCCAGCAGGGACATCAAATCTACGTCGAACATGAAGCAGGAGTAGGAGCAGGGTTCGACGACCGCGAGTTCGAGAACGCCGGCGCGCGCGTCGTCTATTCACCCGAGGAGGTCTTCGTGCGCGGCGACCTGCTGCTCAAGGTGGCCCGTCCGACCAAGGAGGAGCTGGGCTGGCTGCGGCCCAATACAGCCATCCTGGGTCTGCTCCACCTGGCCTCGTCACGCGAGGACAAGGTGGAAGTGCTCCTTGAGAAGAAAATCACCTCCATCGCCTACGAACAGATCGAGACGGCGAATGGCGAGCTGCCCGTCCTTCGTCCGTTCAGCCAGATCGGCGGAAAGATGGCAGCTTCGGTGGCAGCCCGCCTGCTCCAGAACAACTGGGGCGGTAAGGGAATTTTGCCCGGTGGCATTCCTGGCGTCCCTCCGGCAGAAGTCGTGATTCTGGGCGGCGGCGTTGTGGGGATGTATGCCACCGAGGCCTTTGTTGGCCTCGCCGCCCATGTGACCGTGATCGATAAAAGCGTGGATGTACTTCAGCAGGTCTACAGTCGGTTCCCCTGTGTCACAACCATGATCTCGACGAAACGCAACATCGAAAAGGCCACTGCCTATGCTGATGTGGTGGTGGGCGCGGTGCTTGTCAGCGGCGAGCGCACACCCATCCTGATCACCCGCGAGATGATGCGCGCCATGAAGCCGCGCTCGGTATTCATCGACGTCAGCATCGACCAGGGCGGCTGCGCGGAGACCTCACGTCCCACCATGCACGATCAGCCCACCTACATCGAAGAGGGCGTCATTCACTTCTGCGTACCGAACATGCCTGGTGTGGTTGCCCGGACGGCAACCCATGCCTTTGTCAATGCGGCAATGCCGTACATCGAAGAGATTGCAAATAAGGGGGTTGCTGCTGCCATCTCCGAGAATGGGGCGATCGCCAGGGCAGTGAACACTCACAATGGCGAGCTTGTCCACCTGTCGCGTCTTTCCGAAGGAGTTGGCGATGGACTGGACTAGCATCTATCAATCGCGGATCGTCACAGCCGAAGAAGCAGTCCACTGCATCCAATCGAACAGCCGTATCTTCCTGACCGGCAACGTTTCCGTGCCGCAGAAGTGCCTCGCCGCGTTGGTGGAGTACGCACCGAACCTCGAGAATGTGGAGATCTGCCAGGCGCTGACGATCGGCCCGGCAGATTATGTCAAGCCCGACATGGAAGGGCACCTGCGCGTCAACACATTGTTCATCAGCCATAACGTGCGCAAGGCTGTCCAGGAGGGGCGCGCCGACTTCACTCCGGTCCTGCTCTCCGAGTTCCCGCTGCTCTTCAAGCGCGGATATCTCCCGCTCGATATCGCTATCATCCACGTCTCCCCGCCGGATGAGCATGGCTTCTGCAGCCTCGGTGTGGAAGTGGGATTAACGAAGACTCCAGCCGAATCGGCCAGGGTGATCATCGCCGAAGTCAACCAGCAGATGCCGCGCACGCTCGGCGACTCCTTCATCCACGTCAGCCGGTTGAACTATATTGTCCCGGTCAACTATCCAATCCCGGAGATGGCGATGGCGGAAGAGGGCAACTCCGAAGTCGTCGAAAAGATCGCAGGCTTCATCTCCGATCTCATCCCCGATGGAGCCACAATGCAGCTTGGCATCGGCGCCATCCCGGACGCCGTGCTCAAATACCTGCGCAATAAAAAAGATCTCGGTGTTCACAGCGAGCTATTCTCGGATGGGGTCATCGACCTCGTCAACGAAGGCGTCCTGACCAATGCCCGCAAGAGTCTGCATCCCGGCAAGATCATTGCCGGCTTTATGCTGGGGACGCGGAAATTGTACGAGTGGGCAGATGACAACCCGCTGATCGAGTTCCACCGCACGGAATACGTCAACGATCCGTTCATCATCGCCCAGAACGAGCGCATGGTCGCGGTCAATTCGGCCATCGAAGTGGATCTCACCGGCCAGGTTTGCGCAGACAGCATTGGACCCAAACTCTACAGCGGGGTTGGCGGGCAGCTCGATTTCATCTACGGCGCCTCCCGCTCGAAGGGTGGCGTGCCGATCATTGCCCTCCCCAGCACGACGACCCTCAAGGACGGGACGCCGGTTACCCGTATCGCTGCCATGCTCAAGCTTGGCGCAGGTGTGGTGACCAGCCGCAACCACGTCCGCTATGTAGTAACCGAATACGGGGTGGCGGACCTGTACGGCAAGACAATACGCCAGCGTGCCCGCCAGTTGATCAACATTGCCCATCCTGATTTTCGCGCCGACCTGGAAAAGCAGGCCGGGGAGCTGCATTATCTGTAAGTAAACTGTAGATTGAAAATCGTTGACGGGCAGCATCGGTGAGCGTAGGATTAGGTCTGTAACGAGCCATGCCCGATTTCACTTCGACCCTGCCTGACACGCATTTCAGGGTTCCACAGCGCACTCTACGGACCCTGCTGGAAAGCTACCGTCAGGAACAATGTACCGGCCTGATGCGGCTGCGCTATCCATCCGGGATGGATCTGGTCTCGACATTTCTGGATGGTACGCAGACCGGGTTGTATGGCTGTCTCAATCAAAAAATGGAGGTCATCCCCCGTCAGTCCTGGACCTATGCCATGGACCGCCCGGATGCCTCCATTGCCTTTTTAAATCTATCGGTGGAGGCTATGCGGCTGGCCCGGATCGCTCACGAAGCGCCGGTCCTGGGAATGGAGCAGTCCCATTGCACCAGGGGAGATCTGTCTGATCGTGTGCAGGATTGGGCGGCGGGAACATCACCCACTGTTCTGTTTGTCCGGTCGGAAAGTGTCGAAAGAGTGTATTTGATCGCCGGGTATTCGACTCCCATCCTTGAAGAGCTGACATTCGAGGGTAGGGAGTCACGTTTTTCCGTAACCGATTCTGCTTTCCCTAACGCACTCGCAGATGAAGAATACCAGGTGAGGTGGTTTGTCAGCGACGGCGATCACGAGCTCTGGCAGGAATATCGGCTGCGCTATGCCTTCAATCCGCTCGTGCGTATGGTGATCAACCGTTTCAGCCAGCTGGCCGGGCGCACCCTGACAGAACGGTTGTGTGAGCAGTTATCCGCCTGGCTGCAGGATCAAGGCTGGCGCATGAATAGTACGATCAATGGGCTGTCCAACCGTCATTACTTTGAAAGCATTCAGCAGGCGAGAAACGCCTGCCTTGCGATCATGCGCCGGTTCAATGATGAATCGAGCCAGGCTATTGGCCTGCGAATGGCCGAAGGGTTATGGTGGGAGACTCTGTTGAAGATGGATCCTCATTGCCGCGATCTACTCAAAAAGTATTTCTATAACCAGGATGGGCTGGACCATGCAGGATTGGCACGGAGGATTGAATCATGAGATTGGGCTGGAGCTCGAAGCAATCGTCACAACGAATTCTCAGGGTGGCCGGCATCCTTTTCCTGGCAATGCTCCTGTTCTACATTGTGGTTTACTGGTACCAGCCATTTTCAGACTTCTGGAATAACTTCTTTGCCAATGTCGTTCCGCAAGTGGCTTCCCTGATCGCGGCGGTCTTTGCCACCTTGATCTGGAACCTTTACGACAGACAGGACCCACCGCGGCGTGTCTGGGGTTGGTTCGCGCTCGCGCTCTGGATGTGGTTCGGAGCCGAAGTCGCCTGGGGATATCTCAATATCGTGGCAGGTGAAGTCTCGCTTGGATTGCCCGATGTGCTGTGGATCACATCCTATTTGTTTCTGGGGCTGGCGTTAATTCAACAATTCCGAATACTGTCAGAGCCAGGCTCCAGGGTGCTGTGGACAGGGATCGCGATTGCCGCTGCAGCCTTGGTCGGGCTCACTGCGGGGATCCACCGAATGATCACGGCGGCCGCAGAAACTCCGCCAACCCCGGATGTGATCGTCAACTCGTTTTATCCGGCCGCAGACTTGATCATGGCAGTCATCGCCTTGTGGCTGGCGCGCAACTTTATGGGCGGCGCATTCTCCCGGCCATGGATTGGCCTATTGGTATTTTCCTTTGCTGACCTTCTGTATGCCTGGCTCGAAGCGTCCGGCATGTATGCCTGGAGTCTCGAGCAGGGGAACCTGCTGACAACTCTCGCAGATGTTGCCTATCTGGGCTCTTATCTCGTCCTGGGATGGGGAGTTCTGTACATGTGGCTGTTTTTGAAATATGGTTTGCTCAGGCACACAGATGCGCGGTAAAATTTAGCGCATGGACGACTATGGAGGCCTGGCGAGCTGTGTACTCGTCAGGCTTTTTTAAAGCATTTCATTTTGATGAAGGGTGTTAAGTTGGACAAACGAATGACTAGAAAAGCGAAAATCGTGGCCACCATCGGCCCGGCCAGCCAGAGCGAGGAAGTGCTCGAGAAACTGATCCGGGCCGGCATGGATGTGGCCCGCATGAACTTTTCGCACGGTACGCATGAACAACACGAGCAGCGGATTGCGTTGATCCGCAAGGTTGCAGACCGCCTGGGTGTCTCTATTGGGATCCTGCAGGACCTGCAGGGACCCAAGATCCGAGTAGGGGAGCTGGCAGAACCGGTCCAGCTTTCGGAAGGGGAAACGGTCGCGCTTTATGCCACCGGGACCCCGGTGCCCAACGACCACCAGATCAACATCCCTGTTGACTTCCGCCAGCTCTTCGATTCGGTCCGGGCCTCAGACCCGCTCCTGCTCGATGACGGGCGCCTCAGGCTGGAAGTAGTTTCCGTCAAAGGCCGCTGCACTCTGACGGCGAAAGTTCTAGTGGGAGGATCGCTCTCTTCCCACAAGGGTATAAATCTACCCGGCATTCGCTTGCGGATCGCGGGCTTTACCGAAAAAGATGAGGCAGACCTGGCCTTTGGCCTTTCCCAGGGCGTGGATGCGGTGGCCGTCTCCTTCGTCCGTACGGTGGAGGATGTCAAGAAGGTGCGTTATGCAATGGAGCGGTTCTCGAATGGGAAGCGTCTGCCGCTGCTCATTGCCAAGCTGGAGAAGCCGGAAGCGCTCGACAACCTGGATGCAATCCTCGAGATCGTGGATGGTGTTATGGTAGCGCGCGGCGACCTGGGAGTAGAGCTTCCGCCCGAGAGTGTACCTGTAAAGCAGAAGCACATCATCCGCACTGCCAACCGGCGTGCCAAACTGGTCATCACAGCCACCCAGATGCTAGAGTCCATGATCACCAACCCGCTGCCCACGCGCGCCGAAGCCTCCGACGTCGCCAATGCTATCTTCGACGGTACGGATGCGGTTATGCTCAGCGCGGAGACCGCCGTTGGAAAATATCCTGTGGGATCGGTGCAAATGATGGACCGGATCGCACGCGAAGCTGAGTCACACTTTTTGGAATGGGGGGAGCAGCAAATTGTGAGTGGCTTCGAGCACAGCGACGCGGCGTCCATGGCGCGTGCCGCCCAGGCGCTGGCCAACGATAAAAATGTCACGGCTGTGGCCTGTTTTACCACCCAGGGCCAGACTGCCTGGCTGATGTCCAAGATCCGGCCGCGGGTGCCGATCATGGCGTTCACGCCGAATGAAGATACGGCCCACCGTCTGGCGTTCCTCTGGGGAGTGCAGCCGCAGCTCGTCCCGTTTGCCAACTCGTTGGAAGAGATGCTCGACCACGTGGATTCAGAGCTGATGCGCTCGGATGTGGTCCAGCTGGGAGACCAGGTGGTGATGGTCTGCGGCTTCCCGGTGGGGGCCATACGCCCGCCGAATATGGCGCTGCTGCATACCGTGGGGGAACGCTAACCCAGGCGAACAATTATGAAAAAGGTGCCGGCATGTTCTCATGCCGGCACCTTTTTAGACCAGCCACAGGAATTCATACGGTGTGAGCTCCAATTTGACCCTGCCTTCGATACCTGTAAATTCTCTTTTTGTAAGAAGGTCGGTCACCTTGGTTGTTTTTGTCTCCAGCGATAGAGCCTGGGGACTATCGGTCAGGTTGTGGACGGCAAGAATGGTCCCATTGCGATACGTCCGTTCGAATGCAGCAATATGCTCATTCCGCGCGTCTGCCCACCTGAAATCTCCCCAGCCGAACTCTGGATGCTGTTTCCTTATCGCGATCATGTGCCGGAGCGCATTCCACAGGGAAGCGGGTTCGGCCTGCTGCGCTTTGACATTCACGCGCCCGGGAGAATACGTTTCATCGGCGATCACGGTCACATACACAGAATCGACGGGGGCATTGGAAAACCCGGCGGTTGGCCCGTCTTCCCACTGCATCGCCGTGCGGACGCCGTTGCGGTCTTCAAGCCAGATGTTATCTCCCATGCCGATCTCATCCCCGTAATACAGGATCGGTGACCCCGGTAATGTCAACAACAGTGAATAGGCCAGCCCGATCTTGTGCCGGTCATTATCGAGGAGAGGGGCCAGGCGTCGACGGATGCCGAGGTTCAACTTCATACGCGGGTCTGGCGCATACTCCTGCCACATCCACTGACGCTCTGAATGGGTAACCATTTCCAATGTGAGCTCATCGTGGTTGCGCAGGAAGATGCACCACTGGCAGTTTTCAGGGATTTCTGGTGTGCGATTGAGGATGTCGACCATATCCTCGACGCGTCCCTTTTTGAGAGCCATGTAAATGCGCGGCATGATCGGAAAGTGAAATCCCATGTGGAACTCATCACCATCTCCAAAATAGGGACGGACCTCCTCTGGCCACTGGTTTGCTTCACACAGCAAGATACGACCGGGATATTTATCCTCCATAAAAGCGCGCAATTTCTTCAAATAAGCATGGGTTTCAGGAAGGTTCTCACAGCTGGTTCCTTCGCGCTCGAAGAGATAGGGAACTGCGTCGGCGCGGAAGCCATCGATGCCCATGTCGAGCCAGAACCCTGCGATCTTCAACATCTCCTCCTGAACCCTTGGATTGTCATAGTTCAGGTCCGGCTGGCTGGCGTAGAAGCGGTGCCAGAAATACTGGCCGGCGGTCTCGTCCCAGGTCCAGTTGGAGGGCTCGGTATCCACAAAGATAATTCGTGCCTCCTGGTATTTTTGATCTGTGTCGCTCCAGACGTAGTAATCGCGGTATGCAGAATTTCGGTCGGCGCGTGCCGCCTGGAACCAGGGATGCGCATCAGATGTGTGGTTCAGCACCAGGTCCATGATGATGCGGATGCCGCGTGAGTGCGCCTCCTGCAGAAACTCCCGCAGGTCCTCCACTGTGCCAAAGGTTTCGGCGATGTTGTAATAGTCGGCGATATCGTAGCCATCATCCCGCAGCGGCGATGGGTAGATCGGCATGAGCCAGATACAGTCCACCCCGAGCTCCTGCAGGTAATCGAGCTTTTGGGTTAAGCCCTTGATATCCCCATGTCCATCGGCGTTGCTGTCGTAGAACGCACGGACGTACACCTGATAAAAAATGGCGCTCTTGTACCAGAGCCTTTCATCCTTCATGTTTGACAGACCTGTCCTTTTCTGCCTGGGTGCGGCTTGCCTGGATCGCCAGATCGATAAACACAGCCGATGTCCATCCAAAGGCCGGGATGGAGGATGGCGGGGCAGTGCCATCCAGTGAGTCGTAATATTCCGAAATGCCTGGCTGGCTGGCGATCATTTCCAGAGTTTGCCCGCGCAGCTCCACGGCGAGATCGTCCCTGCCAATCCGCTGCAGTGCTTCTATGAAAAAATAATTGATATTGGCCCAGACGGGACCCCGCCACATTTTATGTTGAGTAAAAGAGGGATCGTTATACGCCACCGAAGGCAGCCTGAATCGTCCCGAAAATTCATCGGGGTTCAACAGATGTTCCACGAGGCGGTCGTTGTATCTGTCGGGAAGCTGTCCCGTCCATAACGGGAGCAGGTGGAATGGCGTGAGCACCGGAAGCCGTTCTTCGTTGAGCAGCGCCTGGAAGAGACCAGCCTCCTCATCCCACAAGTGGTCGATCATACGTTTGGTCAAGCTATTGGCATTCTCCTGCCACGCCTGTGCTTCCTCCCGCCTGCCAATGGCTTCTGCAATCGCCGCCAATGATGCCATCTGGATCTGCAGGTACGTGTTGATATCCGGCGATTCGACCGGCATGCCATAATCCCAGAGTGGGTTATCGTCGATTCCGGAAGAATAAGGATGGGTGTACTGGATGATGCCATCCTGGTCGTCGTCATTCTGTTCGAACCACCAGCGGTTCTCGCGGACCAGCGGCTCATAGACCTCACGCAAAAAGTCCAGGTCCGGCTCCGTTTCGTGGACTTTGAGCACAGCCCAGGCCATGATCGGCGGCTTGGTCACCTTTCCAGGCACGGGGTGGTCGATCTCGATGACGATGCCTTCGTCGAAAATGGCATCCGGCAGCATACCATCAGGTTGCTGCTGGGCAAGCATGACGCGGACCTGATCGCGCGCCAGCTCCGGATCGATATGGCGGTAGGCCATGGCATGCAGGGCGCTGTCCCACAGCCAGGTGCCAACATAAGAGGATTTGCTGGGGACCATCGCCGGGCGAGTGAGGTAGCCCCTGGGTTCCACCAGGTTGTTGGCCATCACCCACCAGGCATAGGCGTATTTGCGCTGGTACCGCTCGTCCACCTCCGGCACCCGGCTGAACCACTCCTCCCAGCGCGCAGCGGCTTCCTGCAGCACCTCGGCAAATGGCTTGATGGTATGCTCAGTCTTGGCCCCGTCCCAGGTGTGGAGACCGATGGAACAATCCTGCCCGGCCTGGACCAGGATTTCTACGCCCGGGAAATTAGCCGTGGATTTGTTTTCGAGCACCTGGCCGTTCAGGGTTTCGTAGCTCATGTTGCGGACGTGCTTGACTTCACCGCCGGGCTCTGTCCGGAACCAGTGGGTCGAGTTGACCCGGAATCGCAGTCCGGAGGTGGTGTTGTCTGGCAGGCGGAAGACTAGCGTATCCGAATCCTGGAAGGCGAGCTTGAAACTGCCAATGCGCGTTTCGAATTCCAGCACTTCCGGAGAGGTGGTCAGGATAAAATCAAGCACCTGGCCATCCTCTCCGAGAAGGTAAAGATCATCCATGAAGGGCGGGCGGCGGAGATAGCTTTCGATGCCTGGCTCCACGTGGATCAGCCGCTCCGCCAGCTTCACGTAGAAGCTCGGCCGGTTGACATGCTGGTAGACGAGGATGCGGGAGCCCCGGTCGCTGAACGGGACGTGAGTGATGTCGATCTGGTTCTTTAGCAAAGACAGCAAGGCCGGACCGTTATCCTTTCACCGCGCCGGCCAGCATGCCGCGCACAAAGTAACGCTGAAGTGAGAAGAACACGATCATCGGCAGCAGCATCGAAAGAAACGCCGCAGCCGTCAGAACCTGCCAGCCGGATCCCAGTGAAGTGACCATGTTGCTGATCTGATAGGTCATGACCGGGGTCGTGCCGCCCAGGAAGACCAGGGCCACCAGTAGATCGTTCCAGACCCAGAGGAACTGGAAGATGCCGAGAGAGGCGATCGCCGGCATGGCCAGCGGGATCACCAGCTGGCGGAAGGCCGTCCAGTGGTTGGCGCCATCCAGGTAGGCCGACTCGAACAGGTCACGCGGCAGGGTTCCCAGGAAGTTGCGCATCAGGTAGATGGCATAGGGCATGCCGAAGCCGGTATGGAAAAGCCATACGCCCAGGAATGTGCCGTTTAACCCGACCTGGGCATAGAAGCGCGAGATCGGCACGAGGGTCATCTGCAGGGGGACCACCTGCAAACCGACCAGGAGGGCAAAGAGCAGGAAGCGGCCTTTGAAATCGAGCCAGGCAAAGGCATAACCGGCAAAGGCGGCGAACAGGATTGGCAGGATGGTAGCAGGGATGGTAACGAACAGGCTGTTCAGGAATGCCCGTCCCATGCCGCGCGGATTGAGAATATCACTGAGGGTGCAGCTCAGGTCCGGGGGCTGCGTGCCTGCCGCACAATCCGCACGATACGTGTTCTGCCCACGATAACCGACCAGTGCATCAATGTAGTTGTTGGTCGTAAATTGGGTCGTGGTCTCGGTGCCTGAGAGAGTTCGCAGGTAGACTGCGATATCGGCTGCCTCCTGTGGGCTGGGAAGCGGGATATCACCCATATGGGGCTGGCCGTTGATGTCGCGGCGCAGTGCTGCCAGTAGCTGCAGGGACCGTGGGTACTGGCCGACGAAATCCGGATTGGACAGGTCTGCCGCGGGCAGCTCATTGCCATCGGCACCGTGACAGGAGGCGCAAAACTGCGTATAGGCAGCTGCACCAGGAGGCGGGGAAAACACTGTCCACCATCCGGTACCGCGCACGGCTTCGGGCGGGCGGAGGGAGGTAAACAGCAGACCGATGGTAGGAATGATCCAGATGATCATCGTAAAGATGATGATCGCATGAAGGGGAATCCTGTTAAGGATTTTGTTGACTTTGTCCCTGTTCATCGCATTGCCTCCTGCGCCAGGAAGCGCTTGATGTTGTAGTAGATGAACGGAATGATTGCAATCACCAGGATCACCGCCACTGCGGTGCCGCGGCCAACATGGAAGTTCTTGTACATTTCTGTGTACATCCGGTTGGCGATCACATCGGTCTGGAAGTTGCCGCCAGTCATCACGTAGACGAGATCGAACAGCTTGAGCACATTGATCACCATGGTCGTGACCACGACCGTGATCGTCGGCAGGATGATCGGGACCATGATCCTCCAGAAAACGGTCCATTCGGTGGCGCCATCCACTCGGGCCGCTTCCAGGATCTCATCCGGGACCGATTTCAGCGCCGCGGCCAGGATCGTCATACAGAACCCGGACCAGATCCAGATCCCCACGATAATGATCATGTAGGTATTGATCGGGATTGTCGAAAGCCAGGCAACTGGCTTTCCGCCCAGCGAGGTGATGAGGGCGTTCAACAGGCCGATCTGGTTCTGCTGTGTACCGTAATCGTAGACGAACTTCCAGATGACGCCTGCGCCCACAAAGGAGATGGCCATGGGCATGAACAGAATCGCCTTCGCCAGCGATTCGTACTTCACCCTGTCTGCCAGAACGGCAAACCCCAGGCCAATCGAGACAGTGCCGAACACCATGACCACGATCCATTTGATCGTGTTGCCGTAAGAGGAGCTCCAGAAGGAATTCCAGAACGCCTGCGGCGATCTGGTGTTGAATTCGGCGGTCAGGGCGTAGCGGTAGTTTTCGAAGACACCCCAGCAGGGCCTGCCTTCCTGACAGGTGGTGGCCGCCGAGGCGGTCCCATCCCGGTTCTGGAAGCTGAGGCTGATGGTGTTGACCATCGGGTAAACAATAAAGAACGACATCACGAGCAGCGCGGGCAGGAGATACAACCAGGGGGTCAGCCCCCCCTGTTTCATGATCTCGGGGACCGGCGGCGCCGAGGATCGTCGAATCGGTTTTTTCCCCACCGCGAGCTCCGGCGTTGTTGCAGGTTTGGAGATATCCTGTGGAGTGGCCATCTCGTCCTCCTTGTTGATCTTTATAAAGAGAGCCAGATTATGACATCATCACCAGGGATGGAGAAGAGAGCAACTCCTCCAAGTCTCCTGATCTCTGGATAGTGCTGCAATGTCATACGAATGTAAAAAAAGATGGGGACGTCTCAAGCGAGACGTCCCCATCAGACGTACGTGTTACGGGTTCAAACCTTCGGCCTGGACGTTCGCAAGATTGTCCAGGATGGCGGTCAGATCGCCGCCATTGACATATTCACTGACGCCCTGGAACTCGGCAGAGCCGAAGCCGCCAGGGATCGTATCGCCGATGTCAGGCGTGAATCCCTGGGTCTCGGCAATGGCATCGCCCAGCTTCTGGAGGGATGGGTCGGTGTAATTTCCGGTCGCACCGGAGTTAGGAGAGAGGCCAAAACTTGCTGCTGCCCAATTTGCGCCGCCCTCAGGAGAGGACAAGTAGGTCACCAAAGCCTGTACTGCTGGCGTATCATTGAACACCATCATGGGCTCAATGGAACCCTGCAGGCCTTGAATTCCAGGAACAACAAAGAAGTCGTAGTCGGTTCCCTGCTCGAGATCAGGGAATTGGGTTTTGATCTCGTTACCGGCAAAGCCCGACTGCTTGACCATCATAGCTTCCGGGGGATCGGCGAAGGGCTTGTAAATGGCCTCCAGGAAAGGAGTGGAGAGCGTGCCCTGGGCGCCGCCAACCGTATAGGTCTCATCGGTGGCCCACGTTCCATACGTCTCATAGGCCTGCATGACGCCTGGGTCATTGTAGGGAATGCTGCCATCGATAACACCCTTGACGAAGTCAGGACCCTGCTGGACCAGCATGATATCCTGGACGAAGTCCGTCCCGGTCCAGCCGGTGGCGTCACCGGATTCGAAACCCATGCTCCAGGGCACATTCCCGTCGGCCACCATCTGCTCGACCAGTGCATCCAGCTCTTCCCAGGTGGTGGGAACTTCATAGCCAAGCGCCTCAAAATTGGCCGGGCTATACCAGATGATCGACTTCACGTCCGCCTTGATCGGCAGACCCAGCCAGCGCCCGTCGATCGTCACCGGATCGAGGAAGAATTCGCTGTAGCTCTCGCGGTTGGCGCCGAGAGCTTCCAGATCCTGCAGCTGGTCCTGATACTGCACCAGCTGAGCGACCTGCCAGAAGGCGACATCCGGCGGTGTGCCGGCCTGGACGCGTGTATCCAGGAGAGCCTGGTCCCGACTGGATTCCGGGCGGATCACAAGACCACAGGCATCCAGGAGAGGCTGTAACACCTGATTAAGCTGTGATTCTTCCTCGCCAGACCATTGGTACAGCATGCTGATCTCATCGCCCTGCTGTGCGCCCTTGCAATCGATCTCACCGGCAACAGGGGCTTCAGTGGCGGCTTCCGTCGGGGCTTCGGTTGCAGCCTCGGTGGGTTCTTCGGTCATAACTTCGGTCGGTGCCTGAGTAGCCGGCTCGTCCGTCATCACGGGAGTGGGGGTATCGGCCGGGCCACAGGCGGCTGCCAGCAGGCTGATAAACAGCAGGACAGCCAAAATCTTAAATTTGTACATCTCTTTTCCTCCGAATAGAATTAGGATTCGTACGGTAGTTTCAATTTCGGTCGTTGTTCAGTCGTTGTTCGGTCAATTGTTCAATTTTTTGCCATTCACCTCCTTCACTAACACGTGTTAATCAAATCGAATGTGTGAGCGCCATTCATCAATGAATTGAATGAATGCTTATGCTATAAAACTGGATTGTCTGGCGATCAGTTTGGATTCCAGCAGCAATGAGTGTTCGTTCAAACCTTCGCCGCGAATCAGGCGGATCAATCGCTCACCTGCCGCCCATCCCAGTCCGTAGGCGGGCAGATGGACGGTGGTCAGCGGGGGATCGAAGTACTCTGCAAGGGGGATATCGTCAAAACCGGCAACGGCCATATCCTGGGGGACGCGCAGGCCGGCGCGCTTGATTGCCAGCAGGGCGCCCATGGCAACCACATCGCTGGCGACGAAAACAGCTGTGACTCTCGGAGAGATCTCCAATAACTCAGACATGGCCTCAAAGCCGCTAGAGGGGGTGTAATTGCCTTCCTGGATGAGCGACTCGTCGAAGGGAAGGCGGGCCGCCAGCAATGCCTGCCGGTAGCCTGTGCGTCGCTGTTGAGCAGAGGTATAGGTGAGGGGGGCGTTCGTGATCATCCCGATCCGCAGGTGTCCAAGCGAGATCAGGTGGCTGACGGCGGCCTGCGCACCGGCCGTGGCATCCACATCCACGAATGGGATGGCGGTATCAGGAAGCTGGCCCATCAGCATGATCGGTACTCCCTCCTCATACAAGCGGACAAGCGCCGTATCATCCTGGCGAGGGCCGGATAGTAATATTCCATCCACATGGTTTTCCCGGATCAAACTAGCATAGCCTCCAGCTTCATTTGGATCGATGGGTTTCAGCAATACATGAAATCCATGTTGAATCGCTGCCTGTTCGACACCCAGCATCACCTGAGGCAGGAATGCATCGGTAAAGATCTGCTCGGGCGACTGGCAAAGCACAAGCCCAATCGTGTAAGACTTGCCGCTGACCAGCTTTTTGCCTGCAACGTTCGGATGGTAGTCGAGCTCACGGGCCGCATCCAGCACACGTTTACGGGTAACATCGCTGATGCTCACGCCCAGAACATCGTTAAGAACGAAGGAGACGGTGGTGCGTGATACCCCGGCGAGTTTTGCCACGTCTGTACTGGTAGAACGCTTTTTGCTAGGCATACTTTTTCTTTGGTAACACGTGTTACTTTCCAGTATATGGATTTTAAGGCGCTTGTCAAGTACCCAAAATTTTAATCTTCTCGTGAATTTAAATAACTCACCTTACGCACGGAGCAGGAATCTAAACCGCGAAGGCGCGAAGACCGCCAGGCTTCTTCTCCCTTCGCGGAGAATAAAGCTTTCTTTGTGTACTTCGCTTCTGCGCGGTAAAAAAACGGCGGCACTGCATACCATCAGTTAAATACCTTGCTTTGCCGTTGACCAGGACAGGCGCTTTTTTTACCCCTCTTCCGATTCGCGGCTCGATATAACCATTCCCAGGCCGATCAGTGCCCCGCCGAACAGGAACAGGGGTGTGACCTGCTCGCCCAGAAAAAGCCAGCCGAGCAGCGTACCGACCACCGGCTGGGCGAAAAAGGTCAGGGAAGCGAGCCCGGCGCTGACATAGGCGAAGGCCGTGTTCCAAAGGACCATGGCCAACGCCGTGGAGATAATCCCCAGGAAAAGCACACCTCCCACCACACCCAGGGTGATCTCACCTATGCTTGTTGAGGTAAGCTCCCATGCGGCCGCGGGGACAGCGACCGGCAGCCCCCCGAGGAAGGCAATCAGGCTGAACAGCATTACATCCATACTCTGCGTTACCTTGCGAACCAGTACCGAATACAGCGCCCAGGTGATCGCCGCCCCGATCAGGAACAGGTTGCCCAGGAACAAGTCCGGCTCGAGGCGAGCGGACCCGGGATCGATGACTGCCACAACGCCCAGGGTTGCCACAAACAGGGCCAGCAGCCGTCGGCCGGTGATCCGTTCTCCAAGCAGAAGCCAGGCGAAGAGCAGTACAAATGCCGGAGTTGCGGAAGTGACCAGGGATCCGTTTCCCGCCGTGGATAGTTTGGTCCCCAGAAACTGCAGGCTCAATGAAACACCGTACCCGACGAACCCAACGCCCAGCACCTGCATTTTTTTAGCCCGAGACAGTTTCGGAAATCCTCTCAGGAGTAAAATGACTGCCAGGGTGACCGCCCCCAGCACGAGCCTCAGGGCCACCAGGGTAAAAGGAGGAATAATTTCGAGCACTACTTTGCTGACCACATACATCCCGCCCCAGATGCTGGCCGCGCCCAGCCCGCAAAGAATTCCCACAAACGTCCTGTTCATAAGACGGGGATTATACCGATTAATCGCGCACTGAACGGAGAAGGCGTTCTATGCCCTGCAAACTACGCTCCACTCTCTGCAGGACTATTTACACTCCTTCGGGAGCACGATATCTTATTCAAATGTATTATTCTGTCTCATCCTCTTGATCTCCCCTCTCTGCTTCTTTTCCTTTATTCTTGTTTCCTTTGAAGCCTTGGTTGGCTTTGTCTTGCGGCGGGCCCTGGGCTTCTCAAAGGCTCTTCGTACCAGATCCACAAATCGCTTAATCGCATCTTCACGGTTCTGTTCCTGTGTGCGATATGTTTTTGCTTCGATCAGCAATACCCCTTCGTTTGTAAATTTCTTTCCAGCCAGATGCCTTAACCGCCCCCTCACATCCGCCGGAAGGGATGAGGTCAAAACATCATACCGCAGCTGAACAGCCGTCGCTACTTTATTCACATTCTGCCCACCCGGCCCCGAAGCGCGCACAAAGGAAAGCTGCAGCTCGCTTTCATCGATTGAAAACGTGGGTGTGATTTCGATCATAAAAAAAAGACCCCCACCCAGCCTCCCCCATTTTCCAACGAACTTCAGTCGGAAAATGGGGGAGGTGCCCGGAGGGGCGGAGGGGGTCTAGAACATCAGGGCATTGACCTGGTCGATCATCTCGCGGCCCGGCCGCAGGTCTGCTTCCTCGAGACGGTTGAGCGGCGTATCGACCAGGTTGTAGATATCGGTCAGCGACGGCTTGCCGGTTTCGATGTAGATCAGACCGGTGGCCAGCCAGTTGTTCTGCTGGGATTCGGCCAGAACTCTCATCGCTTCGAAGCGGTCGGTCGGATTGTAATCCTTGTCCAGGTTTTTGAGGATGACCACCGACCCATCGTGCATGGATACTTCGCGGATCTCGCCTTCCCTCATCTCCTCTTCGAGGATGATCTCATTGCGCGGCGCAATGTAGGTGATATCATGCAGTGGCTCTTCATGATCCTTGCCCCAGGCGTAGGAGTGATAGGCATTATCCTGATTGTTGAAGGTAACACACGGGCTGATGATGTCGAGCACGGCGATGCCATTATGGGCCATCGCTGCCTTAAGCAGCTCCTTGACCTGCTTCGGGTTGCCGGCAAAGGAACGTGCCACAAACGTGGCGTTGGAGGCAAGCGCTTCCATGCAGATGTCGACCGGCATGTACTGGTTGGCGCCCTGCTTCTTGAGCGCAAGACCCCTTTCGGCAGTAGCCGAGAACTGGCCCTTGGTCAGCCCGTACACGCCGTTGTTCTCCACGATATAAACCATGTTGACGTTGCGGCGCATGACATGCTTGAACTGTCCCATGCCAATGCTGGCCGAATCGCCGTCGCCGGAGACGCCGACGCCCTTGAGGGTGGCATCGCCGAACAGCGTGCCCGTCGCAATCGACGGCATGCGCCCATGCAGGCTGTTGAAGCCGAACGAGCGGTTCAGGAAATAGGTGGGGCTCTTGCTCGAGCAGCCAATGCCGCTGAACTTGATCACATTTTCAGGTACGATGCTCAATTCATACATCGCGCTGATGATCTGGTTCGAGATCGAGTTGTGTCCGCAGCCCTGACACAGGGTGGTCGGGTTACCGCGGTAATCATTTTTGACAAGGCCGGCCAGGTTGGTGTTGGCGGGAGCGCCGGCCATGGGGAGAGGTTGGGTCATGAGATGGCTCCTTTCCTATGATAAGGGGGTGGGGTCGGCGATCGCCGCAGACTTGCCGTTGGAGTTCGCAGGCACAGCGTACCGGGCGAGAATTCCTTCACGGATCCACTTGGCGGAGGCAGGCATGCCATCGCCATAGGCGACAGACCTGAAGTGCGGAGCCCGATTGGGGTACTCCATGGTCAGGATCTGGTTCATCTGTCCATCGCGGTTCATTTCAACGACAAAGACCTGGTCGTATTGGTTGACAAATTCAGTGACTTCCCGGGTGAACGGCAGGGCCCGGACACGCAGGAAATCGGCTTTGATGCCATGCTGGGTCTCGAGCTGGTGCATGGCTTCCAGCACCGCCGACTCAGTCGAGCCGAAGCTGAGGATGCCCACCGTTGCACCGGGCGTGCTGTGCAGCACGGGTTTTGGCATGTGCTCCCGGGCGGTCTCATATTTTTTACGGAGGCGGTCCATCATCCGCAGCCAGGTGCCGGAGTCTTCGGTGTAGCGGGCGTTCTCATCGTGGCCGGTGCCGCGTGTAAAGTAGGCGCTGGCCGGGTGTTTATTGCCGGGCACGGTGCGGTAGGTGATCCCATCCTCATCCTTGTCCAGGTAGCGCGCCCAGTTGCCCTTGAGCTCTTCCAGATCCTTTTCCCACAGAACCTTGCCGCGGTCCATGGGCACCTCTGGATAATCGAACGGCTTGCTCATCCACTGGTTCATCCCCATGTCGAGGTCGCTGAGCACAAAGACCGGGCTTTGCAGGCGCTCGGCGATGTCGAACGATTTCCAGCCGAACTCGAAGCACTCGAACACATCGCCGGGCAGCAGGATGATCGTCTGGGTGTCACCGTGGCCCATGAAGTGGGTGAAGGTCAGGTCGCCCTGCGAGGTGCGGGTCGGCAGGCCGGTCGAAGGACCGATGCGCTGCACATCCCAGACCACGACCGGGACTTCGGCGTAATAAGCCAGCCCCGCGAACTCGGTCATCAGGCTCAAACCGGGACCGGACGTGGATGTCATCGAGCGCAGCCCGCTCCATCCCGCACCGATTGCCATGCCGATGGCAGCCAGCTCGTCCTCCGCCTGCACGACCGCGTAGGTATGCTTGCCGTCTTCACGCTTGCGCAGCGAAGGCAGGTAATCGTTGAGCGCTTCTGCCAGGGAGGAGGCAGGGGTGATCGGATACCAGGCCGCGAACTGCACGCCGCCAAAAATGGAACCGATGGCAGCCGCTGTATTGCCGTCTGCCATAATCAGGCCGTTGGTCTTATCCATAGGCTCGAGGAAAAAGGCATCCTTCTTTTCGAGATTGGCACTGGCCCACTCGGCACCCATCCGTACCGCATTCAGGTTCATATCGATCGGTTTCTGTTTTCCCTTGAAGTGGAAGGTTAGCGCGGCGTTGATCGTTTCCAGGTCGATGCCGATCATGTGCGCCAGTACACCCACGTAGATCATGTTGCCCACCAGGTCCCGAAAATCGGAAGGCACGTTCGGGTCGCTGCGCACGAGCTGCTTGACCGGCATGGGATAGATCGCCACGTCGGTGCGGGTGATCGGCTGCTTGATATCGTCGGCGTAGTAGAATGCGCCGCCCGGTGCAACCGAGGCCAGATCCCTTGCAAAGGAATCGGGATTCATGGCGATCACGATCTCCTGTTCCTCGCGCCGTCCGATAAAGCCATCCTTGCTGACGCGGATGGTATACCAGGTGGGCAGACCCTGGATGTTGGAGGGAAACAGGTTCTTGCCCGACACCGGTATGCCCATCTTGAAGATGGCGCGCAGGATCGTATTGTTGGCCGTCGAGCTCCCCGAGCCGTTTTTGGTGCCAACGATGATCGAAAAATCGTTCACTACTTTGTTCATAACACTCCTCAATGATATGGAGTCGGCCAGCTACCTGCTGATCGTTTTGCGGAGCATGCTCCGCGACTCCAAAATTACGGTCTTTGATACAGCAAATCCGTGTGAGCAACGAGCGCTTCATGCCCGGATTTGTAATCTCCAATGCAGATGGCTTCCACCATCTTCTGGTGGTAGTGCCAGACTTCCTCCAAATATTCGTACCCGCCGGCGAATACGTTCAGGCCCACGGCTTCATAGGCTTCCCAGTACGCTTCCAGGATGCCTGTCACGAACGGGTTTTCGAGCCGGCGATAGATCAACAGGTGCAGGTTGCGGTGTTCCTCATGCGGCACCTGGATCGGCGTGCCATGCAGTTTTTCCCAGGCCCGCGCCACCAGTGATTGCAGCTCGCGCTGATCGTCCTCGGTCAGTTTTTCGACAGCCTCGAACCAGAACGCGGATTCGACGTGCTTGCGCAGTTCGGCAAATTTGTGGAAGTGGGTATCGTTGAGCGCAAGGGCATAGCTCAAACTCTGGCGGACCGCCGGAGTGAAGGAGTACGAGCGCCGCCTCGTTCCCAGCCGCGGCCGGACCTCCACCAGGCCCAGCGCTCGCGCCACTTCAAGCTGTTCGCGCAGGGACGCCAGGCTGACGCGCAGCTCCACGCTCAAATCCTTAAGCGAGGGAAGACCATCTTCCACTTCATGATGCGTGGCAAGATAGCGCATAAATTCAGATATATCGGGGGAGGGGCGTTCTCGTAACATAAGTATGATTAATCAGATGAATGTATTGTATGACTCTGTGGGTAAAATGTCAATGAAACGAACATTACAGTCTGGTTATGGGCGAACAAAAACACGCCAAGGCCGGCGGGTTTCATCGTGTAGCCAATGTATTTCACATTCCAAGGAGGGACATCTCGTGCTGGAGCGTAGATTCCAACCCTTCTCGCAAAGGCCGCGGGTTATATCCAAGGAAGCGCCTGGCCTTGCTGTTATCCCCCCAGTAGGTGACACCTGCCATGATTCGCAATGGCTCTGACCTATACAGCTCAGGGAGAAAAGGATCGAAGGGTCTTACCAGGGCAGACATGACTTTAAAGATACCTGGGGAAACCGCCCGAGGGGCTGGCCTGCCTGTGAAATGGCTGGCCAGCTGGAAGGCCTCCTGGTACGTGCAGGGCTCGCCGGCAATAATATAGGACTCACCCGGCACGCCCCTCTCCATCCCCATGATGTGAGCGTGGGCAATATCGTCCACGTAGCCCCAGCAGATGCCTGCCTCCCGGGGGACCATGGGGACCTTACCCTTCAAATATTCGATGAGAGACCTTCGCAGGCCAGAGGTGTCACCGGGTCCATAGATCGCACCTGGCATCACGATGACCAACGGCAGGCCTTTGGCGATGAATTCTTTGGCCACCTCATGCGCGGCGGCCTTGGTGCGGTCGTATTCGGTGAGATGCCTTCCGCTGAAACGGTAGCTTTCATCCTTGAGTTCGCCATGGGTATCCGAATTGATGGCCAGCGTACTGGTATACACCCCCTTGCGGATACGCAGCTCCTGCATAAGCTCGAGCACGTTGCGGGTTCCCTGCACATTGACCTTTTCCCCTGGTGAAGTATCCTTTACACCGACCTTGTACCAGCCTGCCACGTGAAAGACTCCATCCACGCCCTGCATTGCCTCACGCATGGACTCCTTGTCGGTGACATCGCCCGGAAACAATCGAACGCCCATGCTTTGCAGCTCACTGGCCTTTTTTGGATCCCGGATCGATGCGTGGACATCATGTCCCGCCTGTCGCAGCTGGCGCGCCAGCACACCTCCTAAAAAACCTGTCGCACCAGTCAGGAAATACTTCATGGCAGGTCCTTTACACCTTGAAACAAAAACATCCGCAGAGAGGTTCTTCGGATGCTGGCTGGATCAAACGCCTGGAAACACGTTCATGACGCGCCGGCTATTCTTTCGAGGGTGGGTTTTCGAGCGCGTCATGGATCTGATCGATCAGTTTCTGGATCTCACGCCGTTCCTCATAGGCCTGGCGGAGGGAAGCCTGGAAGGATGGTTTTTCTTCCTCGGCGATCGTCTCGAGCAGGTGCTCGGCCCGGGCGATCTGGGTGTTCTTGTGCAGCAGCTTCGTTTCCAGTCTCTTGCGATACCCCTCATAGAAGACCGGCTCATCGAGCGGCTCCTGGGGGGATGTTTTCCCGGCCGCCAGGAGCTCGGCGATCGTGGGCAGGAACTCGTCGAAGTTGACCGGCTTTTCGATAAAGCGGGTGACGCCCAGCGTCAGGGCAAAGGCTTTATCTTCGGGGGCCACATATGTGGCGGAGAGGAAGATGACAGGGATATCGCGTGTGCTGGGGTCGATCCGCAGACGATGCACCAGGCTGAACCCGTCCATTTTGGGCATCAGGATATCGGTGACGATGATCGCCGGTCGTTCCTGGTCGATCGCTTTGAGAGCCTCTTCCCCATCCCGTGCGGTGACGACCCGGTAGCCTTTGAACTCCAGGGTCGCCTTAAGCAGGGTGAGAATATCCGCAATGTCTTCGACGATCAACAGCGGGCCAGGTGCATGATTCACAGATCGATTGTACCATCGCGCAGCCAGCCGCGTTAGTACTCATGAACGACTTGACTCATTTATGATGTGGGTGAGCCTGTTGGCGGCAGGACAGGTGTCTTGGGGAAAGGCTAAAGCCGTAAAACTCGCCGAAAAATCAGTGCTCTGGAGGCATCTGGTACACCCGGCAGGCATGGTATAGTGACAAAAGAAAACCATCCCACACCAATCCAGACCTCATCCTATAAGAAATTTGACCGCCGCAGAAATCCTGTTCGGTCCATTTAATGCTGCCTGAAATGGAGGTGATGCCCCGTCAATAGATTTCTCGAAGGATGTCATTGCAAGTTGTACACTACAAACAAATGATTAAGAGGAGCAACAGATGAAAAAAGTTGTAACTGGATCGATGCTTGCCTTGATGCTGGTCTTTACTCTGGCAGGTGGGGCAGCAGCGATCACCAATGGACAGCCCGATGGGGATGCCCATCCTTATGTAGGTTTGCTGGTCTTCGATGCAGAGTTTTGTAATGAACAGGGTGAAGAGTGCCAGGTCCTGCCGGCCTGGTCCTGCAGCGGATCCCTGATCGCACCCACGGTGGTTCTGACCGCCGGGCACTGCACAGATGGTGCTGTAGCAGTTCGCGCCTGGTTTGAGGAGAAACTCCAGGCTGAAGATGGCTCTCTCCTCGTCGATGATTTCCCCTTCGGCGGTGGAGACTCCACGGAAGGAACAGCCTATACCTACCCGGAATACAATAATGATCCTAACCGCAAGGGCAATGGCCTTCCCTCCTTTGCCTACCGGGATGTCGGGATTGTCGTTCTCGACGAACCGGTGGATGTGGGCGGGTTTGCAGCTCTGCCCGAGCCAGGTCAGGTCGATGAACTGTCGAACAAAAGCCCGGTGGAATTTGTCGGCTATGGCGTCCAGTTCCAGGCCCAGATCCCCGGAAACCAGCTTCCCCAGCCTCCACCTTTCTACCGCTGGGATGGCTTCTATAACCGCTACTATGCCACAGGGGAGCTGATCTCCGGCAACTTCGTCCATGCCAGGGAATTCATCCGGGTTTCCTTCAACCCGGGTGGTGGATCGGGCGGCATCTGCTTCGGTGACTCCGGGGGGCCGATCCTGCAAAGCGGCACGAACATTGTTCTGGGTGTCAACTCGTATGTTGCCAACATTAACTGCGCCGGGACCGGCTATGCCTCCCGCGTCGACGTCCCGGAAGTACTGCCGTGGATCGAGAGCTTCCTTTAGTTGTTATGGGAACATTCACTGAATAGATAGAAATCGCCCCGGGCTTCAACCCGGGGCGATTATTGGTACATTGCTTAATCCAGCGAGCAGTCGTAGGGACCCTCGGCCGGAGGATACGGGTCGCTGCCTTCGAGCGCCCAGGCAAAGACAAATGCCAGCGCATCGATATCGCAGTCCGAAAGGACGGGGTCGCCCAGGTCGGGCCAGCCATAACCCATCAGGTCGGTGCTTTCCCACAGGTTGGTCGTATGTCCCAGCCCGAGCGCGTGACCGATCTCATGCAGTGTCACCCAGCCCAGGTACTCCGGGGTAGAGGGGTCCTCTCCCAGGCTGGGAGGCGGGTCTGAGCGGACCATGATATTGGGACACCCATGGTTGCCGCAGACGGCATACCCTTCAAAGGAAACACCTCCTGCACGGAGAACATAATGCAGGGTGATATCCGCCTTTTGCGGGTTATTGAGTTCGCCTGTTACATTTGTGAGCGTGATGAGCCCGTCGAAGCACTCGTCCAGAACGGCGCTCCAGGTGGCGATGGCCTCATGGATGGCTGCCAGCTGCTCCGGTTTGGCATTCGGATGCGCCTGGACAGCTATGGTCAGGTCGGTATGGTCCCACCAGTAGCCCGGATAATAATTGCTCAGGATTTCCAGGGACTCAGCGTTCGACTCAGGGAGCCCACAGTCGATTCCGGTGATGCTCGTGGACGGATTGCTGCCGGGTGCTTTGGGCTTTGCCTGCACAGATGTCGGCACAAGTAGTGCCGCAAGCATGAAGACAATGATGGGGATTTTCAGAATACGCATTTCTGTTCCTCCAATTTTCTTGGATGACAGCTCTCCATCCAACCTCCCGGATGTCCGGGGTGATGATAGAACGATCCTTCCCGCCGCGCGGAATTATAGCATCGTATGGACGCGCTACAGTTGTTTTTGCAACCACTCCAGTGCCTTGTCTGCTTCAGGATGGCCATGTTTCTTTGCCTGTAAAAAACAGCGCTCCGCCAGGCGGTATGACTTCTGCCGCACTGCCGCAATAGCGAGCCAGAACCAGGCTTCGTTGTTTCCCGGTTCGGCGGCGACCACCTTGCGCAGCTCGGCGATGCCTTCTTCGGCTTGTCCGGCGCGCACGAGCGCCACGCCCTGTTGAAAGGCAGCCTGCACATCTTCTGCAGAAGGGGGGGCAGGCGGTTGTACGTTCACAGGCTGCTCCCCGGTCTCGGTTTCCGGGATCGCCAGCCGCTCCACTTTCGCCAGCAGCGATCGTTTCCACAGCAGGTACGCCAGTACCACCACAGCGATCAGGATCCCTGCCCACAACAACAATGGCACGATGAGAGCGCGGCCGCTTCGATTGGGTGCGTCGTTCTGTAAATTGATCGGACCGCTCCCCTGTGTGGATGCTGCGGACGCCGTGGGCCTGCTCTGCTCTGGGGCTGTCGGCGGGACTTCCGGTGGGTCGGGCATCTGGAACCAGGTCGAATGGGTGTT
>DASUOS010000425.1:0-4706 GCA_036276515.1 Anaerolineales bacterium | reverse complement strand
CCTGCGCGGTGACCCATGAGGCTGTCTCCGATTCGCGCGCCCGCATCCGCCAGATCGGGCGCGCGGGTGTCGGCGAGATCGTCGCCACGGGGTGCTGGGCAAGCCTCCAGCCGGGGCAGGCTCAGGAGCTGCCGAACGTCTTGCGTGTAATCAACAATGCCGGGAAAGATAACCTTGTCCCCGAGATATTAAACCTTCAGCCTGAATCCTTTGACCTGGAACCTGTTGCCCGTGAGCCTTTGCCCGGTCTGCACCGCCGGACCCGCGCCTTCATCAAGGTGCAGGATGGATGCGATAACCACTGCACATTCTGTATCACGACGGTTGCGCGCGGCGCCGGGCGCAGCCGACCCGTTGCCGAGGTACTGCTCGACATCCAGGCAGCGCTGGCGGGCGGCACGAAGGAGGTCGTCCTGACCGGTGTCCATCTCGGATCGTGGGGACACGATTTTGGCTTCCATCTGCGCGACCTCATCCAGGCGATCCTGCGGGAGACGGATGTGCCGCGCCTGCGTCTTTCCTCACTGGAGCCCTGGGACCTGGACGCGGACTTTTTCTCCTTATGGGATGCTTCGACACTCCCTTCGGTCGCAGCACGGCGTCTCATGCCTCACCTCCACCTGCCGCTGCAGAGCGGATGCGAATCCACGCTACGGCGGATGGCGCGCAAGACGACACCCCGGTCCTTCAGTGAACTGGTTTCGGCTGCGCGGGATGTCATCCCGGATGTTGCTATCACCACCGATATCATCGCCGGTTTCCCGGGCGAGACAGACGAAGAGTTTTCCGAATCGCTCGATTTTTTGCGCGAGATGAACTTTGCAGGCGGGCACGTGTTCACCTATTCGCCGCGCCCGGGCACAGGGGCGGCCCGGATGAAGGGACAGGTCAAGCCCGAGCTGCGAAAGAAGCGTAACCACATCCTGCATGACGCCCTGGAGGAGTCGGCAAAGGCCTACCGGCAGAGATTTGTCGGTCGCATCGTGCCTGTTCTATGGGAATCCACCTCCGAGATGGGCGAGTGGGGCTGGCGCATGGAAGGACTCACCGGGAATTACCTGCGCGTGACCGCCTTTGCGCCGTCGCCGCGCTGGAACGAGATCGATGCTGTGAAACTCGACGGATCCGATGAGCACCGGATGAATGGCGTAATCGCCAAGTTGGGATAAGTGTCACTACAGGAAAAAAAAGTGGGGCTGTACAATCGACGCAATCGCAAAAAGGAGAACCTATGACAGCTCAACTGATCGATGGAAAATTAATTGCGCAACAGGTCCGTGAGGACGTTGCGGCGAAAGTGGCAGAACGCACGGCGGCTGGCAAGCAAAAGCCCACGTTGGCGACTGTGCTGGTGGGCGACCGCCCGGATTCGGCGGCGTACGTGGCATCCAAGCAGAAAGCCTGTGCCGAACTGGGCATGGGCTCCATCAGCCAGCACCTGCCTGCCGATATTTCACAGGAGGAGCTGGAAAAGCTCATCAAGTCTTTGAACGATGACAACGCCGTGAATGGGATCCTGGTGCAGTTGCCGTTACCTTCTCACTTAGATGAAGAACGTGTCCTGCAGTTGATCAGCATCGAGAAGGATGTGGATGGCTTCTCACCGATCAATATCGGTCGTCTTGCTCAGAAGGGGCGAGAGCCGCTGTTCGTGCCGTGCACGCCGTATGGCTGCATCTATCTGCTCGAGAAAGCTGGGGTTAAGATCGAAGGCGCCAACGCTGTTGTGCTGGGACGCTCGAACATCGTAGGCATGCCGGCTGCCCTGCTGTTAATCGGTAAGAACGCCACCGTGACCGTCTGTCACTCGCGCACAAAGGATCTACCCGCTGTGGTCCGCCAGGCCGACATCCTGATCGCAGCCATCGGCAGGACCGAGATGGTGCGCGGCGACTGGATCAAGCCCGGCGCGGCGATCATCGATGTGGGCATCAATTCCGTCCCGGATGCCACCAAGAAGAGCGGCCGCCGCCTGGTGGGCGATGTCTGCTTCGAAGAAGCCAAGGAAGTGGCGGGCTTCATCACCCCGGTCCCGGGCGGCGTGGGTCCGATGACCATCGCCATGTTGATGAGGAATACCCTGCGGGCGGCAGAGATCCAGGATCCGCTGTAAGGGAACGGCACTCGGCGCAGAGACTTAACGAGCTCTGCGCCGATTTTTTTTGCTGGCTGCGTCAAAGTGGGGAAGCTATGATGTTTATCACTTTTTTTTCGATTGGTCGGAACTGTATAATAAAACTGTTGGGCTGGGGTGAATAGATAGCCAAAATCGGAGTGAACGTATCCGGTTTGCTTGGTTCGTGTTCATTACATAGTGGAAAGGAGGTGATACCAGGAACGTGCGAAGTACCAGGAGCTTTTCTGCCTGCTCTGTCCATCATGATTAGATCCCTGAAAAGAAGAAGGAGAAAGTAATGAAACGGCTGTCTCTCTTTGTACTGGTTTTAATGCTGTTAAGTATGGTTCTCAGCGCCTGCCAGCCTGCTGAACCGACAGCGATCAAGATCGGCCTCAACGTTGAACTGACCGGCACCATTCCTGTGGTTGGAGAGTCGAGCAAGAATGCCGCCGAGTTGGCCGTCAAGGAAGTCAACGATGCCGGCGGCCTGGATGTCGGGGGAACCAAATACATGGTCGAGCTGATCGTCGAGGATAATGAAGATAAGGCTGAGTCTGCAGCGGCGGCCGCCCAGAAGCTGGTGACGGCTGGCGCCCTGGCGATGGTCGGACCCAACGCCAGTCGCAACGCCATCCCGGCCTCGGTAGTTGCCGAAAGCAGTACCATGCCGATGATCAGTCCCTGGTCCACCAACCCGAAGACGACAAAAGTTGGCGACACAGATGAGGCGAAGAAGTTCGTGTTCCGCGCCGCGTTCATCGATGACTTCCAGGGTGTAGTCGCGGCAAAGTTCGCCAAGGACGAGCTGAAGACCACCAAGCCCGCCGTGCTGTACGATGTCGCCTCCGAATACAACAAGGGCATTGCCGAGGTCTATAAGCGGACCATGGAAGAGAACGGCATCCAGGTGGTTGCGTTTGAGACCTACACCACAGGTGATAAGGATTTTTCTTCGCAACTGACGAGCATCCAGGATGCTGGCGCCGATAGCCTGTTCCTGCCCAATTACTACAGTGAAGTGCCGCTGCAAGTGCAGCAGGCTCACAAGGCTGGGTTTACAGGGAATATTCTGGGCAGCGACTCATGGGGCAATATCGAATTGGTGACGCTCTGCGGCGATGAGTGTGAGGGCTATTACTTCACAACCCACTATGCAGCCGACATTGCCACCCCGAAGGCACAGGCATTCATCAAAGCGTATGAGGGTGCCTATACCAAGACGCCTGACGATGTGGCAGCTCTCACATACGACTCGTTCGGGCTTTTGTTCCAGGCGATCCAGGCGGCTGGCAAGCTCGACCGCCAGGCGGTGCGCGATGCGCTCTCTGCCATCACCTCCTATGAAGGTGTGACAGGGAATATGCAGTTCAAAGGCACGGGCGATCCCGTCAAGAGTGCCGTGATCCTGCAGGTCAAGGACGGCAAGTTCGTATACTTCACCAGTGCAGCTCCGTAGTCGATAGCAAGCAGGTTAAGGAGGGCGGCTGACCCCAGGGTCCAGCCGCCCTCGTGTCATCGGAGAATATCAGATGCAGTTTTACATCCAACAGATCCTCAATGCACTGCAAGTGGGCAGCGTGTATGCCCTGATCGCCCTGGGCTACACCATGGTCTATGGAATTCTGACCATGATCAATTTTGCCCACGGCGATATTTTCATGGTCAGCACCTATCTGGCATTTTTCTTCTCGACCATGGTTATCGCTCTCCTCACAGGGATCAATCCGATCGTGCTGTTTGTCGTAACCCTGCTCGTTGCCATGTTCGGTACGGCGCTCCTGGCGGTGGGGATCGAGCGACTGGCGTATAAACCATTGCGGACCGCGCCGCGTATCTCGGCAGTGATCACTGCCCTGGGCGTTGGCTTGTTCCTCGAGAATTTCATGGTGGCCTTCAAGCCGGTGGGACCCGCGCCGCGCTTCCTGCCCGCTCTCATCCCGGCGGTCAATTACAACATCGGAGGGGTGACCGTTTCCACCATCCAGATCGTGATCATCGTCGTTTCGGCGCTGGTCATGATCCTGCTGGACAACATTGTGCGGCACACAATGACCGGTATGGCGATGCGCGCCATCTCCTGGGACAAATCGGTTGTGCCGCTGATGGGCATCCCCGTAGACCGAATCATCTCGATGACCTTCGCACTGGGCGCCTCCATCGCGGCAGTCGGCGGCACGCTGTATGGCATGGCGTACACCATCGATCCCTACATGGGCATTCGTATCGGCTGGTGGGCGTTCATCTCGGCGGTCGTTGGCGGGATCGGCAACATCCGCGGCGCGATGATCGGTGGCTTCATCCTGGGGTTCGTGGAGATCTTCACGCCCGTGTTCCTACCCTCCACCTACCGGGATTTCGTCGCCTTTTCGCTGCTCCTGATCCTTCTGATCTTCCGCCCCACGGGTATTCTCGGGCGGCCGATGGCGCAGAAGGTTTGAGAGGAGATCACCCATGAAAAATGTTTTCAAAAGCAAATGGGGACTGCCTCTCATTCTGGTCCTGATCTTTCCGCTTACGGTCCTGTTGCCGAGGTTTGGAATTATCAACCCCTATATTGACATGGTGCTCAAGTACATCGGGATCAACA
>DASUOS010000424.1:0-3637 GCA_036276515.1 Anaerolineales bacterium | reverse complement strand
GAAACGGTGATGCCCGGCTACACCCACCTGCAGCGTGCCCAGCCGATTTTGCTGGCGCACTGGTGGTTGAGCCATTACTGGCCTCTTCAGCGGGATGTGGAACGCTTACAGGATTTGACCCGGCGCGTCTCCGTTCTGCCCCTGGGCTCCGGAGCCTTGGCGGGAGTGCCCTTCAACATCGATCGCTTGGCACTGGCAAAAGCGCTTGGGTTTGAGGGCATCTCTCAAAACAGTATTGATGCTGTCTCAGATAGAGACTTTGCTGCAGAATACTTATTCTGCACGACGATGATTGGGATTCACTTGAGCAAACTTGCGGAGCAGATCGTCCTCTTCACGAGTGCCGAGTTCGGCTTCTTCGAGTTGTCCGATGCATACTCGACCGGCTCGAGTCTCATGCCCCAGAAAAAGAATCCTGATGTCTTTGAACTGGCGCGAGGCAAGGCCGGAACGCTATTGGGATTGCTCAGCGGATTGCTTGCCACCCTCAAAGGCCTGCCATCCACATACGACAAGGATTTACAGGAGGACAAAGCCCCGGTCTTTCAGGCCACCGATACCTTGCTTTCGATTCTGCCTGTGATCGCAGGCGCCTTGCGAACCATCACAGTCCGGCCGGATCGAATGCGGTCTGCCATCGACTCGACCCTGTATGCCACCGATCTGGCGGATTACCTGGTTGGGAAGGGCGTTCCTTTTCGTGAAGCACATGAAGTCGCCGGAAGAGCTGTCCGGGCGGCCGGGGAGGGACGGATATCGATGGAACAGATGCCCCTCGAAGCGTACCAGTCGCTCAGTCCTGTGTTCGAAGCGGATGTTTTTGATGTGTTCAACCCGCGAACGTCTATCGACAAAAGAAACGCGATCGGCGGCACCGGTCTCCAGCCGGTCAAAAATCAGATCCAGCTTGCAAAATCAATCCTTTCCCTCATCAAGGGAACTGAAAAAACAAAAGGAGAATAGATATGTCCACTGTTACTTGTCCCGAATGTGCTGCAGAAATTGCCCTGGCGGAGAATACGGAAGTGGGAGAGATCCTGGTTTGCCCGGATTGTGGTGTCGATCTGGAAGTCACTTCGCTCGAGCCGGCAATGGTCCAGCTGGCCCCCATGGAACAGGAAGATTGGGGCGAATAGCTCATGAAGCCGCGATTGAAGATCGGCGTTCTCTATTCACGTGTCCGGGTTGAAGAAAAATGGATCTTCAGTGCGATGGAAAAGCGCGGCATCGATTATGAGCGCCTCGACGACCGCGCCATCCATTTTGATTTGAGCAACCCCACGCCGTGGCAGCGCTTTGACGCCGTGCTGGAACGGAGCATCAGTTATAACAGCGGACTGTATGCCCTGCGGCTGCTGCAGGCGTTCGGCGTGCCGACGGTCAATACGGCAGACGTGGCAGAGATCTGCGGCGACAAGCTGATGACCAGCGCTGTGCTTGCCCGTGACGGGGTGCCCCAGCCGCATAATGCTACTGCCTTCACTCCCGAAGCCGCCCTGGAAGCCATCGAAAGATTTGGTTACCCGGTGGTGTTGAAACCCGTGGTGGGGTCGTGGGGGCGATTGCTGGCGAAGATCAACGACCGCGACGCGGCAGAGGCGGTGCTCGAGCACAAATCCACGCTGGGCTCGGCGCAGCACTCGGTGTTCTACATCCAGGAATACATCGACAAGCCCGGCCGGGATATCCGGGTGATCGTGATCGGAGACCGGGTACTGACCGCGATGTATCGCAAATCGGAGCACTGGATCACAAACACGGCCCGCGGCGGAGAAGGCGAGCTTTGCCCGATCACGCCCGAAATTGAGGAGCTAAGCCTGTGTGCCGCCCGAGCGGTTGGCGGAGGGGTGCTGGCGATCGACCTGGTGGAGCATCCGGAAATGGGCCTCGTGGTCAATGAGATCAACCACACCATGGAGTTCCATACGATGCAGCCTGTCAGCGGGATCGATATAGCCGGGGAGATCGTGGAGTATGTGATGAGCGTCGCCAGGGAGGTTGTTTGATGACACGCGTATCCATCCTCGGCGGTTCCGGTTATGGTGGGGGAGAAGTACTGAGATTATTGTTGGGCCACCCCAATGTCGATGTGAGCCAGGTGACGTCGCGCTCGCACCTGGGGGAGTATGTGTACCAGGTCCATCCCAACCTGAGGAAACGGACACAGCTCAAATTCAGCGATCCGGCCGTGTTGGAACCGGTGGACCTGTTGTTCCTGGCCCAGCCGCATGGCGAAGCGCAGCGCCATATCGAGGAGTATGCAAAACTGGCTCCCCGGATCGTCGACCTGGCGGCGGATTTTCGCCTGCGCGATGCGGCACTCTACGAACAATGGTATGGAAAGAAACATGCCGCGCCCGACTGGCTGGACAGGTTCGTGTATGGACTGCCGGAACTGCACCGCGCCGAAATGGCAGCGGCCCGCTACATCAGCGGCGTGGGATGCAATGCGACTGCCGGAAACCTGGCGCTGCTGCCGCTTGTTCGGGCGGGGTTGATCGACCTGTCGTCCACCCTCATCGTCGAGCTCAAGGTGGGATCCTCGGAGTCTGGCGCCGAGGGGAATGCAGGATCCCATCACGCCGAACGCGCCAACGTGATCCGCACGTTCTCGGCCTTTGGCCACCGGCATACGGCTGAAGTGATCCAGGAAATGTGCATACGGGATGTCCGGCTGACCATGACGGCTGTGGATCTGGTGCGCGGGGTGCTCGCAACGGCTCACGCAAAGGTTAAGCCGGGTGTGACGGCTAAGGATTTGTGGAAAGCCTACCGTGCGGTCGCCAGCGAGAATCCATTTGTGAGAATTGTGAAGGAGCAGCGTGGGATCTATCGTGTCCCCGAGCCGAAGATCCTGGCCGGCACGAACTATGCCGACCTGGGTTTTGAGCTGGACGAAAGCAGCGGACATGTTGTCTCGATCTGTGCGATCGACAACCTGATGAAAGGCGCGGCAGGATCGGCCGTGCAGTGTATGAATTTGATGATGGGTTGGGAAGAGACCCTCGGTTTGGAATTCATGGGCCTGCATCCAAGCTAGAAAGCAAAGAGGTAGTATGAAGAATGAGATCCTAGTGATAAAACTCGGCGGCACACAGGGGGTGGATTTTTCTGCAATCTGCATGGATGCAGTTAAACTGTTGAAGGATGGCCGGAAGCTGGTTTTTGTGCATGGGGGGTCGGCAGAGGCAAACGCTTTAGGTGAGTCGCTGGGCTGGCCGCCCAGAATGATCACTTCGCCCTCGGGCCATACTTCGCGCTACACTGACCGGAAGACACTTGAAATCTTCCTCATGGCGGTGAACGGCAAGATCAATTCATTGTTGACCGAACAGCTGCAGATGCTGGGCGTCAATGCATTTGGCTTGTCCGGCATGGATGGACGGGTCCTGCAGGCAAAGCGCAAGGATACGATCCAGAGCATCGAAGATGGAAAGCGCAAGGTTATCCGGGATGATTATACGGGCCGTATCGAAGCGGTCAACAGCGAGCTGCTGTACCTGTTATTGGACGCCGGCTGCCTGCCGGTCATCGCTCCTGTGGCTATCAGTCAAAGGGGAGAGGCGCTCAATGTGGATGCGGACCGGGCCGCGGCCAGGGTCGCCTCCGCACTTGAGGCGCAGACCCTGATCCTGCT
>DASUOS010000423.1:0-29494 GCA_036276515.1 Anaerolineales bacterium | reverse complement strand
GTGTACACCACCTTGCCATCCCTAAAGATAGCGATGCCGGTCGTACCGCCGCCCACATCCACGATCGCGCCATCCTTTACCTGCAGGACGTTGTTCGCAGCCGTCGGCTCATCGATCAAACCTGTGCAGTCCAGCCCGGCGCCGAAAAGCACATTCGCCGTTGCACGGACTTCCGCCTGGGGTACACCGGGCGGGTACCCAGACGCTCCCGAGGCCAGCTCGAAACCCAGTCTCTTTTCGACCCTGGATTTCATCGAACGAAGCAGGTCCACAGCACCCACAAAATCCACGACCAGGCCATCGCGGGTTACCTGGGCAAACTGGTATTCACCGGCGATCGGTTTGTAGTGCTCATCCAGCACGACCAGCACGGTATACGCCGTTCCAAGGTCCACACCGACATGGACGCTCGAGGGAGAGACCGAACCAGGTTCCAGGCGCCCGTCACCGGCTGCATTCATGACGCGGTCCGCCTGTGTCAAAATCTCAGATAGATTCGGATTCATCCGCTCATTTCTCGTTCCAGTTGACCGGGAAGACCACGTACACAAACTTCGTCCAGCTCGGCGTCCCAAAGGTAATACTCGATCCCTTGGGGATGTAGATCACGTCACCCGTTTTGCCGCGTACCTGCTCATTGCCGCGTGTGATCACGAGCTCACCTTCCAGCACAATATCGATCTCGTCGTAGGTCAGCGTCCATTGCATCTCGCCCTTGTCGAGCGACATGTAGCCTGCACCCATCGGCGAACGGTCCTGGGTAATGACCACATCCTTCAGCCAGACATTCGTACCCGGCGTGGTTTTGCCTTCAAGGAACGGCTCCACCTGGATGCTCGACATCTTCACGACCTTCAACGGCGGGAGATTCGGACTCGGCGCCTCTTTTTTAAAGGCGGCGTTTGATTCCGTTTCGCGAATGAGCTTCACGCCCAGGGCAAACGCGGTATCGGTTGCCTCGTGGGTGACGATATCATCCGGCGCGAGCAAAAGGGTCTCGACGCGTTCGCGGGCGAGACGACGTATATCTTCCGCAGTAAAGAGCTGGCGCGGCATGAGGATGCAGACAGGTATACACGTAAAAGTGTAGACACGTACACACGTAAACAGGAACAACACCTCCTGGGTGTGTCTTGTTTACTCGTCTACTCGATTACCTGTCTACCTATTTTTCCTTAGCGCCGCGACCACCGAACGAACCGCGCGTATTCTGAGGCAGGATCATCTCGACATCGGTATGCGGTCTCGGGATGACGTGGACTGAGGCCAGCTCGCCCACACGCTTGGCAGCTGCCGCGCCTGCATCGGTGGCGGCCTTGACCGCGCCGACGTCGCCGCGCACCATCACCGTTACGTACCCTCCGCCGACATATTCACTGCCGATCAGCGTCACGTTGGCGGCTTTGACCATCGCATCGGCGGCCTCGATCGCACCGACCAGACCCTTGGTCTCAACCATTCCTAAGGCAATCATGGAAACATCTACGGGCATGGCTTACTTCTCCTTTTGCATAAGATTTTCATTTTGTAGGGCGAGATCATTCTCACCTACTCCGACTAGACATCGGATATCAGGGATTGAACGGTTCAAGCCCTGATATCTGAGGTCTACTTTCGGTATGACAGACTTTTACTTCTTTAACTCCAACAACACTCTCCTGACAATCTCCTCCACCTGTGAATCCATGGAAGGTGACGGATTCGATGCCGGCGCGGCGGGCAAGGAGGAGGCCCCTCCGCTGAAATTTCGCCTCTGCGCCTGGTCGTCGGTGGAGCCGGGAGAGAACGCCGCATCGGGTGCGCTGCGGATCTCATAGGCCAGCTTCTTGATATTGTACAGGTGATGGACCGTGATGTTATCGCCCGTGATCGCACCTCCGACGCCGCCAGAGCCAAGAGTCATGGAGGGCATGACGCCGGTAGTGTAACCTGTGGTTCCAAGAGTACCGAAGGTGTTGACCACGATCCGAAAGACCGGCTTCTCCAGGCCAAAGCGCATAATGATGTTGTCATCGCGGGCATGGATGACCAGCGAGTGGCCGCGCCCGCCGTAATTGATCAGCTCGATGCTGCGCTCACAGCCTGCTTCCCAGCCATCCACTTCGTACCAGCCGAGGACGGTGGTCAGCTTTTCGCCAGAGAGCGGCTCATCCCGTCCGACGCCGTTCAATCTCACGACCAGGATACGGGCCCAGTCCGGAACGCTGAACCCATACATCTGCGCCAGCTGCTGCGGGCTGCGTCCGACTGCTTTCGGGTTCGGCAGGTGACCCACAAACAGGTTCTTGGCCAGGATCTGCTTGATCTTGTCATCGACAAAGAATGCCCCTTCGGATTTCATCAATTCTTCCAGCTGGGCTGCGATCGGGCGGTCGGCGACGACGGCCTGTTCCGTGGCGCAGATGACCGAGTGATCGAATGCCTTCGACGCAACGATATACTTGGCCGCCCGCGCAAGGTCAGCCGAACGGTCCACATAGGCCGGGACATTGCCCGGTCCCACACCATAGGCTGGCTTTCCTACCGAATGAGCGGCGCGCACCATGTCCGAACCGCCGGTGGCCAGGATGAGAGCCACGTACTTGTGTTTCATCAGTTCCTGCGTGCCAGGCAGAGACACCCTGGTCATACAGGAGATCAGTCCCTTTGGCATCCCGGCCCGCTCCCCTGCTTCGGCCATGATGCGGATCGTCTCTGCGCAGCACCTGGCAGCAAACGGATGTGGCGCGACCACGATCGCGTTCTTCGCCTTGACCGAGATCAACGTTTTGTACATTGTAGTGGAGGTCGGGTTCGTGCTCGGGGTTAAGGCAGCGACAACGCCCATCGGCCAGGCGATGTCATAGGTTCTCTTGACCGGGTCGCTGCGGATCACGCCCACCGTTGGGATATCCTTGATCGCCTCCCACAGCAGCTGTGATGAAAGTAAATTTTTCAACGTCTTGTGTTCTGGGACACCGTAGCCGGTCTCTTCGCTGGCCATTTTCCCAAGGGTGACCGCCGCGTCGGCCGCCGCCTGGGCCATGGCCGCACAGATGCGGTCCACTTCAGCCTGGGTGGCGTGCAGAAATTTGCGCTGGGCATCACGAGCCTGGGTGGCCAGCGTGCGGGCTTCTTGAATGGAGAGAAGATCGTTGTCGAATTCGGTCATAGGTCAACCTTCTGGAGTCAGCCAGCTTGCTGGCGGCGGGAGCCAGCTCCCTGACTCCATACGTTAAAAATTGATCGGATTACTCGCTACCTCTAACACCTTGTCCTGAAATGCCATGGCTGCGGCGCGGCAGGCGGGCTGGTCGCCGGTCAGCATGACGCCCATGTAGTTCGTTTCGGAGGGCGGCATGGTCAGCGCCACGATTGTGACATCCGCGGCCTTGAGCGCGGCGTCGAGCGCGACCAGGCCTTCGTTCGGCGTGGCCACCAGATAGGCGATCGGCGATCCCAGTGGAATGTTGCAGACACTTGACAGGTAGGAGCCCGTCCTCGAAATGACATGCGGGAAGAACGCTATGGAATCATCATCGTTGGCTGAATACCAGATGGCCCTGGTCTTGATGTAGTCCACAGCAGCGCCCAGCCCTGCACGGACTTCCGCCGGATCGGGCCCGGCAAGGATGGCCATGATCTCGCCTGACCATTTCCCGGAAGTATGTTTGGCGCCTGCATAAAACGACCGTGCATACACGACTTCCACATCTGCCATTTTGGTGGCTTCATCGATGGCGGTATAGGTAGCGTCATCGTTGTCTACACTGAGCAGGCCGATGGAGCGCTGGTCATCGCGCAGCTTGAGGTGCTCCGCGAAATTGCGGTCTACCTGAGGGATAAGCTGGACGGCGAGCGGCGTGCCGTAAAGGGGATCGAGGATTGCCATAATGTTTCTCTCTTTTGGAGCGGGGGCTTGCTCCTCCGACAGCGAGCTGTCAGACTCCATAAATTATTTCATCATCTTCAACTTCACACCCGATGCCTGGCTCTTACGCATTTTCTGGGCGATCTGGACAACGAAGGCGCCCGCTTCGAGCGGATTTGTACCACCGTTTTCGAAAATATTGCAGACTACGTCGCGGTCGGCGTCGGTGTCGCCATATTTGGGTTTGTAGCCCATGTAAGCGCTCATCGACTCGGCCCGTCCCAAACCCGGGCGCTCGCCGATCAGCAGGATGACCACGTCCGGCTTGATGAGCTCACCGATATCGTTCATCACGCCGACGCGCGCATACTTGACAAAGAAAGGCGTGCCGAACGTCAACCCGGCAGTTTGAGCGCCCTGCCTGATCACCGGGAACATCTTCCGCAGATTGGCCTCAATGGCCGCAGCGGACAGCCCATCGCCGACGACGAGCTGGATATTAACATTCTTCTGGCACTTCTCATTGATTATACGCTTGGCCTCGTCGCTAAGTAAACGTCCCAGGTCGGGGCGCAGCAGGTATTCCTGCTTGCCCCCGGTGATCCTGGTCTGGACGGTAAACAGGTTGAATTCGTCCAGCAGTTTTTGATCGACATCCCGGTAGAGGGCGTCCTGCGTGACGGCATGATCGCCCTGGAACAACAGAACAGATGCCGTGGTGTAACGAGGCCCGGCACGTCCGACGCCGATACGGGCGGTCGTGGAGTCGATCAATGCGCGCAATCCATTGGAGTCTTTCGGATTCTTTACACGTGCTTTGTAGCGATGCTCGTTAAGGATTGGATCGGGGAGATCAATGCTGAGGGTTGCAGTGGATGTCCCGGTCCGCGGTTTGACGGGAACGGCAGACGGTGAGGAAAGAGTCGTTGAAGTGGAGGCAGGCGCGGCGGAGTTAGAACCGTTTGACCTGACCGCTCCGGAAGATTTCAGTTCCCGGACAATCGCATCGACAATCGCAGCAAGTTTGGCATCATCCATAATTTACCTCTTGAGGAAGAAGGACGGGTCGCCTGCCCTCTCGGTCAGGACGCCATCTTTCATCAATCCCAAATCCACCATCCACTTTTCGAACTCAGGCGCGGGGCGCAGCTTGAAGAGCTGGCGCAATGTAGGCGCGTCGTGGAAGGACGTGCATTGATAGGAAAGCATCGAGTCATCGCCCATCGGCACGCCCATGAAGTAATTGCAGCCCGCCGCGGTGAGCATGACTGCCAGGTTTTCGATGGCGTTCTGGTCGGCGCGGGCATGGTTGGTGTAACAGGCATCGCAGCCCATTGGGATGCCGGTCAGCTTGCCCATGAAGTGATCCTCGAGCCCGGCGCGCTGGATCTGGCGGGCGTCATACAGATATTCCGGACCAATAAAACCAACGACCGTGTTCACCTGGTAGGGATGCCAGCGCTTCGCCAGGCCGTAATTACGCGCCTCGAGGGTGAGCTGGTCCCAGCCGTTGTGGGCATCGGCAGAGAGAGCTGAGCCCTGCCCCGTTTCAAAGTACATAAAATTGGGACCTTTGGGGAAGCAATACTTCTTTGCCATCTCATAGGCTTCGTCGAGCATGCCGACGGAAATGCCAAAGGAGTCGTTGCCCTTCTGCGAGCCGGCGATGGATTGGAAGACCAGGCCCACCGGTGAGCCGGACTCCATGCACTTCATCTGCGTAGTGACATGCGACAGCACACAGTTCTGGGTGGGGATATTCCAGGTCTTGATGACATCGTAGGTCATGTCGAGCAGGCGGGACACGGAGCCGTATGAATCATCGACGGGGTTTATACCAATGACCGAGTCGCCCGAGCCGTAGGACAGGCCTTCATAAATCTCGGCCCGGATTCCTTCCGGCGAGTCGGTGGGATGATTAGGTTGGTTACGCGAAGAAAGTGTACCCGGTGAACCGATGGTATTGTTGCAATGGGCAGTAACAGGGATCTTCTTTGCCGCGTACATCAGGTCGAGGTTGGACATCAGCTTGGTGACCGCCGAAACCATTTCGGACGTGAGTCCGTTCGAGACGCGGCGGATCATATCGGCTGAAGTGCTATCGGCCAGGATCCACTCGCGGAATTCCCCCACGGTCCAGTCTTTGATCTCGTTGTAGATGGCTGGGTCCACCGCATCCTGGATGACGCGCGTCACTTCATCCTGGTCGTACGGCACGGCCGGGTTCTCACGCAGCACCCAGAGCGGGACTTCCGCCAGGACCAGCTTGGCGGCAACGCGCTCGGCCGCGGTCTCTGCGCCTACCCCCGCCAGGCGGTCGCCGGATTTCTCCTCGTTGGCTTTGCCCATCAGCATGCGGATATCAGGAAATTCGTAGGTTTTTCCGTGCAGTTTGGTTCGCAGGAGCATAATGTTACCTTTTTACCACGAAGTGTCACAAAGGATCACGAAGGAGGTTCAACAAACTATCGGTGTAAACTTATCCTTAATGCTTCACATTTTCGATATCGGCCAGGACCACAGGTGTACCCATCCTCAGGGTATTCTGGATTTCTGCAACCGTATCGGTATATTGCATCAGCTCGCGGATCTCAGCCTCACTTGCCTGTGCATCGATTTTGGCACGATACGTTATGCTTTTAGCAGGCTCGCCTTCCGATCCAAACTCACCTTCCACACTCACTTCGACACGATCCACTTTGATATTACGCTTTGCCGCTTCGCGGTAGATATCATTGCAGTAGCAAGTGGCTAAAGCCAGGAACAATAGCTCGCCTCCGTTCGCGCTGGAACCGTAGCCGGTTGGCTTGGGAGGGATTGTAATCGAGTGAGCGTTGTCATTGGTCTGCAATGTCACCTGGTGATTATTCTGGCTGTTCTCTACTTTTGCAGTTATTTTCATCCTATGCTCACGATAACAGAATGAGGCTAATGATAAAAAATCAAGGTCTTCACGCTCAGCGGAACGACCCGGCCGTCCATGAGCGGTGTACCGATATCGATATAGTCACCTTCGGACAAACCCACCTGGTCGATGACCAGCAGGGCGCGCGAAGGATCAAGGCCCTTGACGGTCTGGCCGAGCGCCTGGGCGTAGTCCCGCTCGATGATCGCGATCAGAGGACGGTCAGCCGGCATGCTATCTGCGAAGCTTTTCAAGCCGCTTGCCAGCCGGGTGAGAGAGTCGTAATCCAGGGACTGGTCCAGCTCGAGCGCAACGGCAAACGGATCGGTCGCCAGGTTGACATCCCAGCGCGTCACGGCCTCGGTGATACTCCGCGACACGGCCGAGGGCTCAAGGGATGCGGGCAGCGCCGGACGGGTGACCGGCACATTCTTTAGCGGCAGGATCTCGCGCTCCGCCCAGATCGTGGACCCGGAAAGGGTCACCGTCTGGGTGCTGGCGCCAAGGACTGTGGCGCGCACAGTCTCAGAAGGCTGGACAATGGTGTATGTGTTCAAAACCCGGTGATTACGCAGCGACTCCGCCAGCAGCGGACCCACGTCATCGTGGACTGTCGCATCGCTCACGGTATGGATGGGAATGGGACTGTAGTAATAGTGGCCGATGCCGCCGGAGAACATCAGCACTGAGCCTTTGCCCGATTCCCCCGCCGGCGGCGTAAGATAGATCTTTTGGGCCAGCGGCGAGGAGGCGCCTTCGATCAACTCTACGGTCATATCGGCCATGCGGTCGCTGAAGCGGCGCAGATCCTCCAGGGAGGGCGTGTCGCCGACATTCAGGTTTAATCCGATATCAGCCAGGATGTGTTTGGCAGGCTCGGCAATGTGCCGGATACGGCCTGTGGCACTCTCCACTTCCAGGATGCGCCCGCCGTAATTCATGGCCGCCGCGCCGATCAGGTTCCCGGTCCGGAAGGTGGCGCTGTTGGCGCTTCCGCCGCCGATATCGAGATTGGTCACGGTGGCATAATTCTTCAGGGAATAGTCTGCTGCGCCTGCGCCCTTGCCCGCGATCAGGCTTTCGACATTCGGCCCGGCCACGCTGACCACAAACTCACCCGCCAACCCGGATAACGCACGCAGGATCTCATCCGCATTCTTTTTCTTGGCCGTCTCTCCGGTGATGATCACGGCGCCGGTCTCCACCTGGCTGGGGTCCACGCCGGCGGCGGCGTATTCACGACGCACGATCTCGTTCAAGCGGTCGGCGTCGATGGTCTCGAAATCGATCAACGGTGTAAAGACAATGGGGCTCTGATAAATGACCTTTCGGTCGGTGATATTAATCCGAGGGATCTGGCCGGCGCGTGAGACGTCCTGAAGATTAAGGCGCGAGAAGATGATTTGCGTGGTGGTCGTGCCCACATCCACACCGACAGACAGGAGGTCTCGTGATTCGGCCATAAAAATTTGTCCATTGTAGGGCACGGCAGCTGCCGTGCCCTACAATGGAATTACATTATTGTTTCCTGTACGTAACTTCCCCGCCCAGTTCAAGCGAGTCAATGACGCCGACGATGACAGCGTCCACAGGAGTGTTATTGGTCTGGGAAGTAAAGCGGGCAGATGACCCGTCGGTGATCAGGACCAGGTCCCCGGCCCCGGCGCTGACCGTATCCACGGCGACAAACGGCTCACCTGTCATGTTCCCGGCCGTATCCGCCTTGCGGACGATAAGCAGCTTGCGCCCGCGAATAGATTCATCTTTGATGGTCGCGATCGTCGAACCGATGACAAGTGCGATTTGCATGTTAGCTCCAGCAATGATTTTGGACTGTCTCGGTAAACGGGTTTACTTTACCATGACTCACGTTTGTATGACAAGTTTTACAGGCCCGGCGCTCTCATCCAGGTTCTCGACCTATCCGCCGCTCAGGGTCAGAGAGGTAGGGGCAGCCAGTCGGCCCACCTGCTTCCGATACAAAACCCGCCCGCCCTGGAAGAGCTGCAGAGTGGCGTGTTGACGGAATTCACGGGCGATCGCGGCCCCTACGGCCCCGGCTCCGATGACGGCGATATCAAACGGCAATGCGTTCAACTATTTTTTCACTTCCTGCAGCACAAGAGTTGCCAGTCTTCGCAGTCGGTCAAAGTACGCCAGCTCCTCACGTTCCATCAGCAGGATGATCGTATTCAATTCGATCAGGTGCTCCTGCAGGCTTCTGATCCGCCGCGAGTCGAGCTGCCCACCGCTGCTGATATACATGCGAATAGAGCCACCCATCTCGGCCTCCAGAAACGGCAGATCGATCCCATTGATCTTTTTGTTGCCATATCCCTTTGGGAAAGAGGCGGAGGAATGCTCCTGCCATACATCCAGGATTTCAGAAGGTATCTTCATGATGTCGTCTCGTCATGGAAAGCTTTGACGGCTGCCAGGGCCTTGTTCCACCGGGCCAGTAGGCGATCTCTGTCGACATCGTTCATCTGCGGCCGGTAGTATGTCTCCATGTTCCAGTTCCTGGACAGCTCTTCGAAGGTGGTTCCCAGCGCCGAAACCCCCGCCAGGTTGGCGATGCCAATGGCTGTCGCCTCCAGCGCAGCCGACACGCGGACTTCCAGATTCAGAAGGTCAGCAATCCTTTGCATGAGATAAGGATTGCCGGAGGGACCGCCGTCCACTTTCAGGTGCGGAGGCCTTTGGCCCGCGTCCTGCGCCATGGCGGTGACCACCTCATAGACGCGGCAGGCAATGCCATCCAGGGTGGCGCGGACAACATCGTCGGAACTGGTACTGCGGTTCAGCCCGAACATCGCACCGCGCACATCCGTCCGCCAGTGTGGCGCAGCAAGGCCCTGCAGAGCCGGAATCACAACCACACCCTGATCGGTGGAGCGCATGGCTGCATCATGGCTCGAAGCCGAGTCTGGGATCACTTTGAGGTTATCTCTCAGCCACTGGACGGCTGAGCCCGTGACAAAAATCCCGCCATCAAATGCGTAGGCGGTATGGCCGTCGAAGTTCCAGCCCACCGTGGTGAGAAGTCCATGACTGGAAAGACGCGGCCGGTCGCCGATGTTCATCAACAGGAAACTGCCGGTACCGAACGAGCATTTCATTTCCCCTGCGCTAAAGCAGGCCTGACCGAACAGGGCAGCCTGCTGGTCGACGAGCAGGGCGTGGAGTGGGAGTGACCTGCCGTTACCAAAGTCGATATTGCCGATATATCCCGCGGACGGCTTCACCTCTGCCAGCATGCTGCGCGGCACATCGAAGAATGCCAGCAGATCGTCATCCCATTCGAAGCGGTTCATGTCGAACAGCAGGGTTCGGGAGGCCGTGGACGGATCCGTGATATGCAGGCGGCCCTCTGTTAGCGACCAGATCACCCATGTTTCCGTGGTGCCGAATTTTAATTTTCCCTCATGTGCCCGCTTACGAATTTCAGGGAAGTTTTCAAAGACCCATTTGAGTTTGGGCGCGGAAAAATAACTGTCGAGAAGCAGACCCGTCTTTTGGCGGAGCTGATCTGAGTCCACATAAGGGGCCAGGGCATCGCAGATGGATTGCCCGCGTGTATCCTGCCAGACAATGGCAGGCGTCACAGGCTGGCCGGTTTCGTTGTCCCACACGATGAACGTTTCGCCCTGGTTGTCAAACCCCACGGCGGCGATCTCGTATTTGTCGATCAGCGGAGCCACGGCCTCTTTAACGGTACGGACAATATCGAGCGGATCCTGCTCCACCCAACCGGGATTGGGAAAACGGGCCGGCAGCGGGACTGAGTTCTTTTCCACAAACCAGCCGTTCTCGTCCACCACGACCGCGGTGGTCTGCGTGGTGCCCTGGTCGATCCCAAGGGTGTACTTCATGATATCCTCTCCAAAAAGGCGCGGAATCGTAACGAAAGAGACCGCGCCTTTTTGATGGAATGCGATGTCTTACTGTTCGCCGTATTGCTTTTCGATCTCTGCAATCATCTTCTGTCTTTCTTTAATTCTCTCACCCGTTGGTGGACCCTCGAAACGCTTGTTCTCAAACGCAAACCAGAAGATGCCGAGGGCGACGACCAGGGCGACGGTCAGGTAAAAGACCTTCTCGTTGGGCGGCTGGAAGCCGGTGATAGCCAGGACGAAACCGCCGACGGCCGAAATGACAGCCAGAGGCTTGGAAAAGGCTCCCAGGTTGAAAGGGCCTTTCTCCGGCCACCGTGCGGTGCCTTCCGCAAAGAACCCGGCGACAACCGGTGAGATGTACGAGAAGTACAGGAAGACCGCGCAGGCCGTGGCCAGCACTGCGAATGCCCCGGAATATACCGTAGACAGCCAGGCAATGATGGCCGACACCCAGATGGCATAAATGGGGGTTCGGTACTTGGTGCTGACGTATGAAAGGTATTTCGAACCCGGCATGCCGCCATCGCGCGCGAACGCGAACGCCATGCGGGATGCAGATGTCAGGCCGGCCAATCCGCATAGATAGTTATTGACCACGATGCCCACAAAGAGGAAATACAGGAGCCAGGTGGGCATCAGGGAGCTTTCCATGACATAAAGGAAGGAGCCCCAGCCTTTGGAAGCGCCCTCTTCAACACTTGGCATTGCCAGCACAAAGGATGCCACCATGAAATAGCCGAACAACACCGAATAGAACACAGCCTGCCACATACCCTTCGGCACATTGACCTGGGCATCGCGGGTTTCCTCGGAGGTATGCGCCGACGCATCGTAGCCTGTAATCGTGTAGCATACCAAAATCAAGCCAAAAAGAAACGCGAAACCCAGGCTCTCTGTGCGGGGAATAACATCCCCGCCGGCCGCGCCTGTAACGTTGACAAAGGTAAACAGGCGGCTGAAATCCAGAGCAACAGGTGAGAAGACCAGCAGGGCAATGGTCAACACAATGGCAACAAAAAAGATAAAGTAACCACTGAAGTCGGTTAACTTGGTGGTAATCTCGATGCCATAGTGATTGAACAGGCCGTGGCTGATCAGGATCAGCGCGACGGCAGCAAGCTGATGGCCGGCAGTGAAAACGGCCGGGTCCATTTTGAAGATGCCAACGAGGATGAGATCGCGGAAGAGCAGCCACACACCCACGTCCACCGAGGAGACGACGAAGAAAAGACCCAGGACGTTGAACCAGGCGGTGATCCAGCCCCAGCCGCGTCCACCGAGCATCGATGCCCAGTGGTACAGGCCGCCGGCCGTTGGGTAGGCGGAAGCGATCTGTCCCATCGACAACGAGACGATGATGGCGATCGCGCCGCCAACCAGCCAGCCTACACCCACCCCCGCGCCGCCCGTGGAGCTAAATCCGAGCGGGAAAGCGGTGATGCCGCCTGCCAAAATACAGATGATCGAAAAAGAAATGGCGAAATTGGAGAACCCACTCATTCGCCTGGCAAGCTGCTGCGCATACCCCATTTTATGCAGATGACTCTTATCGTGCTCTTTCACTTTATCGGCCATGTCCGTAATTCTCCTTTGTAATTTGGAAAGAATGTGATGTGAGGATCAATTTGGCTGGCAATCTATCATAGGCTATACCCTCCCGGCATTAACGTATTTGCTATTCGTATACAACCCACCCGGTATCAAAGCGTGACGCGGCGGTGCAGCGAAATCGACTCCGGCGCCAAATCGCGTTAGATACAAATTCTTTTTATAGGACTGGGATGAGGACGCGCCAACCCAGGATATCGCTCCCCTCGCTGAAGTTTGACGGCGTTTACCCGGGATGGACAACACATTCTTATTGTACTCATGCCAGGCCGGGTAAAAACTATATTTCGTCTGTTATTTTAAGATAAAAAACACCCTTTTTACAGAATAGCGGAGGTACAGGGCTGACAATGAATGGAGTTCATACCGCTGGGTGCCCGGGAGAATTTCTATGCAATAGCTGGGTATGAATATTTCCCAGACACATGGACTACCGACTGGCGGATCTTTTCGGGCGATTCCCCCTTGCCGAGATATCCGTCGGCGCCTTCCCGGAGGATCTCCCGGATAAAATGGTCGTCATCACAGGCGCTCAAAATCAGAATGGATACCGGTATATTGCAGTCCCGCAACTGCCGTGTCACGTTATAGCCCTTCATATCGGGCATTTCCATATCAAGTAAAAGAACATCCGGCTTAAGCTCGTGGACAAGCCGGATCGCCATCGCTCCTGTGCCTGCTTCACCAATAACGACGATATGGGGAGCCTTTTCCAACATCCTGCGGATGCCCCGCCGTACCAGGGGGTTGTCATCGGCAAGAAGTACTCGGATTGTCTTTTTGAATTCCATATCACACCGCTCAGTGCACGAATGGCCAGACTACAGCAGCCCGGTCATTTATGCGGTTCCTTGTTGAACGTACGGTGTTTTTATACCTGCTCTGTATGCCGCGAACAATACGGGATTTGCCTAAAAAAGGTTACAGCTACACCCACTTTTCCTGTACGGCTAGGACAGCGGCTTCCACCCGGGAGGTCACCTTAAGCTTGGCGAAAACGGATTCCAGGTGCTTTTCCACGGTCTTCTGGCTGATCCCCAGCTCCATGCCGATCTCCTGGTTCGTCTTGCCCTTAACGACCCATTTCAGCACATCAAGCTCACGGGGGGTCAGGCTTTTGCTGGAGACCTCACCCGTCTGGGTCCAGGCCGACATAATCGCCGCGACGCGCCGGCTCACCCAGCCCTTTTCCCCACGGGCGACACCCCGAACCGCCTCGACAATGGTTTCAGGCACTTCCTCTTTTGTCAAATATCCTGCTGCGCCATTGCCCAGCAGGCCAAAGATAAACTGTTTGTCATCATAGGTGCTGAGCACCAGGATCTTGACCGGCGATCCCATGGCTTGTAATTCCCTGGCGATCTCCAGGCCCTTTATACCTGGCATCTCGATATCCAGCAGCAGGACATCCGGTGACAGCTGCCTGGCAAGTTCCAGGGCCTGATGCCCATCGGCAGCTTCTGCAATAACCTCAATATCGGTTGCCTTGTTCAGAAATTTGCGGATGCCCGCCCTTGCCACTGGATGGTCGTCGGCAAGCATGATTCTGATCTTTTCCATTCACTCTCCTCGAACGAACTAACGGCTTACGAACGTGGCACGATCGCCCGGACCAGCGTTCCATTGTCAGGCGCGGATACGATCTCCAGCTTTCCGCCCATACTTTCCACTTGTTCGGCAATGCCAACCAGCCCAAAGTGTTCTCCGCGCACCAGCTCTACCCAGAGCCGCGGCACTTCGAATCCCCGGCCGTTATCTTCCACTTCCAGGATGATCATGTCCTCGTTCCAGTAGAAGCGAACGCGAACTTCAGTGGCCTGTGCATGGCGTGCAACATTCTGGAGCGCCTCCTGATAAATACGAAACAGACCCAGGCGCAGCCTGTCTGATATCACCTGTTTATCACGCATCAGATTCAAATGGATGTACATCGCCGGGTTCTGTTCTCGGAACTTCTCCACATGGTCACGGATCGCCACTTCCAGACCAAAAGGAGAAAGTGACGGAGGCCGCAGTTCCCGGCAAATACTCCGCAGGCTGTTTACAACCCTGTGCAGGGTGTGGTCACACTCGTCCACGATCTTTTCGCCTTCTGAATCCTTAAGAATATCCCGGAGATCATCCAGCTGATAAATCAACCCGTATAGATCCTGAATGGGGATGTCGTGCAGATCCTGGGCCAGACGAAGCCGTTCCCTCTCCCGGCTATCGATCAGGCGATTCTTGATCTCGGTCCGGTCCCACTCCGAAGGAGTAGATGGGCTGCTGGATCCCAGCTTTGCCAGCTCCTTCCTGAGCAGCTGGTTCTGTGCTTCCAACTTCTCCTCCCGGCGTTTGCGATGCAGGAGAATGCCTGCCACATTGGCAATACTCTGAAGCGAATCGATATCCTTCTGATGAATGGACTGTGCCTGGCTGGAAAACACTTCAATAATTCCAAATGGATGTTCAACCGTTCCAATCACCAGGCTGGATCCACTGACCAGGCCCTGATCGAGGATCAGGCTGGAAAGTTTGAATCGATCCTCTTCAGGGATATTGTCCATGACAACCGGATAACGGGTTGACAGCGTGAACCCCTCCAGGGAATCCGGCTCGAGCGGCGTCTGAAGGCAATAAACACCTTTATCTTCCAGGCCTGCGGCGGCACAGAGGACGATTTTTTTTCCTCCTTCCTGCAACTCCCAGACCAGACAGCATTCGACAGGCAGGATTTGTGTAGCCAAAGCCACCACTTGTGCAAGCAACGCGACAGGCGCTGAATCGGAGAACAGCAGCTGGCCTACGTCGACAACCGCCGACTGCTCCGGACCCTCTGCCATCATTTTCTTGTTAATATGTTCGAAACTAGTGGATAAAGACATAAACCTTCTCCGATTTGAAGTGCCCCCGTGGGCTCGAAGAAGGACTACATTATGGGCGGAACACTCACTCAAGTGCTAAAGTAATGAATAAACTACCCAAGTATTGTACCCGCTTTTGGATTTGTGTCAACTTGGGCAGCGGAATCGCGATTTTCTCTCTTCGCACATGGGATTCAGTAACACCTCCCATTCGATAACGTTTGAACCCATGTCGGATTTGATGTTAGGAGGTAAACAGAATGCCTGCAGATAAAAAGGTGATCGAGCGTTTCCGTCTACTCTTGGGAGTCAACATTTTCTGGCTGGCGCTCAGTTTCCTCTTCGATGGAATAAACACGCTGGTCCTTCCCTTGCAGATCAGACAGGTTGCAGGCAGTGAGGGCCAGGCTACCCTGCTCGGACTGCTCACATTGACAGGACTTCTTCTCGGTGCTCTCGTACAACCCGCTGCCGGTGCGCTCTCGGACCGTTGGAAACCTGTACTGGGGCGGAAAGGAATCATCGGGGTAGGGCTGGTTCTGTGCATTATGTCCCTGTTTTTGTTTGCCCGTTCCAGGTATCTGACCGGTTTAGTCGTCGGCTATATTCTTATTCAGGTTTCAGCCAGCCTGGCCCAGGCGGGACAGCAAGGCTTAATTCCCGATCTCGTTGACGAAAACCGCCGGGGATTGGCTTCCGGGCTCAAAGGCTTTATGGACCTCACCGGTGCGATGCTAGGCTTCGTTCTCCTCGGCCAATTCCTTGGCTCCGGTAGAACCCAGCTGGCTCTTGCTGTACTGGCCGGGGTCCTGATCCTTGCCTACCTTCTGGCCATCCTGTTGACGCCGGAGGACCGGCCCGGCGGGATAGGAAAAATGCCTCCTAAAAGCATATCACTCTCCGGTCTATTTCGTTTGGATTTAACAGAACACAGGACCTTCAAGCATGTTCTCATTGCCCGCTTCCTGTTTCTGTTTGGAGTGTACGCCATCGGGCGTTTCTTACTCTTCTTTGTGGCTCAGCGGCTGGGATTAAGCCCAAACCAGGCTGCGGAGCAGGCAGGCACATTGCTTGCCGGGCTGGCGCTTGTCACCCTCCTGGCTTCACCAGTGACCGGCTGGCTGGCGGACCGGACCGGACGCATCCCGGTAATGATCGCAGGAGCGGTACTCGGCGCAGCCGGAGCCTTCCTGTTGATCTGGGCAGACAGTGCCATCCGGATTTTTTTATTTGGCAGTTTGATGTCGCTTGGATCGGCGGCTTTTGCGAGTGGAAGCTGGGCCCTGCTGGCAGATATCGTTCCAAGAGGAGAACCGGCTCGCTTTTTTGGCCTGGCCAATTTCAGCACAGCGGGTCCGGCTGCTGCCGTAGGGTTATTGGGTCCGCTGATCGATGGGTTTGAACTGGCTTCCCCGGGCAGTGGATATTCATTGCTGTTCATTATCTCGTCCGCTGCCTTCGTCGGCAGTGTGTTGCCGATACTAAACGAATCGAGAAGGACTGGAGAACAAAATGGAAACGAAAGAAAAGACCGCGCCCATGCTTCCGGACTGGCTGTCGTATCTCTACCAGCCGATCCTGCCGATCTTGAAGAAGATCAAGATCCGCCGCGAGGGACCCCGGAAGTATAACCCGGAGGATATCCTGCTCCCGGATGGATATGTTGCCGAAGTGGTAGCCAGCGGCTTCAATGCCCCTGACCACTGTTGTTTCGATGAGCAGGGCTATTGTTATGTGATCGAATCGGGCCATAAGATCGATGACCCCCCTCGTGTCTTGAAAGTAGATGTGAAAACCGGAGCGTGGGAAACATTTTTCACGCTGCCAGAAGACCGTTGGATCAAATCCGGCGCTTTATCAGGGGCTTGCTGGCACGAGGGATCCCTCTATGTCATGAACACTGACAGCCTGCTGCGGATCGACTCTCAGGGAAGCTGGCAGGAGGTCCTGAGCGGACTGGCCGGGCGAGGCGACCATCCTGCAGGCGTGCCGGTCGCCGGTCCGGATGGCAAGATCTACTTCGGCCAGGGCTGTGCCACCAATTGCGGCGTGGTCGGAGCGGATAATTTTGGGTTTGAGTGGCTGCCCAAATTCCCGGAGGTCAGCGATGTGCCTGCCAGGGACATCACCCTGGTCGGGCGGAATTATGAAGCGCAGAATGTACTGAGCGATATCCGCGAGACGGTCCAGACCGGCGCGTATGTTCCCTTCGGTACGCCCACCCATCCGGGACAGGTAATCAAGGGGCAGGTGAAATGCAACGGGTCGATCCTGCGCTGCGACCCGGATGGTGGCAACCTGGAGGTAGTCGCCTGGGGGCTGCGTAATCCTTATTGCGTGGCATTTACCGAAGATGGAAAGCTGTTTGCCACCGAACATGGCATGGACGAACGCGGCCGCCGGTATGTCGTGGACGATCCGGATGACTTCTACGAGATCCACGAGGGCGAATGGTACGGGTGGCCAGACTTCGCATCCGGCATCCGCCTGGATGATCCCTACTGGGGCGAGGGCGGTCACGGACGGGAACCGGTGTTGGCTGAATTCCCCAATCCCGCACCCCCGAAACCCTTCCTTTCGTTTCCCACCCACGTGGCTGCCAACGGTTTTGATTTTTGCCGGAACCCTGAATTTGGATTCGAAGGAGATGCTTTTATTGCCTGCTTTGGCGACCTGGCGCCTATCACCACCCTGACCCGGGCTGTCACCCCCATGGGCTTCAAGGTGATGCGCGTCGATATGAAAATGAGGGAGGTGTACGATTTCGCGGTCAACCGTATGACAGGCCCGGCATCCAAACTCCCACACGACGGGTTCGAGCGGCCCTCGCACTGCCAGTTCGGCCCGGATGGCGCTCTCTATGTCGTCGATTTTGGCATTATTCATATTGCCCCCGAGCGCGGCGGCATCCGCCAGCAGCTGGAAACCGGCGCATTGTGGAGGATCCGCAGGACGTCGAGATCGCATGGGATCGTCCCGCCGCCACCCAGGCAGGTACCCGTTTATTTATTGCAGGGCCTGGCATTTCTCGCCGGGCTGGTTGGAGTAGGCGTTCTGACTGCGTGGATCGTCAAGAAATTGCGCGGGAAGAACAGATAACCTAGACGGGCAGGAATACAGATTGAAAAAGGTGAAGAATGGCTGAAGAAAACGAGAAAAGGCTAAAGAATGAAGACGAGGAGGAAAAGGTCCTCCCGCACGATGGCCGCGAAGGACCGGTCGATCCATATACAGGCGAAGTCGAACCCCCCGCTCCGGATGCCTACAAGATCTCCGAGATCGTACCCACCGATCCGGATAATCGCGAAGGGGAGAACTACCTCATGGAGGAGGAAGACTCACTCGACAAATTCGTCCTGGATGCCAACACGGATGAGATCCTTGAACAGCTCGATGATTACACAGACGACCAGGAGGTTCTAGAGGATTTTGCCGAACGACAGGGTCTCGCTTCCGGAGGCCGCCAAAAACTGGAGGAAAAGCTGAACGAACATAATTCGCTCGATCCCAGCCTTTCGGGCGGTGACGTGGACGCGGCCTGGGAGGATACCAATGTGGCAGGGGAGGAAAGTGTGGGCGGTAGCGTATCCACCCCCGACCAGGATGTCGTCGATGAGCTGGGCGAGGCGGCAGGACTCACTTACCGGGATGACGAGGCGCTCGATTACGATCGGAAAGTTCTGAACCGGGACCGTGATCGCTGGGAGCTGAACCCGGCTTCCGCCGATGACGAGGAAGAGGAAGACACAGACGAAGAACAGCAGTAAATCCATAAAAAGATTTGCCCCGCACAACATGCGGGGCAAATCTTTTTAACCTATCCATGACTGGGTTCAAAGGGCATAACGGTAGATCGCCGCAATCTCGCCCTGACCGGGGAACTGCTCCCTGGGCACTGCATACACGTTCCCGGAGTTAAGGAGAGTATGGACGGCCGCGAAATTAAGCAAGTCGTCGTTTTCTGAGGTCGCTTCCTCCTCAAATTCCACAGAATCTGTTTCTGAGATGTATCGTCCCCATTTCTGTACACCAAGTGGGACGATCAAGGTTTCCACTCGTCCATTAACGGCTGCCTTCACCGCCTCCTCCAGGTCACTGGTAGCCAGCCCATTTTTCTGGCCATGCAGCTCCGAAAAGCGGTCGAGTGCTTTTTGCTGGTTGCCGATAAAGATTGGCTCTACGATCTTCCAGGCCTGGGCATGCAATTCGTTGACATCCTGCCTGTCTGGGCTTCCGGTGACCCCTTCCTCCAAAAGATTACGATATGTGCTGGCTTCTCTGAAGAGGGGGAGCAGATAATCGACACCGGCCACCACCATTGGGGTGGACTCCTCGTCCTCCAACACGCCACTTAACCCCTCATCCACATAGCGGAAGTAACGCAGAATATCATCTTTTTTGTTTGCTTCTACACCCTGCCCATAAAAGATTGCCGCCCGTTCTCCGCCGCCACTGTTATCCGTACCGGTATGAAAACCGAGATTCTTCTGGTGGTCATCCGCTTGCAATGCATCGCCCATGCTGGTCGGCACATTTTGCAGCTCGATTTCGCTCAGACTATCCCGAGAAGCCTGGAACAGTCGGACCTGGTTGATGCTGATCGCAAGAATGTAGAAATTCCCATTTACGTTCAGCAGGGGCAGTATTGGCTTGACATAAAAGCTTTTCGAGACGGCAGCCATCTCTTCAAAGCGGTGTGGAAGGTGGTAAATCTTCGAGTATCCATCTGTCAGAAAAACAGCCAGACCGTCACTTTGATGCTGCCAGAATTTTCTGTCTTCAAGCAGCTCCTGTGCAGGCCTGAGCATCTCTTCCGCATCCGTCCGTTTAACGTTGTACTCCATCAGCTTATTCTCCGCCTGGGACAGTAAATTTTTAAGACGGATTGGGTCCTGCTGCTGTTCGCGCCCGGCGGCGCGGTGGGTTGGCATATAGATGGAGACATGCCAGGTTCCATCCCTCTCGACAAGTTCTCGTAGATCAGTTCTTCTTAAGACATCCATAGTGAGACCTTTCTCTGGGTTTAATCAGTGAGGAACTCTAACTATATATCAACCTGTGAAGAAGTACATGAGGAAACTCACCTGGAATGGATACAATTTGAGATATAAAATGGTCAAAAATGCGGCTTCAGTTGCTCTTGAGCCCTCCCGGCTAGTAATATTCCGGGTAAAACGGGGTTTCAATGTACATTTCTGCTGTTTTGCTGTACACTAGAAGTACGGTGAGGCTGAGAGCAAATCAATGAATCCTGAACTCTGTGCGACGCACAGGTTCTTTTTTTACCTACCATCGACAGGAGGAGTGACATGGCAAATACTCCATCGCAAGCCACCCTTACCATTAAAAGCGGACCCGGTTCCGGCAGAGTTATCGATCTGCCAGAGGGCGAGCTGGTTATTGGGCGCATCGAGCCGGCCGGGCTGGTGATCGACGACTCGGAAGTCTCCCGCCGCCATGCCCGCCTGAACTGCCAGGAGGATCGATACTTCATCGAAGACCTTGGCAGTGTCAATGGTACGATCCTCAACGGGGAAAAGATCACGGGGGAACACATCCTCTCCAATGGGGACGAGATCCGTCTCGGCACCCAGGTTGTTTTGACGTTCCTTCGGCCTCAAACAAAAATCGAAACGACAAGCGGCCTCCTGGAAGCGCGAATACCAGGAGTACAGATGCCCGGCCCGGATGTGACCCTGTTCGATCAGGTCGGTGAGATGTCGCAGCTCCTCTCCTCGGTCACGTCCACCCCGCCCCAACTGCTGGTCACAGTGGCTGGCAACGAGCCGGTCACCCACCTACTGGACGGCGACCGCATCACGCTCGGCCGCGCCGACGATAACGACATTGTGGTGCAGTCCATGATCGTCTCACGCTACCATGCCGCCCTCGAGCTGACCCCGAGCGGCTATGAGATCGTCATCATCCCTGGCGCGACGAACACGCTCACCTGTCAGGGCCGCCCGGTCGTGGGGCGGCAGCTGCTTTCTCATGGGGATGTGCTGCGCATCGACAGCGAGCTGCCTGGCATGATGGTCAGCATGACGTATGAGTCGCCTCTGCAAGCCGCGGCGAAGGTCCCCTTTGCCATCAAAATCGATCAGAAGGAAAAGATCACCTTCGGCCGGGATGCCGCGAATGATGTCGTCCTGGACAAACCGAATGTCTCCCGCTTTCATGCCCAGGTGACGCGGGTGGGTGTGCGCTATTACGTGACCGACCTGCGCAGCTCGAATGGGACATTCGTCAACGATACGCGTGTCGAGGGGGATGTCTGGCTGAACCCGCAGGATACGATCCGCATCGGACCGTATAAGTTCGTTCTCGGCCAGGACCAGTTCACCCGCTACGACGAGACCGAGGGCATGCGGGTGGAAGCCTACAATATCAACAAGTGGGTGCGCAAGGATCTCAATCTTTTACAAAATATTTCTCTCATTTACCAGCCGCGTGAATTTATTGTGGTCGTCGGTCAAAGCGGCGGCGGCAAATCGACGCTGGTCGATTCGATCGCCGGGTACAGACCTGCCACGCACGGCAAAGTGTTCGTCAACGACATCGACGTCTACCAGAATTTCGATGCCATCCGCAATGAGATCGGCTATGTGCCGCAAAAAGACATCATCCACATGGAGCTCACGATCTACCAGGCCCTGGACTTTGCTGCGCAATTGCGCATGCCAAAGGACACGACCCCGGCCGAGCGTCACAAGCGCATCATGGAAGTACTCGAAGACCTCGACCTGACCCACCGAAAGGATGTGCAGATCAGCGGCCTGAGCGGCGGCCAGCAGAAGCGCGTCTCTATCGGCGTGGAGCTGTTGACCCGCCCCGGCCTGTTCTTCCTCGACGAGCCTACTTCCGGTCTTGACCCGGGCACCGAAACGCTCTTCATGCACCTGATGCGCCGCCTGGCCGACCAGGGACGCACGATCATCATGGTCACCCACGCCACCAAGAACGTGATGCTGGCGGATAAGGTGGTCTTCATGGCCCGCGGCGGATATGTGGCGTGGTTCGGACCTCCGAACGAAGCGCTGGCTTACTTCGACCAATTCCGCAGCGACATCGATCGCCGCACCCGGGCAATGGAATTTGACCAGATCTACACCATCCTCGACGATCCATCCAGGGGCAATGCCAGGGAATGGGCAGAGAGGTTCCAAAACCATAGTGCCTATCAGAAATACATCGTGGAGCCGCTCCAGGCGCGGCAGAAGAACCTGTCAGTTGCCGCGCCAGCCCAGACGGTCCGGAAGCCGAAGCGGGCGGTGAAAAGCCGCACCTCCTCGCTCCGGCAGTTCCTCGTGCTCTCGAAGCGCAATGTCACCATCCTGATGCGGGACCGCTCGAGCCTGATCCTGATGCTCGCCGCCGCGCCGGGGGTCGCGGCCATCGACTTTGTCCTGGCCCCGGTGATGGGCAAGGCGCCCTTCAGCTTCGAAACAGGGGATGCCGCGAATGGGGGTATTACCCTCTTCCTGATGACCATTTATGCCCTGCTGGTTGGCGGCATGTCACAGATGCGTGAATTCGTCAAGGAAGCGGACATATACAAGCGTGAGCGTCTGGTGAATCTGAAGGTCTTCCCGTATGTCTCATCGAAGGTCTGGGTGGCGATGCTGCTGGCGTTTTATCATGGGCTGGCGTACACGCTGATCCACTTCCTGGCCTTCGACATGCCAGGCGGATTTGCGGAGTTCCTGCAGGTGTATGTGACCATGGTGCTCGCCACGATGACCGGCATGATGCTTGGCCTGCTGGCCTCCTCGCTGGCGCCCAATTCGGCATCGGCCCCGCTGACCATGATCATGATGATCGTTCCGCTGATCGTGTTAAGCGGCGCCCTCGCCCCCATCCCGCCGAACATTAGCCAGGTGGCTTCCACGCGCTGGGCGTTCCAGAGCCTGCTGGGGATCGTCGGCGCCGGCTCCGACATCGCCGCCGATGCATGCTGGGCACTGGATGAAGACCTTCGGGAAGGAATGACACTCGAGGACAAATCCAACCTGGGATGCACCTGCATGGGTGTACAGGTATTCGATCAAAGCACCTGCAGTTTCCCGGGCGTCGGGAAGTACTATACAGCTGAGATCGACCAGCCGGAGCCCGTGCGCCCGGTGGATCTGCCTCCCGAGCCGGGGGAACCGGTCATCCCTGAAGCCCCGCCTCCTCCTAGCGATAACTTCGACCAGGTCCAAATGGCGCAGTATCTGAATGCATTGAGTTCCTACCAGAACGATGTGAAGGATATCCAGGATAGCTATCGCAACCAGATGGATCTCTACCGCTCACAGGCAGATGTATATGAACGCCAGATGGCGAAATACCAGGAGGATGTCGCCCGCTACAACATTGCCCGCGTTTCGGCGGTCAAGGGAGCCGAGGGGATTATGAGCGGCGTTACCGCCCAGTATGGCTGGGCCTGGGTGGATAAAGATGATCCTGCCATGTACTATCCATGGTTGTCCAATTCCTGGTTCGCACAATTAAGGATTGTTGCCGTGTATTTTGTGATCATCCTGTGGCTGATCAAGCGAAAGGATGTCAAGTAACATGAAACGTGCACTTCTACCCTTCCTTGGCTTGATCCTGCTGCTTAGCACATCGTGTGGAGCTGGTTCACAATCCGAGTCCATCTCCATGACACTGACCCCGATGAGCCAGGTAGTCCGTGAGACATTGACGGCGCGTGCCGGTGAAGAAGGCGGTTCCAGTGATGAGCTGGCAACCGCGGTAGCCAATGCCACCGAACGCTCCGCCCAGATCTATGCCACCCAGACGGCGCGCGCTGTGCTCAACGAGCCGGCCCGGCTGGCCACGGTCACTGCCATGGCGCCAGTGGTAGCCGAGCTCCCCCGCTATGGCGTCGACCCGGGGGAAGGATATGTGGCCTGGATCCATGACCCGGTTACGATCGATCTCAATGGCTTCGGCCAGACCGGTTACGAAAACAACTATCCCCAGATAACGGCCGCAGATTTTGTCCTGGCGGCCGATATCACCTGGAACACCCGGAACAGCATATCCGGCTGCGGGTTCATGTTCCGCTCGAACGGCGACACCAACGCACCGGACCAGTATATGGTCCTGATCACGCGAATCGCCACCGGTCGCATGGGCTGGCTGGCCTTGATGGACGGCGAAGTCAGCAATTACCGTGAATATTATCCGAAGGATGAAGATAAGTCCTTCGACTGGTTCAACGACGCAACCAATCGCCTGACCGTGGTGGCACGCGGCAACCTGATCGACCTGTACAGTAATGGCACGTTCATCGGACAAATAGACATCACTGAGGGTCCGCCCGATGTTGTCCTTAAAGCCCCCGAGATTGTGATTCCGGAAGGTGTCCTCCCCGGGCAGCTGGAACAGTTCAGGGATGTGGCCAACCAGCAGGATCAGGGAAACAATCAGGTCAAGGCACAGCTGGACGACGCCCGCAAAAATTTTGCTATCAACAAGCCTTTCCTGTACGATGGCCTGCTCGGATTCCTGGGCGCCAGCGATGCAGGCCGGATGATCTGCACGTTCGAGAACGCCTGGCTATTTATCATGAAGTAGCATATCCAACGAAACATCTATTAATCGAATTGTCCGCATGGAGGCCGTTGGCGACTTCCATGCGGACAATTCGTTTCGAGACGGTACCTTCAGCCTGTCGCTGATCTTGACGTGCTCATCTTTTCCTCGTACTCTTTGATGACAAAATGCAGGCTTTGCGGAACGTGCTCTGCTTTGACACCCTGCCAGTATTCAGACGAGAACACATACGGCAGGGATCGTGTCAAGAGAGCAAGGCTGTAAAACAGGCGGCTTAATGCCCTGAAAACGCGTCGCTTTTTTAAGTTCCACGAGATGGTGCTGATATACACTCGTAGAATCCGACCGAACCAGTAGCTCGAATTTGCAGACGAGATCAGGCGCTCAAAAACATTGGGTTGGGAAAGAATTAGGTCACGTGAGTATCGAGTATCCTGTGGAGCTCGTAAATAATTGGTGGATGTATTCCAGGTCTGCCCGCGAAAGAGGCAGGCAACCGTATTTGGGGTATTGGCGATCTCACCCCGGAAGGTGATCCGCCGGCAAAGATCCTCATCCTCGGTCCCCACAATGAATGGACTAAAGCCGCCGACCTGGAAAAAGGCCTGCGCTTCGATCATCGAGGATTGGATGGGCGCCCAGGCGCCTCCCATGATCTGGGCGAAGCGGTTGCCATTCAAGCCGGAATTGATCTCCCTGAGGACCATTCCCTTTTCGTCCACGATCCGTATTCCACCATAGAGCCAGGCAGCGTGGGGATATCTGCTGGCCAGCTGCCAGAAGTGTTCAAATGCGCCGGGCAGGAGCCAGTCATCATCGTCGAGGAACGCAAGATATCTGCCGCGAGCGACGGCCGCGCCTGCATTACGGGCAAAACTCCGCTCACTCCGATTGGTATTGATGAAGCGAAGGCGCGGGGAGGCGTGCCAGTCTTTCTCCGGCAATGGGCTGCCGGAATCGTTAACCACAATGACTTCGAAATCCGAGCCGGAAAATTCCTGGGTCAATATGCTTTGGACGGCGGTTACCAGGCTCGTACGTCCGATCGTAGGAACGATATAGGAAAAAAGCACGTTCGCGCTCAGGTCATCCATCCTTTTGAAATTCCTGAAAGCCTGCTGCGAACGTAGTGCTGGCATAAGGTTGCATGACAGCCCGCCAGAAACTCGCTGTGAAAAGATCTGATCCGGTCTGCAGGGTGCTTACAGCCGAAGACCAGGCGCGGCTGGCTGCTGTGAACACCCGCCGGCGCTGCAGATTCCACACGAGTGAAGTCAAATAGATCCTCACCAGGCGTCCGCACCAGAAGGGATTGGATGCTGATGTCCGCATCCGGACATGAACGTTCTTCGCATCCAGGATGTTCTCACGTGCCCAGCGGCTGGCCTGGGGATGCTGGGCATAATCGGTGGTGCTTCCCTCCCCACCCATGATGACATGGGAAATCAGGTTTGGGGTTTCGGCAACCTCTTCCTCCAGCAGGGTGCGCCTTAAGAGATCGATATCCTCGGGTCCTGTGAGGAGCGGGTTAAAACCGCCAATCCGCATAAACGTCTTTCGCTCGATCCAGGAGGACTGCAAAGGGATCCACTCCCCGGCCATTGCCTGAAGAAAGCAGTTTCCCTGCAAACCATGCCTGAGCCGGATCAGCGGATGGTGCTGGCGGTCCACCAGCTGTGTCATCCCATACAGCCACGTTGCCCGGCTGGTTTGGCTAAGCTCCAAAAGATGGCGATAGGCGCCAGGGACCAGCCAGTCATCGTCGTCGAGAAAATGCAGGTACTGGCCCCGGGCCAGGGCGGCTCCCGTATTCCGCGCCACGCTCCTTTCCCGCCGGTTCGTGTCGATGACCTGGACCTGTTTCGATTTCTGCCAGCCCGTCTCTTCCAGGGATCTGCCGGAATCGTTGATCACAAGCACTTCGAATTCTCCCGCCGGAAGGGTCTGCTCCAAAACGCTCTCAACCGTCCGGGTTAAGGACGGGCGGCCAACAGTCGGGATGACGGCAGAACAAATCATAAGCAAATACCGAGACTCATCGCCTGGACTTTGTAGTCGACAGATCGATGGCGCTCCGGGTGTTGGCATACAAATGGTCCGCTCCTGCCTCCTGGATGGCCGTGCCCATGCGTGGATAATGGGGGCGGATCACCCCGCGCCAGAAGTCGGACGAGAACAAACGAGAGCGCGCCAGGAGAAAACCCACCAATGTGTATATTCCCCGGCTGGTGGCTGTCAGGAGTTGTTTCTCCTGCAAGTGCCATTTTGCTGAAGCCATATAATAGTAAATGACCTTGCCGAACCAATAGTTCGAGCGGGAAGGGTTGGATCGGGCGGAGTCGATCAACCGCCGAAAGGCCTGGCGCGCCGACATGCTTTTTTCCCGGGAGATCCGGTTCTGGTCGAACATGGTGACATAGTTGGTCGTGCTGCTTACATCACCGATGCGTATGGCTGTCACGATATTTTCCGTGCGCGCCATGTCGTTGTACAGGGAAACCTGCCTTGAGAGGTGGACGTCCTCGAATCCTCCACCCAGCGATGGCAGGGATGCAAATCCGTCCACGGCAAAAAAAGCGTCGGACCGGATCAGGGAGGCTTGAAGCGGCAGCCACTCCCAGGCCAGCATCTGAATGGAACAATTGCCTGTTTCATCCGGGTGGAGCTCCGTCACCATTGTGCCGGCATTATCCACCATCCTGAATGCGCCATGGGTCCAGGCAGCCCCGCTGCTTTCTGCAAGAGTTAAGAGGGCCTCGAACGCGCCTGGCATCATCCAATCATCGTCATCCAGAAAGTGCAGGTACTTGCCTCGTGAGGCGGCCGCACCCACATTTCGGGCAACGCTACGGTTTCTGCGATGGGTATCGATGACTTTGATCCGCCCCGATTTCTGCCAGTCCGCTTCGGGCAGCGGCCTGCCGGAGTCGTTGACAACGATGATCTCGAAATCGTTCTGTGACAGTCCCTGGTCCAACACGCTTTGTATGGCAGTCGACAAAGAGGGTCTGCCGATCGTGGGAATGATCGTCGAAATCAGCACAGTCGCGCTCTCGATTGAAGTCACTTCAAAGGATCCTTTAACGGGGCCATTTCGGAACTTATTGCCGGGTCGTACAGGTAGATCTCAAGGTTGGTATTATCCACTGTCCGTAGGTAGAGCGTTCTAATCATGCGGGTAGAGTGCACGACCCAGTAATAAAAATCCTCCGTGCCTGTATACCAGGTCATATCAGGAATGACAACAAACCAGACGCGATTCCCTTCCGCCTGAATACTTTCCGCATTAACCTCTTCCCATGCTACAACATCATCCCGTCCAAGATAGTAATTTCCGACCTCTGAGAAGGTAGTCACAACGACATCCCCCTCCTGCAGGTTTGCCTGAACAAGTCCAAAAGCCGACTTCCAATCCCAGCGGTTGCCATGATTGGTACGGAAATACAACAGATTGGCTCCCATGGCATCCCCCAGTAATACAGCCAGAATACCAACTGCAAAAATGAGCTCATATTTTTTCAGCCTCACCAGCAACAGGTCAATTCCAACGGCTGCCAGTATGAGCCAACTGGGAAGGGTGACAAAGGCATAGCGCTCCTCTGTAAACATGAACGGCGTGATAATAACAACCAGGACAAATGGAACGATCGCTGCCAGGGAAAAGAACAATCCCTGCCGGCTCTTCTGTATCCACAGGTAGATCGCGCTGAAAGATGAAAGCACCACAAGCGGGATCCCCAGTTTAAAGACCATGAAGGTGGCCTGTGTCATGGCACCTTCAATCGGCTTGCCGAAAAACGTATCCATGATCTCGTTCAGGATCGAGCCCAGCATCGAGTCACCACTTCGGATGGACATAAATACCTGCAGGGCAAGAAATAACAACACAGGCGATAAAAGAATGAGCATATTCCGCGCCCGAAGCCCGGCTGGCTTTTCAAACGAAAAAAATGGTACGGCGAACAGATAGACTACAAGCACAGGCAGAATAAACAGAGCGATCAGGCGCTCAGAGGCTGCCAGGTACAGGAACAAAAAGAACAGTACAAGATAGGAGCCGCGATCCTTCTCGAGGACAAAATAGAAGGCAAACAGCGCCAGGGAATAGAACAACATCAGCGTCGTATATCCGCGCGCATTTTGGGACCAGTCGATATGCCAGGGGGAAACGGCCAGGAGCAAACAGACGATCAACGCTACCCGGTTGTTGAATATTTTTTTTACAAAAAAGTACAAAACAGGTATGGTGAGAACGCCAACCACTGCCGCGACCAGCCGGCTGTTGAACTCGTTTATTCCCCAGGCGTTGAAGACCTGTGCCGCCAGGATAACCGAAAGAGGCACCCAGTTCCTGTGGGGAGGCAGGTGCTCCACCATAAGTTGAGGAGTACTGAAATGGTTGACAGCATGATTGATGGTAAAAATCTCATCGATCCATAAACTCCATTCGCCCAGCTTATAAAAGCGGAGTGCGGCGGCAAGGAGAGTGATCAGTGCCAGACCCAGGTACTGCAGCCATGGCTTTGCGGGTAAAAAGGTGATTGCGTTGTTGACCTGTTTGCACAGCATAAAATGTTTATCCCTGCTTCTTTGAATGCAAGATACCCTGTATCAAGCCGCGGATTGCGCCCAGATTGCCTCTGCGCGCCTCCCGAACGAATACCTGGATGGCCAGTATCGGTGCTCCGAAAAGATAAAAAGCCAGCTTCTGGCTGAAGGAGGCATGCCTGCGCATGAATAACAGCCAGTGGCGCGATTTGTGCCGGGCGTAATCTTCGCTATATCCCTCGCCATACGTATGGCTGACCTGATGATAACCCACCGCCTTCGGGATGTACATTGCCCGATA
>DASUOS010000422.1:0-11141 GCA_036276515.1 Anaerolineales bacterium | reverse complement strand
AAGGAGCGATAGGATTCCTGCCTGGCTTCGTCCGCGCCGCCAAGCAGCGCGCCGATGTGACAGCAGGCCGAGAGCAGTGCCGCCGTCTTGCCTGCGACCATGGGCCAGTAATCGTCGACGCTGAGATCGCCGCGTTCTTCGTAGGACATGTCCAGAAACTGGCCGCGGGTCAGGTCGAGACAGGTGTTGTGCAGGATCTCGGCCGCCCTGACGATGACATCGGGCGCGTAATATTCCTTCAGGTCCATGATCGCCTGGTTCGATAATACGAACAGCGCGTCGCCGACATTGATCGCCATCGGCATGCCCCACTTGACCCATGTGGTCGGCCGGCCGCGGCGCTTGTCGGAATTATCCTGGATGTCATCATGGACCAGTGAAAAGTTATGGACCAGCTCCACGGCGGCCGCGGCGGGCAGGGCCGGCTCCCAGGTGGCGCCGCAGGCCGAGGTGCAGAGTAATAACATCAGCGGGCGGATGCGCTTGCCGGTGGCCTCGGGACCCGCGCCTTCCCCGGTCCAGCCCATGTGGTAGGTGAGCATTTCGTGGAAGGGTTGGGTGCGCGGGCTGTCGAGGCGCGAGGCCTGTCGCTGCAGCTCGGATTCGATGCGGGTCAGAAGCGGTTTTATTTCCATAGATTAAGATCCTGTTCCTGTATACGAGTTGACGCCCCGGGTCCAGATCCAGTAGGTGATGGCAAACAGTCCGATGCCGATGATGGGCGAGAAGTAGACAAGCGATGCCACTTCATCGGGACGCAGAAAGAGCTGCGAGGGATAGAAGGCGACGAAGCCAATCGGGATGACATACGTGAAAGCAACCCGGAACGCTCCGTCGAAGATCGACATGGGGTACGGAGAGAATTCGCGCAGCTTCCAGGCCAGGCCGAGGACCGGATATGAGTCGATCACCCAGAACGCCGCGCACGAGGCGGCGACGACGATCGAGATCTGGACGAGCGCGGCGCTGAAGAGGGTGAGGAGCAGCAGGGCCAGGCGCGAAAGAGTCCAAACCAGGTTCAACTGGGCGGAGGCATAGATCAGCAGTGCGATGCCGACAATAAGCTGGGTCAGTCCCTTCAGATCGAACATCTCGGACATGTAATAGAACATCATGTTGAGCGGGCGAAAATAATATTTCAGGAACGAGCCCTGCTGGATGTGGAAACGGATCTGCCAGGCGTGGTCAAACAGGATCTGCATCGGCGAGATGGCGATCATATAAAAGGCGTAGATGAAGACCATTTCCATAAGTGTCCAGCCGGCCAGGGTTGGGACCGAGTTCAGGATGACCCAGAAGACTCCGAGCGTGGCCAGGCTCGAAAAGAACATGCCGATCGAGCTGATGATGAAGTCGGCGCGGTACTGCATACGGGCCTTGATATATTGAGTCTCGATGATGAAGTACAGGCGCAGGTAATCGGTCAGGGTTCGCATGTTCAGCCTCCCGCCACCCGCAACACTTTGACGGCTTGGTCATAAAAGAGACGCGCCGCCAGGTACAGGACGAATGCCCAGGCAGCCTGGACAGCCAGCATGGGCAGGAATACGTCGAGACCCTGGTTGGGCCGGGTCAGCATCATGATCGGTGTGTGGAAGATCGCCTGGAAGGGGAGCCAAAGCAGGACCTTCTGCATTGCCTCCGGGAAGAATTGTATGGGGATGAGAGCGCCTGAAAAGACGGAAATTATGATTTCCTTGGTCATGCTCAGGCCCCAGACCGACTCTGAATAGAAACCCATCAAGCCGACGAAGTAGTCGATCGAGAAGCTGATCAGGAAGGCAAGCAGCAGGCTGAGGGGGAAGAGGAATAAGCCGACTCCAAATGGAATGCTGACCCTGAACACGAATCCCAGCATGATCGCCGTCGGCAGGGTGATCGCCATCAGGTTCATCAGCAGCGAGCCCAGGTTGGCGAAGAGCATGTAGAGCTGCAGGTCGATGGGCTTGGTCAGGTAGATGGCGATGATCCCTTCACGGATCTCATAATGCAGGTACCAGTCGGCGTAGGTCTTCAACAGGATGAAGATCGCACTGCCCAGCCCGACATACAGAAAGGTCTCGTTGAACGTCAGGCCGCGGATGACATCCGAATAACGGTAGATACTCCGCCAGAGATAATAGGCCACTCCCAGGTAGACGATGTTGCCCAGGATGGTAAACAGGAAACCAAAGCGGTAAACCATGCCCACCATGAAGGTGCCGCGGGCGATGGGGATATAAGACCTCATCCCAGCGCTCCATCGTAGACCTTGCGGACGACATTTTCCATCGAGATCTCGACGATGCGGACGTCGTCCACTTTGAAATTGCTCATCACGAAGTTGAGAACCTCCGAGAGCGGTGTGCGGGCCTGGTCAATGGTTACATCGGTCCAGGATTCTTCGATCTCCGCGACAGAAATCCCATGGCCGGTGCCGAATTGTCTGCTGAGATTTTCTTTCAGGGATTGCAGCGTTTCCTCGCTGAAGTTATCGATCTGCAGCTTCAGGGTGCGGTAGGCGCCGAACAGGGCGTTGACCTTTTTGATGTCGCCATCATACAGGATGTGACCCTTGTCGATGATGATGATGCGCCGGCAGAGGGCCTCCACGTCGCCGAGATCGTGGGTGGTCAGGATGATGGTGGTGTTGCGCTCGCGGTTGAGCTCCTTGATCACCGAGCGAATCTTGGCCTTGATGGAAATATCCAGGCCGATGGTTGGCTCATCTAGGAAGACCACCTGCGGGTTATGAAGGAAGGATGCGGTGATATCGCACAGCATGCGCTGACCGAGGGAGAGGGTCCGCACCTGCTGGGAGTACAGCGCGCTCAACCCGACCAGGTCGTCGAACATGCCCATATGGCGGTCGAAAGTCGCCTGGTCGACCTTGTAGATCTCCTTAAGGATCTTGAACGACTCGATGACAGGCAGATCCCACCAGAGCTGGGAACGCTGCCCGAAGACCACGCCCATAATTTGCGCCTGGCGGATCCGGTTGTCATACGGGGCGCGGCCGTTGACCTCGATGATGCCAGCGGTGGGTTTGAGGATGCCGGTCATCATCTTGATCGTCGTGGACTTACCCGCGCCGTTTGGTCCAATGTAGCCGACGATCTCGCCCGGCTCGATGTCGAACGAGATGTCTGCCACCGCTTCGACGGTGCGGTAGTCCGCTGAGAAAAGGTCGCGGAACGCGCCACTCAGGCCTTCATGACGGTTCAGGATCTGAAAATGCTTGCACAAATTTTGGATGTGGATGAGGCTCATGAAAGACGTGTCCCGATGCAAAATGTAAGCAGAATCTTATCACAGGGGCAGAAATAAAACCTGACCTGCCGGACGGTTAAAGGATGCCCAGCCGATGCAGTTCCTTCTCCAGCTGCTCGGCGGACAGGAAATGGATCGTGGCAAACCCCATCCTGCGGGCCTGCTCGATGTTCGCCAGCGAGTCGTCGATAAAGAGACACTCCCTGGCAGGCCTGCCAATCCTGCGCAGGGCGATCTCGAAGAACTCAGGCTCTGGTTTGATGGAGAGCACTTCGCCTGAAATAATAATGTCATCGAACAGGTTGAAAAAATCGAACATCTGGCGGGCGTATGGAAATGTTTCTGCCGACCAGTTGCTCAGTCCATAGAGCGGATATCCCGCCTTCTTGAGGCGCTTCAGGATCTCCACAGTGCCTTCCAGGGGATTGCCTATGGAATCCTTCCAGTTGTCGTGATAGGCCTGGATCAGGTCGGAGAAATGCGGAAACTGATGCGAGAGATCGACGACACCTTCTGCGAAAGAGCGTCCCTTATCTTGAAGGGAATTCCAGTCCATGAAGTTCACTTCATGGAAAAATTCCTCCATGGCTTCCTCATCCCCTGGAAAATAACGGCGGTAGACGAATCGGGGATTCCACTCGACCAGGACATTCCCGAAATCAAATAAGATGGCTTGGATGGTTGTAGGCATCCCGCTATTTTAACAGGAACTTTTCCAATCACCATACTAAACTGTAAATCTTCGAGAAGCAATCTCGAAATGATCTACAGGCATACGTATCGCAAGCGGGATTGCTTACCTAAAGGTACGCTTCGCGGTCGTCGGGCTGTCGCCCTCCTCGCAATGACGAAAAATTTATGCCTTGATCTTCTCGCCTTTTGGATCGAAAAGCGGTTCCTTCTCCACCGAGGCAGGGTACTCGATACCGAAACATTCCACGGTAAGACGTGTCCCCGTTTTCGCCAGCCCGATGGGCAGGTAGCCATAGGCGATGCTTTTGTTGACAGAATATCCATAGCCACCCGATGTGACCCAGGATACAACCTGGCCTTCATGCCGAATGGGCTCGCTGCCGAAGACGATCGTGTTGGGGTCGTCGAGGACGATGCAGCATAGTTTTTGCCGGATGCCTTCCGCCTTTTGTTTTTGCAATGACTCCTTGCCTTTGAAACTCGTTGCTTTATTCAAGGACACGGCAAATCCAAGGCCGGCTTCGTACGGGGTGTAATCGGGGGTGATATCCGCGCTCCAGTAGCGGTAGCCTTTCTCGAGGCGCAGGGATTCGATGGCTTTATAGCCGCCGGCCAGCATGCCGAACGGTTTACCGGCCTCCCAGAGCGTGTCCCAGAGCTGCTCGCCGTATTCGGAGGGCGCATAGAATTCCCAGCCCAGCTCACCGACATAGGTAACACGTAAGGCAAGGGTTGGAATGTTCCCAATAGTGATCTGCCTGGCGGTCATATAGGGGAAGGCGGCATTCGAGACATCATCACGTGTAACGGACTGGAGGATATCGCGGGCACGAGGACCCCACAGGCCGAAGCAGGTGCGGGCGGAAGTCATGTCATTGATGTAGACCGTTCCATCCAGCGGCATGTAGCGGCGCAGGTGGGTCATGTCGTGGGTGCCGAAGGCGGTGCCGGTGACGATCATGAAGCGGTCGGGTGCCAGGCAGGTGACGGTAAAGTCACATTCGATGCCGCCGCGAGCATTGAGCATTTGAGTGTAGATCACCGTGCCTGCGGGTTTATCGATATCGTTATCACAAAGCGATTGCAGGAAGTCGCAGGCGCCGGGGCCAAGGACTTCGATCTTCGAGAAGGAGGTCTCGTCGAAGAGTGCTGCGGTCTCGCGCGCGGCGCGCGTCTCGGCGGCGATGGCGGGGGACCAGTTGTCGAGCGCCCAGCCTTTGAGGTCCGGGAGGGAGGCGGCGCGGGGATCCTGTTCGTTGGCCTGGAACCAGTTCGGCCGTTCCCAGCCGCCTTTTTCACCGAAGACCGCAGCCAGGTCCTGCAGGCGATGATAAGCAGGCGAGAGACGCAATGGCCGCGCCGACTCGCGCTCCTCATACGGCATGTGGATGTCATAATACTTGCCATAGGTCTCCACCGTGCGCGCCAGCGTGAACGCCTGGCTGCCGTACTGGTTGCCAAAGCGGCGCACGTCGAGACGCCACATATCCCATTCGGGGTGGCCGTCGATGATCCATTCGGCCATGACCTTGCCGATGCCGCCCGCGCCGGCGATGCCATGGGCGCAAAAGGCGCAGGCCGCCCAGAAGCCGCGCACCGACGTCGGCCCGAGCAGGTATTCCGAGTCGGGTGTGAAACCTTCCGGCCCGTTGAGTAATTGCATGATCTCGGCTGTTTCCATGGCGGGGACGCGGGTGATGATATTTTCCATCAGAGGTGTGAAGCGCTCCCAGTCCGGCTCGAGCAGCTTGAAATTCCAGTCCTGCGGGACGCCCTTCAAGCCCCAGGGTTTTGGCTCGTGCTCGTACCCGCCGGCGATCATGCCGCTGCCTGTGCCGCGGAAATAGACAAGGTTGTCGGGGTCGCGCATGGTTGGCATGGAATGAGGCTGGCCCTTGACCGGCCTGGTGATGAGATAGAGATGCGCCATCGGGATGATCGGCAGGGTCAGCCCGACCATGTTGGCGATGTCGTTGCCCCACAGCCCGGCGGCGTTGATGACCACATCGGTCTTGATCACGCCTTTATCGGTGGCCACTTCCCTGACTTCGTTGTTGCTGACGGTGATGCCTGTGACGCGCGTATTCATCAGGATCTTCGCCCCGCGGCTCTTCGCTCCCGCGGCGAGGGCATTCGTCAGGCCGGTCGGGTCGATCTGTCCATCCGTAGAAAGGAAGACACCGCCTTTGACATTTTCCAGCGACATGAGCGGGAAGAGCTCCAGGCATTCCCTGGGTGTCAGCATATCGAGCGGCATGCCGAATGCCTTCGAATAGCCCACCACGCGCTTGAGCTCTTCCATGCGAGCATCCGATGAAGCAATGCGCAAACTTCCGACCTCGTCCCAGCCGGGGTCGACTCCGGTCTCGCTTTTCAGCCTGCGATACAGGTCGGTGCTGTAGCGCATCATCTTGGTCAGGCTGGAGGAGGTGCGCAGCTGTCCAACCAGCCCGGCGGAGTGGAAGGTCGAGCCGCTGGTCAGCTCGTGGCGCTCGATGACGACGATGTCCTTCCAGCCCATCTGGGTGAGATGATAGGCGATGCTGGCCCCTCCAACCCCGCCCCCGATGATGACAGCCTGTGCGTGTGTTGGGAATTCCATTTGTTGAGTTTCCTTTTTTGTGGATATAAATTCGCAGTGCGTAGAATGGCGATTTTCAAACAGCGTGTAGCCAATCAGCGTACTGTATTACACTGGTACTGGCTTCAAACCGCTCAAAGTATTTCTGTCCGTAGCCAGTGTAATCAAAATCCAATTTCGAGACGCCGCGCTGCACCTGCGCCCACATCGCCTCGCGCAGGTCGGACATGATCTTCATCAGCTTCTGGCGGGCGCGCTGGGAGTCACTTGGGGAGCCGAAATAGGTGCGGAGGAGCATCTCATCCTGTTCGTCGGTGAACTCATGCTGGATGGCGAAGTTGCCGAGATCGAAGAAGATATCGCCCATGCCCGCGTATTCCCAATCCAGGATGCGGATGCGGTTGCCATCGTCGATGAAGTTGCCATTGAGCAGGTCATTGTGGCATGGCCTCGGCTGCAGCGGCTCGCGATACAGGGCCGCTTCAATCGTGCGCGATGCTTCGAGATATTCATCCATTTTCTCGGGGAGGACAACTTGGAAGCGGCGGGCGATTTCTGCATACTCCTCGGCGACGCGAAAAGGGGAAAAAGAACCGGGGAAATACTCCAGCAAATGATAGGCCTTCATCGCTTCGACAACCCGCTTGATATTTTCTTCCGTTCCGATTTCTGCCGCGGAAATACCCTTGCCTGAAATAAACCGGGCCAGGATATAGCCTTCGGGTTCCAGGTAGGCTGTCGGTTCGGGAGCGACTCCGACCTGCGAGGCGAGCAGGCTGCATTCATATTCGGTTTTGCGGTCGATGCCGAGATAGTGAGTTTCATTCCCGCCGAGTCGCAGGACGAAGCATTCCCCGTCTGCGGTGATCTTGTAGTTGCGGTTGGTGATCCCGCCGGCCAGCTCTTCGATTTCCAGGGCTTTTGCGTTGTTAAATTGTGAAATTCTCTGCAGGATGGGGGAGAGGTTGTCCATAAGAGTCCTTTGGCGAAGGTCTGTCTGGCGTTCGTAGAGAATAACCCCGATAGGTGAATTAGGATTTACACGTCCCTGGTCAAAATGACAAAGGGAAGCTGGTCCGTTTCCCGGTGGAAGGAACTTGTTTTATGAAATCCGTTTTTCTCCCAGACGCGCTGGGCGCGCAGGTTGCTCTCCAGGATGGTGACGCGTAATTTGCTCGCCTGGAATTCGGTGATCGCATACTGGACGATATTTTTTACAAAGTCACTTCCCAAACCCTGACCGGTGAGCGACGGCTTGATCATCAGCCCAATATCGAGCGCCGGCTCGACATAATCTCCACCGCGTACCCGCGCATCGTGGCCGAAGCTGCAGTAGCCCACCAATTCTTCATTGCTAAACATGCTGAAGATTTGATTGGCAGGATCGAGGTGATAAGCCAGATCGCTCTCGAAAACGTCAGGGTTGTAATTGTAAAGTTCGTAAGGGTAGTCGTATTTCCACTTCAGGAACTCGCGGATAGAGGCTTCATCGGCGGGACGATAGGTCAACATTAAATCCATAATAAATATCAAATCAGTCCTGAGAGGTCCAAGGCTTTGTCTGACCAGCCTTTCGCCTGGACCGAGAGAATGATCCTCTGTTTTGGATTTTGGCTGGCTTCCTCCCAGGCACGCTGCCAGAGTGTGATCAACGTTTGCATATGTATGAGTTCTGCAGCGGCTTCCGGGTCTGTATCGGCAGCCGTCCATTCGATGAGGTGCTTCGCTTCATCCAGTAAATTCGAAACGATATGTGGATCCGTAGATTTCCTGGCGGAAGAAGAGATGCGCCCGAGTGTAGCTGCCAGGCCGCCCAGGCGGCGAGGAAGCGGATCACGCAAGAAGCGCTCACGGAGCTTGTTCATGTTATTCATTTCACTCCTCCAAGGATTTCCAGAGTACCTTCTTCGACCTGTCTTCGAAGATTTTCATCCTGAATGCGGATGTCTCGATTGCCGAGACGCGGCCGAATATTGATCATTTCCTCGTATTGTTCCAGCATATCCTGAACCTGCGGGGAATAGCTTTCTGATGAAGCAATAGAATCATAAATTCTCCTGCCCTGGCTGCGCTTTGCTTAGTTTTTGAGCAGGCAGGCTTTCCAATGTCCCTGCTCCGGTCGCGAACATTGTGACCTCGATCTGCCTTTTCACCAACTGCATTGTCTCAACCGTATTGTCAGTTGAGATGGCCGCGGCTTTGAGGAATTGTCCGGCCATGCCTCCCAACGTTGCGCCCAGGCCTATACATTTGGCAATATCTAGCCCATCCTTGAGGCCGCCGCTGGCGAAGATCGTCATATCGGGAACGGCTTTTTTGACATTCAGGATCGAGTCGGCAGTTGAGATCCCCCAGCCGACGAACGTGGCGGCGAGCTGGCGGGTGAACTCATCAGGTGCGCGGTGCATCTCCACCTGGGACCAGCTTGTCCCGCCCGCGCCGGCCACATCGATGGCAGAGACGCCGCAGCCGGCCAGGAGGCGGGCAGACCGCTCTGAGAACCCCCAGCCGACTTCCTTGGCAATGACCGGAACATCAAGTTGTTTACAAATCTCTTCGATCTTTTTGGCGAGACCGGCAAAGTTGACATCACCGGCATCCTGCACCGCTTCCTGCAGCGGGTTGAGGTGCAGGATCAAGGCGTCGGCTTCGATCATGTCCACGGCCCGCCGGCACTGGTCGAGGCCATAGCCGTAGTTGAGCTGGACGGCTCCCAGGTTGGCGAACAACAGAATATCGGGTGCGGCGCGGCGGACCTGAAAGGTGCGTGCCTGTTCGGGATGCTCGATCGCGGCGCGCTGGCTGCCGACTCCCATGGCGATGCCGATGCTCTGGGCAGCTTCGGCCAGGCGCAGGTTGATGATCTCCGCATCGGCCGTGCCGCCGGTCATCGAGCTGATCAGGATCGGCGCAGCCAGTCGCTTGCCGAACAGGCTCAGGCTTGTGTCGACCCGATCCAGGTCCAGTTCGGGCAGCGCCTCATGGACGAAGTGATATTTTTCCAGTCCAGACGTCAGCGCGGAACGGACATCCTTCTCGAGATTGATCTTGATGTGGTCGGCTTTTCGCTGATCGATGGGCGCAACTTTTGGCATGGGGTAGTGTTCCTGTTGATGAAATCCCGCCTGCTCCTTGCGAAGAACCCTGGCGGGGTCGCGGGATGATTGAAAACCCTGGCTTGACACGGGTTCTTTCCCGAGTACAATAGCCACGACTAAATCCCGTGTGAATTCCACGGGAAACTCTAAAGGAGGCTGTTATGTCTGACACATACGAAGACGTAAAGGCAATTATCAAAGACCTGCTTGGTGCGGATGAGGCGAAGATCACGCCTGAGGCTCGTTTCAGGGAGGAGCTCGAAGCGGATTCCCTCGACCTCGTGGAGCTGATCATGGCTTTTGAAGATAAGTTCGGCGCTGAGATTTCTGACGAGGATGCTCAGAAGATCACAACAGTGGGTGACGCCGTCAGCTATATTGATTCGCACAAGTAAATCGTCTTGTGGATTATAACCGTAGAGCCGTCCGTACGGACGGCTCTACGTGTTTAACTCATTATGTCATTGCGAGGGCGGGGTTTTTCCGCCCGTGGCAATCTCCTTGATAAGCACGCGTTTTCACTTAACAGGAGATTGCTTCACACTCGCTTCGCTCGGCTCGCAATGACATTACTGGAGCAGGGTTGGGATCTCTTCCGGGTGCTTCGCTACCTTGACGCCCGCGGCTTCCAGTGCCCGGATCTTCTCTGCGGCTGTTCCGGCTCCGCCTTCGATGATCGCGCCGGCATGGCCCATGCGCTTGCCGGGAGGGGCCGTCTGCCCGGCGATAAAGGAAACGACAGGTTTGGTCATCCTGGCGGCGATAAATTCCGCTGCCCTGTCTTCATCCGTGCCGCCGATCTCACCGATCAGAACAACTTTTTCGGTATGGGGATCGTACTCGAACATCTCCAGCACGTCGATGAAGTTGGTTCCGTTGACGGGGTCGCCGCCGATGCCGACACATGTGGACGCGCCCATGCCCACCAGCTTCAGGGCATAAAGCACTTCATAGGTCAATGTGCCGGAGCGCGAGACCACGCCCACGTTGCCAGGGATGGCGATGTCGCCGGGGATAATGCCCACTTTGCATTCGCCGGGGGTCAGCATACCGGGGCAGTTGGGACCGACAAGCCGTACTTTCTTTTGATCGAGATAATTACGAACCCGCATCATATCCTGGACCGGGACACCTTCGGTGATGCAGACGATAAGCGGGATGCCGGCATCGGCTGCTTCGAACATTGCATCCGGGGCGAAGCGGGCGGGGACAAAGATCACCGAGCAGTTGGCCCCGGTGGCGTCGACTGCCAGCTTGACCGAATCGAAAACGGGGACCTTTCCGTCCAGGACCCATTCACCGCCTTTGCCGGGGGTGACACCCGCGACCACATTGGTACCATAGGCCACCATTTGCGTGGTATGGAAGAGACCTTCGTTGCCTGTAATACCCTGCACCAGCAGGCGTGTATTCTTGTTAATGAGAATGCTCATGGATTCCTTATCCCTTTGCTGCTGCAACTGCTTTTCGAGCGGCGTCTGCCAGTGTTTCGGCGGTGATCATGTTGGCGTTCTCGAGCA
>DASUOS010000421.1:0-25843 GCA_036276515.1 Anaerolineales bacterium | reverse complement strand
CAGGGAGGTATACCATTCGGTTGAAAACCCGGTGAATACGGCGACCGACCGGGTGTTATTAAAGGAAAAGATGATCAGGATCAGGACCGGCAGGTAGATGAATGCGAAGACCAGCAGTGTATTGGTCCCCAGCAGCCAGTTACCAATGCGGGTGGAGGTCCGTACCCGCTGGCGGGGATAGGCAGGGAAGGCAGCCGAGCGGGTGCTCACATCGCCCTCCGTGTCTCTTCACTGCCAGAACGGAAGTAAGCGATCACGCCGATCAGGACCATCAGCATCAAGATCAGCGACATGGCCGATCCGAACGGCCAGTTGCGCGAGACGCCGAACTGGCGGTTGATCAGCGTGCCGATCATTTCGATCTTTCCGCCGCCCATGATATCGGGCGTGATGAACGCGCCCACCACCGGGACGAAGACCAGCACCAGCGCCGCGATCACACCCGGAAGGGTCATCGGCAGCATCACACGCAGGAACGCCTTCCAGGGCGGAGCGCCAAGGTCGGAGGCAGCCTCCATTAGCGAATGATCGAACTTTTCGATGGAGGCATACATCGGCAGGATGGCAAACGGCAGGTAGCCGTACACGAGGCCGATGATCACGGCAAATTCATTAAAGAGCATTTCCAATGGCTGATTGACCAGCCCCAGTCCCATGAGAAATGAGTTCACCAGCCCTTCCGTCGCCAGGACCTGTTTCAGGGCATACGTGCGGACCAGGAAGTTCGACCAGAACGGGATGATGACCAGCACCATCAGTGCGTCGCGCAGGAGCGGCCTCTGCCGGGAGACGAAGTAGGACAATGGGTAGCCCAGGACGATGCACCAGAAGGTCACAACCAGGGCGATGCGCACCGAATGCCCGAAGATACCCACGTAGAGGAGCGGATTGCATTCCGGGCCTGAAAACTCGGAAGCGCAGGCGTTGAATAACTGCAGGTAGTTCTCGAGCGTGTACACCGGCGGGATGCGGATGCTGCCCGCCCGGCCGCGCTCCACAAAGCTAATGAACAGGACAATAAGGATCGGCAGGTTGAAAAAGAGCAGGATCCAAAACATGCCCGGGCTGATCAACCCAAATAACTGCAAGGCTTTGCTGCGTCGGAAGCGATTGAGCATGAGGTCCGCCTTATTCTGTGAGAAGACGGGGCGACTTGTAGGCGAAGGACACCGAAGCCTCGTCCCCGATCTGGACGATCTCATGGTTGCCGAGCATGATGTTCTGCTCACGCACCCGCACCTTTTGCCCGCCGGCGAAACGCACGCCGTAGTGGGTGTCCGTGCCAATGTAGATGACATCTTCCACGCGGCCTTTGAGGTTGTTCCCCTCGGCGATCTCGGTGTTCAGGCGCAGCTTTTCAGGTCTCACAGCAACAGACACCTGCTGGCCACTGCTAAAGGTCCGGCTCGATTCGACACAGATCGTGCCGGTGCCGGTCAGTTCCACCTCTACCCTGGAGCCCGTTTGATTCTTCACCACCCCATCGATGAAGTTCGTCTCACCGATAAAGTCGGCCACATACTTGCTGGCCGGGCGCTCATAAATTTCCTCCGGTTTGCCAACCTGGAGCACAACGCCCTTGCTCATGACGGCGATGCGGTCGCTCATGGTGAGCGCCTCCTCCTGGTCGTGGGTCACATAAATAAATGTAATTCCCACTTCCCGCTGGAGCGTTTTCAATTCCAGCTGCATTTCCTTGCGCAGTTTCAAGTCCAGGGCGCCCAGAGGCTCGTCGAGCAGGAGCACCTCCGGTTTGTTGACGAGGGCGCGGGCGAGAGCGATGCGCTGCTGTTGTCCACCGGAGAGCTGCTTGGGCCGGCGCATCTCCATGCCCGGCAGGCGGACCATCTCGAGCGCCTGTGACACACGCTTCGAACGCTCGGCGCGCGGCACTCCTTTCATTTCCAGGCCGAAGCCGATATTCTGCTCGACGGTCATATGGGGGAAGAGGGCATACTGCTGGAAGACTGTGTTCACCGGTCTCTGAAATGCCGGGACCTGGCTCATGTCCCTGCCATGGATGAGAATTTTCCCATCCGTCGGCAGCTCGAAACCGGCGATCATGCGCAGGGAGGTCGTCTTGCCGCAGCCCGAGGGACCGAGCAGGGAAAAGAACTCGCCATCCTTGATCTGCATGGTGACATGGTTGACCGCCGCCAGTATGCCACCTTCCGGCGTGATGAATTGCTTGACTACATCCTGCATTTCAACGGCGAATTCATTCATCTGCTTCTCCTGGCGTCTGTGTCGTGTAAGCCTATTGTACTAAACAGACAAAAATTAGCAAGTAGAACTGCAATAATCAAGCCCCTCTACAATGGTAGGAGGGGCTTGATTATAAAATGGAGTGATTTAGAGGGCGCGCGCTACTTCCTGCACGGCTTCATATACCCGTCCGAGTCCATCGTCGATGATTTCCTGTTCGATGGTCAATGCCGGCTCGATGCGGATGGTGTGCGAACTGGTCAGGGTTCCGGCGACCAGCACGCCGCGCTTGAACAGCTCCGCCGCTACCTGATACCCGATCTCCGGTGTGTGAAAATGCTGTCCGATCAACAGGCCTTTTCCGGTAATATCCTTGTAGACCTGCGGATACTGCGAGGCGATCTCGCACAGCCTGTTCATGATGTATTCGCCCTTTTGGGCAGCCGCTTCCCACAGGCGATCGCGCAGGGTGATGTTGATCGCGGCAATGGCTGCCGAGCAGGCCAGGGCTCCCCCGCCCGTGGTGGTCGTCTGCAGGAACGGGTTGGGATACATGAGATTGTAGAAGATCTCTTCGGTGGAGCAGACCGCGCAAATGGGCATCACCCCGCCGCCCAGCGACTTGGCAATGGCAATGATATCCGGCTCCACGTTCCAGTGGTCCACGCCCCACAGCGTTCCGGTACGTCCCAGACCGGTCTGGACCTCGTCGGCGATCAGCAGTGTGCCATGCTTCCTTGTCGCTTCCCGGATGCGCGGCCAGAAATCATCCGGCGGGACGATCGCGCCGGCCTCACCCTGGATGGGCTCCATGAGAACGCCGGCCACGCCGATACCGATCGTGTCGCAGATCTCGAGCTGGCGTTCAACCGCCTCCGCATCCCCGAAGGGAACGTGGTAGACCGGTCCGCCGTATAGGATTCCCAGCGGCTGGCGGAAATCGGCCTTGCCGATCATCGACAGCGCGCCCATGGTCTTGCCGTGGAAGCCTTTCACGGCAACGATGAAGGCCGGCTTCTTGGTGTAAAGCTTGGCCAGCTTTATCGCAGCTTCGATCGCCTCGGTACCGCTTGCTGCGAACCAGCTGTATTTGATATTCCCGGGCGTGATATCGGCCAGGATGCGGGCCAGCACGCCGCGCAGCGGATCGATCAGCTCCTGGCTGGGCATGGGGGTGTGGTTGGTCAGCTGCGCCTTGACCACCGCCACGACTTCGGGATGCGCCCAACCCAAATCCATCATGCCAAAGCCGCCCAGGAAATCAATGTACTTGCGTCCCAGGACATCTTCGAAAATGGAACCTTTTCCGTTCCATTCGGTCGCCGCCCACTGGCCGGCCTCCGTTACCGACTTGCGGTACTCCAGCCAGCCGCGGTTGAAATGCTCGGCAAAGTTGTACGTCGATTCCTGGATGATCCATTTGCCCTCCTCCTCCGGGACGAAGGATTTGTTGATGACATCGATCCACTTGCTGGAGTACTCCATTGCGTGGTTCAGATCACGAGACATAAGTCCTCCTTAATCATGAAGATACGGCAGGTCCTGAGCCTGAGTCAGGACCTGCCGGGTGAGACGATCAATCCTGGTATTCTGCCGGTTTCAATTTCCGGAGGGCATCCCGGATGGGGCTGATGCCCAGGTTATGAAGCGGGTTGACGTCGATGATCTTGCCGTCGATATCGGTGATCGGTTTCGGAGCGTCCTGTTTCTGGGTCGCCAGCGAAACCACGACCGTCAGGAACAGGGACATGAAGAAGGCCGGGAAGGAGGCAACGTAAGTCGCATCCCAGAAGGCGCAGTCCGTATCCCCTGCGCAGACAGCCAGGGTCGAATCGCCGCCTATACCGACGTTGCGGGCAATGAGGATGAAAAGCGCCCAGGTGACGAAACCACCCAGACAGCCCGCCACCGCGCCCCATTGATTGGTCTTCTTCCAGTACATCCCCAGGGCAAAGGGCGAGAACAAGCCGACCAGCAGCAGCGACCAGGCAACCACGCCCAGTTCATAGATGACCGCCGCGCTGACCGCGATGATAATGCCCACGGCGCCGCTGACGGCCACCATAATGCGCGTCCACCTGACTTCATCCTTCGCTTCAAGTTTCTTGCCAAACAGCGGGAACAGGTTCTGGGTCACGACCGAGGCGCCCGCCAGCAGGGAGCTGTCGGCGGTGCTCATCAGGGCCGAGGCCAGGGCAGCCATGAAAATGGCGGTCAGGATCGGCGGCATGTAATCGAGCGCCGCTTTGACGAGGACGCCGTCCGTATTTTCAAGACCGGGAGCGAGCTGGAACATCATAATGCCAATGAGAGGCGACATGATGCCGAAGAACAAATACAGCGCGCCGGCCATGTAGGTGCCCCAGACCGCCGTGGATTCGTTGCGGGCAGACATCGAGCGCTGGAACAGATCCTGAGTTGGGACCGAGCCAAAGCCGATCGCCATCCAGGCTGCCATCCAGTACATCCAGCCCATCGAGCCGAAATAGCCCAGGTAACCCGCATCCCCGCCCATGTCTGGCAGAAGGGTGAAGGGTTTCGGATTGTAGAGAGTCCCGCCGATGTTCGTCATGGCCTCCCATCCGCCGATCTGGTTCAACACGAAGGCAAAGATCAGCGCCACGCCGCCGGCCGTGAAGAACATCTGGATGAAGTCGAGCAGGGTATCAGCCAGCATACCGCCGAGCATGGTATAGCCGGTCACCCAGACCGCCACCAGGATCATGCCCACCTCGATCGGCACGGACGGGAACAGGGCATGGACAATCGTCCCTGCTGCCACCATCTGCGCGCCGGTCCAGACGAAGTAGGTCATGAGCTGCAGGATGGATGCCAGCAGGGTCATGCTTTTCCCAAACCGGCGCTGGAAGAAGTCCACGACGGTCAGGTAGCGTGCCCGGCGCATGACGCGGGTGAATAAAAAGCCCGAGAGAAACAAACAGGCTGCGGCTCCAAAGGGATCGAAGATCACTCCCTGAAAGCCATACTGGTAGGCCGTGGAGGAGGCGCCCATCAACGTCTCCGCCGCGAACCAGGTTGCCATGACCGACGCCCCCACCATATAGATCGGAAGTTTGCGCCCTGCCACGATGTAGTCGGCGGCATTCGACACCTTCCTTGACGCCCAGATGCCAACACCCATACGAACGGCGAAAAAGCCTACGATGAATGTGACAATGAGCCAAACGTAGGGATAGCCTTGCAGATCCATGTTACAACGAAGCTCCTTTGCATGTTTCCCGCCCCAGCGGGTCAAATTTTATGCGGGCGCCCTCCCGAGGAACCCGCGTATGACCTAGAACTTGCGCGTCCAGTCTTTGGGCCAGCGTTCGACGACGACCTTTTTCTGAGTGAAGAACTCGACTGCGTCCATACCCTGGCCGTGCATGTCTCCGAAGAAGGAGTCCTTCCAGCCGCTGAAGGGGAAGAAAGCCATTGGTGCGGCTACCCCGATGTTGATGCCAATGTTGCCCGCTTCGGCCTCATAACGGAACTTACGCGCCGCCGAGCCGCTGGAGGTGAAGAGACTGGCCTGGTTGCCATACTGCCCGCTGTTGATCAGCTCGATCGCTTCATCTACGCTGTCGACGTGCATCAGGCTCAGCACCGGTCCGAAGATCTCGGTCCTGGCGATCTCACTGCCGCGCGGCACATCCGCCAGGATCGTGGGCCGAACGAAATATCCTCCCTCGTAGCCTTTGATGGATACTCCACGGCCATCCACGGGGACGGCCGCTCCCTCCTGGGCGCCCAGCCCGATGAGCTGCTCGACCCGGTTTTTGCTTGCGGCATTGATGAGCGGTCCCATCTGGACACCGGCATCCAGCCCATAACCCACGACCCGTGTCGAAGCTGCGTCACAGATCATCTCTGTGAAGGTATTGCGTGCCTCCCCAACCGTCACCGCGAACGAGACGGCGAGACAGCGCTGGCCTGCACAGCCAAAGGCCGAGTCGGCAATGATCCTGGTTGCCATATCCATATCGGCATCCGGCAGCACGATGACCGGGTTCTTCGCTCCGCCCTGGGCCTGGACGCGTTTGCCGTGTGCTGCAGCCGTGGCGTAGATGTACTTGGCAACTTTCGTCGAGCCGACAAAGGTCACCGCTCGGATGGCTGGGTGCTCGAGGATGCCATCCACCGCTTCCTTTGATCCGTTGACCAGGTTAACAACGCCCTTCGGGAAACCCACCTGCTCGATGAGCTTAAAGACGAACTGCATGGTCATCGGCACTTTTTCGGAGGGCTTAATAATGTAAGTATTGCCCGCTGCCAGGGCATACGGCAGGTACCAGAAGGGAATCATGCCGGGAAAGTTGAACGGTGCGATCGTTGCACACACCCCGATGGGCTGGCGGATCATGATCTCGTCGATGCCCGGGGCAATATCCTCGACGATCTCGCCCTTGGCCATCATGGGCATCCCGCAGGCCACCTCCACATTTTCGATGGCGCGCACCATTTCGGCTCTGGCTTCCTCGAAGGTCTTGCCGCATTCGTCCGTGATGATGCGGGCGATCTCATCTTGACTGGCACGCAGCAGCTCGCGCAGCTTGAACAGGTACTGCACTCGATCCTGCACCGGGGTCCGCCGCCAGCCTGGAAATGCCTCGCTGGCCGCTTGCGCTGCTGCATCCACATCCGCTTGGCTGCCCAGCGGCGTCCTGGCGATTACCTGCCCTGTCGCCGGATTGACCACATCCTGGAACTCACTGACCGCCGGTTTGATCCATTCACCGTTGATGTAATTTAAGATGTCCATCGTTTCTCCAGGCATAGCTCCATGATTAAGGTCAAAGATGCAGCGACATTTGACCTGCAACTTTTGACCTTAAACCGTCAACGTATCCATCAGCTCTGCCAGCCCCTCATCCAGCAGGTTCAATCCTTCATCCAGCTGTTCCTCTGTGATCACCAGCGGCGGGACGACGAACAGGATATTCTTGAAATTGAAGACATACACGCCGTTGGAGATCAGGAAATTTTTGAGCGGCGCCAGGTCCATCGGCTCTTTCGTTTCGCGGTTTTTGACGAGCTCCAGCGCGGAGAACATGCCGATGTAACGCACGTCCCCGACAGACGGGTGCCTGGCTTTCAACACCTCCAGCTGTGTGCCAAGATATTTTCCGACCTTTTTTGCATTCTCAAAAATGCATTCCTCTTCATACGCTTCGATGGTCGCCAGGGCCGCCGCACACGCCAATGCATGGCCGTTGTACGTCAGACCGGCATAAAGAACTTTGTCATCGAAGAATTTGGCGATCTTCTCCCGGACGATCACCGCCCCCAGCGGGACATATCCGGAAGTAATCCCCTTGGCAGTAGTGATGATATCCGGGACCACATCCCAGTTGTCCACGGCGAACCATTCGCCGGTGCGGCCCCATCCGCTCATCACTTCGTCGGAAATCAGCAGGATGCCGTATTTATCGCAGATTTCGCGCATGCGCGGCCAGTAGTCGTCGGGTGGGATGATCAGGCCGTTCGTGCCGGTCACGCCTTCCAGGAAAATTGCTGCGATCTGGTCGGGACCCTCGTGCTCGATCACTTCCTCCACGTGCTTGATGCATTCGCGGTGACATGTATCCCGCGTCCACCCAAAAGGACAGCGGTAGCAGTACGGATCCAAAAAGTGGACGACGCCCGGGATCGCCGGTTCAGCCGGCAGGCGGCGATAATCCCCGGTCAGCGCCAGCGCGCCGTGGGTCGCCCCGTGATAGGAGCGGTAGCGCGCCAGGATCTTGTGCCGTCCCGTGTAGAAGCGGGCAATCTTGATCGCATTTTCGTTCGCCTCGGCGCCGCCGAGGGTGAAGAACGTTTTTTTCAAGTCACCGGGGGTGATCTCGGCCAGTTTCTTTCCCAGCAGGCCGCGCGGCTCGGTCGCCATGCCGGGCGAGGCGAAGGTCAACTTTGCCGCCTGTTCCTGGATGGCTTTTACCACCCTGGGATGCTGGTGGCCTACATTGGTGTTCACCAGCTGGGATGCAAAATCCAGGTAGCGCTTGCCATCCGCATCCCAGAAATAGGGACCTTCCGCCCGCACCATGGGGATCGGGTTGACCTGGCTTTGATTGGACCAGGAATAAAAGGTGTATTCCTTATTGAGGTCGATGATTTCCTGGGACGACAGTTTTGTATTCATAGTGCTTCCTTGTTCAAAGTCAAAGGTCGAAAGTCTCGCATCCTTTGGGGACATTCAACTTTCGACCTTTGACATGCTACCTTTTGACCTCTTTCACAATCTCCGCATACACAGTCAGCGTTTCGTCGATATCCGCATCCGAATGCTCATAGCACAGGAACCACGGTTCGCGGGCGTCATGGTCGGGCATCACACCGCACTCGATGGCCCTGTCTGCCAGTTTGAGGTAGAGCTCGTGATCGCTCTTTGCCCAATCGCGCTGGCAGGTGACCGAGTCCACACCGAGCGAAAAGGAGAACATCGCTGGATAGCCCGTGAATACAGCCGGGATATCGTTCTCTTCGAAAATCTCCTTCAAGCCGGTCATCAGGCGCTGGCCGCGCTGTTCGATGTTCTTGAGGATCGGCTGGGTCTGCAGGAGCTTAAGTGTGGCATACGCCCCGGCCACACCGGGCTTGTTGTTTGTATAGGTCCCGCCCTGCGCCACGCCCTGCCCGATGATGGACATGATCTCTTTCTTGCCTCCGAAAGCAGCAATCGGGTAGCCGTTGCCGAGAGCCTTGGCATACGTCGCCAGATCGGGCTTGAGGTTGTAGTATTCCTGGGCGCCCCCATTTGCTATACGAAAGCCGGTCTTGACCTCATCGAGGATGAAGACGCAGCCATGTTCCTCCGTCTTGCTGCGGATCAATTCCAGGAAGCCATCCTGCGGGTTGATGGCCGCACAATTCCCCTGGCACGGTTCCGTGATGACTGCGGCGATCTGGTCACCATACGAGCGCATCACCCGTTCCAGGCCTTCGAAGTCGTTGAAGGGCAGCGTAATGATGAACTCCCGCATCGACTTGGGGATTCCGGAGGAGGCCGGCACCGGTATGGGACTGCGCCGGTTCCCATAGGCTTCGACCGGCGAGTAGGTGGACCACAGGGTGTGGTCATGAAAACCGTGATAGTTGCCTTCGAATTTGAGTATGATGTCGCGACCGGTGTATGCCCGTGCCACACGGATGGCATGCATGGTCGCTTCTGTCCCGGAACAGGCCAGCCGGACCATCTCCACACCCGGAGCCATATTCGCAATCATTTCGGCCACTTCCACTTCGAGCTCACCGGTCATCGCAAAGAGGATCCCCTTTTGGATCTCTTCGATGACCTTTCGATCCACTTCATCGAAGGAGTGGCCCAGGATGATGGGCCCGAAGGCCATGCGGTAATCGATGTATTTCTTTCCATCTACATCCCAGAGGTACGCGCCTTTGGCCCGCTCCACATAGGGTGTGATGCCCTCTCCCCAGTAACGAAAGTTGGAATTCACACCCAGAGGCATAATCTCACGGGCGCGTTTTTGCAAGGCATGAGTCTGCGAACCGAACATATCTCCTCCAATATAAGTTGTCGTTGGTTAAGGTCTTTCCCGCTCAGAGATCTCCCGGACAAGTCGTTCCGGCACACGCCATTGATAAACATCCTTGATCACCAGCGGAACAATGGACGTGGTTGTCTTACGCACACCGGGGACTTTACGAACCACCTCGGTAATAAACTGATAGATTTCGGCTGTATCTTTCGCAACGATCTGAATACTTACATCTGATTCCCCAATACCGCAGGCCACATAGCTCACATTATCGAACTCAGCCATCTTACGCGCCACTTCCATGATCCGGTCCGACTCGACTTCCATCCAAACATCGGCAATTGTAGTCAGACCAAAAGCCTGGGGCTTGGCGACTGCGCTGATGCTGATGACCCCTTCGTCGACCATGCGATCGATCCGGTAACGGACGGCCCGTTCAGAGATATCTCCGATCCGCCTGGCAACCTCTGACGCTGGCATCCGGCCGTCATCCAGCAGGAGATTGACAATTTTCACATCTATTTTGTCGAAATTGTACATTATATAGTTGATTCTTTTCCGAAAACGACATACAGTAGGGCCACTATACTGTATAAGTAGCGTACAAGTCAAGTATGAATTAATTCGAAAGTTCACCTCCCGATCCGATGCTGATCCGAAGGCCATGCGGTCAATAAGAAGTCTCCAGCAAGTCCTGTCATGCAGGATACACTTGCGAAGTAAGAACATCTTTTTTCAGCTTGTCTCTATCTGGCAGCACTGCGCGCCGTGACGCGTGTAGAGCTTACAAACTCCTATTATTTTCAATTGAAACAGATTTCACATTGACTATCAGGGGTCGAACAGGTATAATTGATTCTTGGCATTATCTCAAACCAGTAGGAGCAAATTATGACAACACCAGATATCGCGGCGGTAACGCCCGAGCCAAAAACCAAATTAAGCGGAAAAGTGCTGAAGACCACCCTGGCGGGGGCGCTTGTGGATGTGGGCCAGAGCCTTCCGGGGGTTATTCACATATCCCAGCTCAGCACTGAGCCAGTCAATAAAGTGGAAGACGTTGTAAAAGAAGGCCAGACGATAGAAGTGTGGGTCCGCCGTGTCAAAAAGGACCGCATTGAGCTCACCATGATCCAGCCGCTCGCCCTCGAATGGAAGGAAATCGAGCCGGACATGGTTGTAAAGGGCAAGGTTGTCCGCCTCGAAGCCTATGGCGCGTTCGTCGACATCGGCGCGGAGCGCCCGGGCATGGTCCACGTCAGTGAGCTGGCCCATGGCTATGTCAAGACCCCCAATGAGATCGTCAAAGAAGGCGATGAAGTCGAAGCCAAAGTCCTGGACGTCAACCGCAAGAAGAAGCAGATCAAGCTGAGCATGAAGGCGCTCGAGCAGGAGGTCGAAGAGTTCAAGCCTGCAAAGAGGGAAAAGGACAACAAAAAGGCCGGCAAGCGCGGTCCGAAGAGGAATGAAGAAGAAGTCTTCGAACAGGAAGAAACCCGTGAGCCCGAGCTGACGGCCATGCAGATCGCCTGGCAGGAAGCGCTCAATAAAGCCAATGCCGATAAGGGCTATAAAGTGAAGCGGACTAAATCCAATACGACCCAGGAACAGGAAGAGATCCTGAGCCGCACACTCGAAAAAAGACTGCCCACAGGCGGATAAATCCGAAATAAAAAATCAGCCGGAAAACCGGCTGATTTTTTATTTACTCAATCACCTTACGCACGGAGCAGGGATCTAAGGCGCGAAGATCGCCAAGCTTCTTCTCCCTTCGCGAAGAATAAAGCTTTCTTTGTGTTCTTCGCGTCTTCGCGGTAAAAAAACGGCGGCACTGCGTACCATCAGTTACTCACTTTTTTGCAGCTCTTCCAGGAACTTTTCCCTGTTGGCAGAACGCGCTGTTTTGCCGCTGGAGGTTTTCAAGATCCATTTCGGACCGACAACCTTGACGTGGCGAAGAGCGATTGCCGAGTTCCTGGTAATATGGACGCGGAGAGCATCGGCGATCCGTTGCTGTTCGGCCACATCCTCCGAATCCACTTCGGCGATGATGACCACTTCCTCGGTCCCCTGCTCCTCGTCATACATACCAAATGCCACGGACCGGCCGGCGTGAACACCGGGCACTTCATAGGAAAGCATCTCCAGATCCTGCGGGTACACGTTCTTGCCGCCGACGATGATCATATCCTTCTTACGCCCGGACACGAACAGCTCCCCCTCTGAGATGAATCCATAATCGCCGGTCAGGTACCAACCATCCCGGAATGCCTTTTCGGTCAGGTCGGGGCGGTTGAAGTAGCCGGTCAGCATGCAGTTGCTTTTGAGCGCAACCTCACCAATGACGTAATCAGGCAGGTCATTGCCGTTCTCATCGAGGATACGGATCAGTACATTCTCGAGCGGATACCCGGATGACATCATTTTCATCGAGGGTCGGCCGTCGTACGGAAACCGGGCGACGCGTTCCGTCATAAAGGCCTCACGATCGACCTCGACGACAAGCGGCTCGCCGTCCAGCCGGCTCTGGGTGACAGCGAAGACGTTTTCTGCCATGGCATAGCATGTTTGAAGAGCATTCCAGCGCAGACCATATTTCTGAAAGTGCTCGAAAAAGGCACGGTGACTTTCCCGGCGCACCGGCTCCGAGCAGTTGATGACTGCCCGCAAAGAGGACAGGTCCACGCCTTCGATGTGGCGGTCACGGATCTTCTGGGCACAGAAGTTGTAGGCAAAATTAGGCAGCCAAACCAGCGTGCCGCGGTAGCTCGAAATGGATTGCATCAGGCGATAGGGCGCCCGCACCCAATCGAACGGCGACATCAACACAAGGTGAATCCCGGACAGGATAGGCATCAGAAAACCGGCGATCAGTCCCATGTCATGATAGAGCGGCAGCCAGGAAACGACCACATCCTCGTCATTCAAGGAGAGCGATTTGTTATAGGCATCCAGCTGGTTAAAAACGGCCCGGTGGGAGAGAGCCACTCCCTTTTGCAGACCCGTGGTACCGGAGGAATGCTGGAGAAGGACAATGTCGTCGTCATTCCGTTCAAAGCCCCGCAGCGTCTCCAGGCTCAATTCGCCATCCCGCTCGAACTGGTTTGCAAGAATGACCGCACGAACCGGATCGTCCACCTTCAATGCAGAGCGCACATCCGCTTCAAACTCCGGATAGGTGACAATGGCTGCTGGCCGGGTCACGGATATGAGCGACGCCAGGTCGGCGCGATAGCGCTCGGGTGACAGTTTCTCGGTGAGAAACGGCATAATAGAGGGAATGGCCCCATGCAGGACCGAGCCCCAGAATAAATACAGTAATTCTTCACTATGCTGGAGGATCAGCACGACTACTTCTCCAGGCCGGATGCCCTCGCTCGCCAGGGTGCGTGCGAATGCGGCCGCGCCGTGCAGGAGGCGCTCACAGGTAATGGGAACATCCTCCCGGCCGGCGAACTGCAGCGTAACGGCCACCCGGTTGGGGGACTGTGTGTGAAGCGCTTTCAGTCGTTCCGGAAGAAGGGTCATCTGCGCGATTCGATCAGCGTGGAGAGCTGATCGAGGCTGTCGAATGTATCCGCGTTAAGTTCAGTATCTTCGATTCGCACGCCGTAGGTATCTTCCACAAAGAGGGCAAGGTCCATCAGGCTGAACGAATCGATCAAGCCGCTCGAAATCAGTTTTTCATCCCCGCCAATGGCACGGCCGGGCTGCTTCAGGATTTTTTCGGCAATGAATTTTGACAATTGATCGTTGATCTCAGACATTAATTCTCCTTTGTGGAACGCAGGTACGCTTCCATGAATCCATTTAAGCCCCCGTCCAGGACAGACTGGGTGTTGCCAGTCTCATGGTCTGTGCGGTGGTCCTTGACCATCTGGTAGGGATGCAGGACATAGGATCGGATCTGGCTGCCCCATTCGGCCTTGGTATATTCGCCGCGCAGGACGGCGCGCTCCTCCTCTCGTTCAGCCTGCCGAAGCTCGAGCAGGCGGGCGCGCAGGATGCGCATGGCGAACTCGCGGTTCTGCGTCTGGGAACGCTCATTCTGACAGGTAACCACGATCCCTGTGGGAATGTGTGTGAGACGGACAGCAGTCGCATTCTTCTGAACGTTCTGTCCCCCTGCGCCGGAGGAACGGAACACATCCATTTTGATGTCGCCAGGCTCGATCTCTATATCCGCTTCGTCCATGGCAACCTGCGGCAGGACCTCTACAAGCGCAAAGGAGGTGTGTCTCCGATGTGCGGCGTCGAACGGCGAAAGACGCACCAGGCGGTGAACGCCCTTTTCCGAGCGGAGATAGCCGAAGGCATATTCGCCGTCGACCGAGATCGTCACGCTTTTGATGCCTGCTTCTTCGCCCTCGGTGATGTCGAGGATCTCGGTTTGATAGCCCTGCTCCTCCGCCCAGCGCAGGTACATGCGCTCGAGCATGGCCGCCCAATCCTGGGAATCGGTCCCGCCCGCACCGGCATGGACCGCCAGGATGGCAGAGTCGTGGTCGTACTTGCCGGAGAGCATGGCGGTGAAGGAACGCTTCTCCAGCTCCGCTTCAATGGCAGATATTTCCGCGTCCAGTTCCGGACGCATGCTTTCATCATCCAGTTGGGCAAGCTCGACTGCATCGCTGACGCGGCGCGAGAAACCGTTCCACGACTCTACCTCGGCTTTCAAGCCGTTGTATTGTTTCATTAACTGTTGAGCCTGGGATGGATTCCCCCATAAATCAGGCGCTTCGATTTCCTTTTGTAGTTCGGCTACTTTCCGTTCCTTGGCAGATACGTCAAAGACGCTCCAGTAACTGGTGGACCAATTCCTGAGACGGTTTTAAACGGTTAACAAGATCCTGCATTTGATTTCCTCCAATTAAGAGCCAAGAATTCCACGGACGAAGGCGTCCGGGTCAAACGGGATGAGGTCCTCCGGTTTTTCACCGAGACCAACATATAAGATCGGGAGCCGCAGCTCGCGCTGGATGGCAAAGGCCATGCCGCCGCGCGCCGACGAATCGAGTTTTGAAAGAATGACGCCTGTCACATTGACCGCTTCTTTGAATGCCTTGGCCTGCTGCAAGGCGTTCTGGCCGGTGGTCGCATCCAGCACCAGCCAGACGGCGTGTGGTGCACCGGGATGTGCCTTACCGACGACTCGATGGACCTTCTTCAGCTCTTCCATTAAGTTGAAGCGGGTGTGCAGGCGTCCTGCGGTATCAACAATGACCAGGTCTACATGGCGGGCAGCGCCGGATTGGACGGCATTGAACGCCACCGCACCCGGGTCCGATTCAGGCGCGCCCGAGACCACATCCACATTGAGGCGGTCGCCCCACACCTGCAGCTGGTCCACGGCCGCGGCACGAAAGGTGTCTGCCGCGCCGAAGAGCAGGGTCTTGCCTTCGGACTGGAAGCGCTGGGCCAGCTTGGCAATGGTGGTCGTCTTGCCTGAGCCATTGACGCCGACCACAAGAATTACGGAGGGTTTTTCCGGCCAGCGTGGGGGAGATGACTTATCCAGCCGTAACTGGAGCTCATTCCGGAGCGATTCTGAAAGCTCCTCGGAGCGGGTCAGGCCCTGGTCCCGGACGGTGCGCTTGAGGGAGTCGATGATCTCCGCCGTTGATTCAATCCCCAGGTCTGCCTGGATGAGGAGCGCTTCGAGATCGTCCCAGGTTTCCTGGGTAATGTCGGTTGCGCCGAAGAGAGTGGCGATCTGACCAAACGCCGCCTTGCTGCTCTTGGCGAGTCCGGTCTTCCATTTAGCGAAGAGGTCGGTCATGACGGGCGATTATATCATGTAGCAATATGTGTTATACTCATTTTTCGATTGAGGGCAAATTCAACCTATCGATTGCCAGTAAGAAAAAAAATAAGAAAAGGTAGAAAAAGGTAATTGACCATGTCCAGTGAACCCATTCATGTAACGGATGCCGCGTTTGAAAAGACCGTTCTCCAGTCACCCATCCCGGTGATCGTGGATTTTTGGGCGCCGTGGTGCAACCCATGCAAAATGGTTGCTCCGATCTTGGATAAGCTTGCCAATGAATATGAGGGTAAAATCCTGGTCGCGAAGATCAACACAGACGAGAATCCCGATTGGATGATGAAGTATGGCATCCAGGGCATCCCGACCATGCTGTTCGTAGCCAACGGCAAGATCGTCCATCGCCAGGTGGGGGCTCTTCCCGAGCGGATGCTGCGCGATGTAGTGACACAATTCATGGAGGTCGTGAGCCAGTCCTAGCCCGCAGGAGGGTGAGATGAACAAGTTCGTTTTCAGTATTGTCACCCTGCTTTTCATCGGTGCCTGTGTTCTTCCACAGATTCCTACACAGATAACCATTCCGGTCGTGGATACCGCAGGGACGGCTGAGACGATCCTGAAGACGGCTGTCATTCAAACGCTGACGGCCCAGCCGACCCAAACCCCCGATCCGGTTACCAGTCCTGCAACCCCTACCAGCGTTATCGCGGAGCCTTCCGAATTTCCAACGGCCACTTCGGTGGCCGAACTGGCCGCGACGACCGTTATGGACACAGCGACCGTGGAAGTCGAAAGCCCGGTTCCCACGGGCACATTCGATATTCCTACAGCCACTGCACTCCCTGCTACATTAATAACAGGTCCGGCTGCCGCCTCTCTGACTCCCGGTGTGCTCACGTATGGAACTTTACCTCCGGCAGTTCCGTTCTCATATGTGACCCTCATCAACCGGGCCCGGACCCAGGCCTACATTTCACTTCAGGTTGTGACCGCGGAAGGCGGCCCCACCATTATCGAATATCCTGTCCGTGGACAGATCGAGATTAAGGCTCCCACAGGCCATTACCTGTATGTTGCCTGGGTCGGTGGACGGAAAATGGTTGGAGAGTTCAGGCTGCAGAAAAATGAAGATCTGACCATCGCCCTTTTCAAAGACAGGGTCGAGATCAAGTAACAGGATCCGTGGTGCCTGCTATCCAGGCATCGGCGAAGACTCGATCCACGAAAGCAGACATCACTCGAATCCCAACAAAGCCAATATGAAAAAACCCAATTCTTTGAGACGAACTGCAACGTGCCTGGGGCTGCTCCTCGTCCTCCTGGCGAGCGCCTGCGCGCCCCAGGCAGCTCCCACCGCAAATCCGCTGGATGTACAGCACACCGCAGAGGCAGCGGCGTTCACTATGGTCGCCCAGACACAGGAAACCATTCCAACCAGCACAGCGGTCCCGCCCACACAGACGGCAAGCCCAACGCCTCCTGCCACACTTACATCCCTGCCGACACCGACGGTGGATCCGGCTCTTGCGACGGCGACCGTGCCGCCCACCGCTCCGCAGCAGCAGGCCTCCTCGCCTACTGAAGAAAACTGCAGTAAGCCTCTGACCGCCTGGAAGGTTCCCACCGCCAGTTTTACGGTCTCCAACGAGACAAGGCCTCAGGGAACACTGGTGTTGTCCCTGTATGTAGAGACGGCACTGGGTGAGTGCGGTTATCTGACCGATCTTTCCTCCGGTCCGGTGGGCTTCTACAGTGCCGGTGCCTTCGTGGACGGCCAAAAGGATTTCAAGGTCTTTGGCGGCTTCCAAATCCAGGAGGGGCAGTGGAAGATCGTTGTGCGAAATGATAAGATCATTGCCCTGGGGGGCTGTTATCCCAATTGCTAACTATGGAGTATAAGTATATGAAAACACATAAAATTCTTCCAATCCTGTTCCTTCTCGTGATGGTTGTCAGCGCTTGCGGCGCGGAGCCTGTCCCGACCATGAATGCAGCTGACGTTCAGTCCACCGCCGTGGCGGCCGCCTTTACCATGGTCGCCGAGACTCAGGCAGCCATCCCGACAGCCACCCCCCTGCCGCCCACGAACACACCCACCCTGACACCCCTGCCGACCGATACACCGGTCTCCCTGCCCACTCTGGACGTTACTCTGACATCGACCTCGGCGCCGGTGAGCAGCGGCAGTGGCTCGGGGGCGGATCCCTGTGCCAACCGGGTCTTGTCCTATTCTCCCAAAGGAAGGGAAACGGTCATCCGGATCGTAAACCTGACAAAATCCTCAGTCAGCGTTTCTCTCTACCTGAATGAAACGGCCAGCCATGGCGAGTGTGGTTACCGGTCTTATACGCTCAGTAAGAATAACGATGTCGTTATTTCCGACCTCGTGCAGGGTTGTTACAACCTGTGGGCCTGGAGCACCAACAATAATGATGTAAACGCCGGTGGAAGCGGCTGCATCAACAATCCGGATAAGTGGACATTCGAAATCAAAGAATCCTCAATCAAATTTGTTGGCCCGTAAGGGCATTCATTTCAGAAGATAGAGGCGAGTACCAATCACTCGCCTCTTTTCGTTTAAAGAGGAACAAACCGTAGCCCAGTCTCGTCCCCTGAACAAGGAGGACCGGAGGAAAAAATGAGAATCATGTTGTTTCTACTGATGATCGCCGTATGGACCGCGTCCTGTGCACCCGCGCTGGAGCCGGCACCCGGACCCAGCCCTATCCCGCCGGATAGTCCCGTCACAAGTCCGCCGGAAGGAGAGACGCCTGCTGACCCGGCAAGCGATCCATTTGCACCCCAACCTGGCGATGACAATTTAACGCGCGGCAATGTCTTTATCCAGGAGATGGACATCCTGATCCGCGAGAGCTTTCCGCCGCAGATCGCCCTTGCCCTGAGCGGTGAATTACCTACGCCATGTCATCAACTGCGCATACAAGTGAGCGAGCCGGATGCCGATAAAAGGATCGATGTGGAGGCGTATACCGTCGTCAACCCGGACCTGGCCTGTATACAGGTGGTCGAGCCGTTCAATGCAAACATCGACCTGGGAACCTTTCCCAGCGGGCACTATTCGGTTTGGGTCAATGAGGAACTGGCCGGCGAATTCGACTCCTGACAGATCGGCGCGACGCGGGCATTCGTCAGCTTGACCAGATCGGATGCAGCCAGCCGGATGTTGAGGCCCCGCTGACCGCCGGAGATGTGGATCTCGCCATACTTCTGCGCCGACGAATCGACCACGACCTGAAAGCCTTTGTGGATCAAAGCAAGCGGTGAGATGCCGCCTGCCTGCAGGCCAGTCAACTGCTCGGCCTCCCGCTCGGTTGGCAAATGGACTTTCTTCTCTCCCAGTGCAGCCGCCAGCCGTTTCAAATCCACGGTCGCCGGACCGGGAACGACTGCCAGAAGCGGCTTCTTCGGTTTTTCGCGCGTCACCACGATCGTCTTGAAGACGGTTTCAGCCGGGACTCCCAGGAACTGGGCGGCTTCCACAGCCCCCAGCTTTTCGAGCGGAGTCTCCAGGGCGCGATAGGCGATCCTGCGGGAATCGAGAAACCGGGTGATGTTGTTTACAGGGGCCATTCTGTGTATCCTTAAGGGATTGTAGAGTAAATTCTACCCTAGTGTCCGTTTATAGACGATCGTTTTACTCGAGAGAGACGGCAGCCCGCCCGCACGTAGTACAATTATCAAATGAAGTCATCGATAAAAGCCATCCCGCTCGAGCGGCTGATGGAGCAGTTACCCGAAAATTACACGATCGCCGACCGCGAGCTGATCCAGCGCGCCTACCGGGTGGCCGAGGAGGCACACCGGGAGCAGAAGCGCCATTCGGGCGAACCGTATATTAATCATTGTCTGGCAGTTGCCAGTATCCTGGCCGATCTACGCGTCCCGCCGGAGGTGGTGGCAGCGGGACTTTTACACGATACGGTTGAAGATACAACGATCACCCTTAACGATATCCGCCGGGATTTTGGGGCGACCATCGCCGTCCTCGTCGATGGTGTTACCAAGCTAACCAATCTTCCACGCGTCTCGCGTGACGATCAGCACGCCGAATCCCCGAATGGGAGTGAAGCGGCTGAGTCAGCGTCGGAGAATGGCAGAAATGGAAGCAATTCTCTGGGACGGAAACAGGACCTCGTCTCGGAGACCCTGCGTAAAACCTTCCTGGCTATGGGCGACGATGTGCGCGTGGTTCTGATCAAGCTGGCCGACCGCCTGCACAACATGCGCACCCTGGGCGCCATGCCCGAGCACAAGCGCAAGCGGATCGCCAAGGAGACGCTCGATATCTTTGCCCCGCTTGCCAACCGGCTGGGTATCTGGCAGATCAAATGGGAGCTGGAGGATCTGGGATTCCGGCATGTGAACCCTGATAAGTATAAGGAGATCGCCGAGCAGCTCCAGGAGCGCCGTCCGGACCGGGAAGTGCAGATCGAAGCCATCAAGGAAAACCTGCTCAACCTGCTGGCTGCCAACAACATCAAAGCTGAGATCAGCGGGCGGCCGAAGCATATCTATTCCATCTATAAGAAAATGACCCAGAAGGGCAAGCCGTTCGACCTGGTCCGGGATGTGCGGGCGGTGCGGCTGATCGTCCAGGATGTGCCTTCCTGCTACGCGGCGCTGGGCGTCATCCATACGCACTGGCGTCCCATCCCGGGCGAGTTCGACGATTACATCGCCGCGCCCAAGGACAACTTCTACCAGTCTCTGCACACCGCAGTGATCTATGACGACAAGCGGCCGCTGGAAGTGCAGATCCGCACCGCGGAAATGCACCAGAACGCCGAGTACGGCATCGCCGCTCACTGGCGCTACAAGGAAGGCGCCCACCGCGACAAATCCTACGAGCAGCGCATCAACTGGCTGCGTAACATGATGGAATGGCGCTCGGACGTGAACGACGCCCAGGAATTCGTGGAAGGCATGAAGTCGGACGTCTTCCAGGACCGGGTCTATGTCTTCACGCCGCGCGGCGACATCATCGACCTGGCAGCCGGCTCCACGCCAATCGACTTTGCCTACCACGTCCACACGGACATCGGTCACCGCTGCCGCGGGGCACGGGTGAACGGAAAACTCGTCCCGTTGTACCAGGAGCTGAAAACAGGCGACCAGGTCGAGATCCTGACTGCGAAGCGGGGCGGTCCCAGCCGGGACTGGCTGAATTCCAACCTGGGCCTGGTCAAGACCCAGCGCGCCCGCTCCAAGATCAAAGCCTGGTTCAAGAAACAGGAAGATGAACAAAATCTGGCCCAGGGACGGGCCACTCTCGAGCGTGAAGTGCAGCGCCTCGGCATACCGGTCGTCAATTTCGAGAAGATGGCGCGCGAGCTTGGCTTCAAAGCGCCTGAGGAAATGTATATCGCTGTTGGGAATGGCGACCTCTCCGTCAACCGTGTCATTCGCCTGCTTGCAGATACCGAAGAGACGTCGGACATACTCGAAGTCACCACCCAGGGAGGCGATAACCGCCAGCCCACCGACGTGGTCGAAGTCGTAGGGCTCAAAGGCCTGCTCTCAACCATCGCCAGGTGCTGCAACCCCATGCCGGGCGACCAGATCGTTGGGTATATCACCCGCGGGCGCGGCGCGACCATCCACCGCCAGGACTGTCCGAATGTTCTGCACCGCAAAGACAAGGAACGTTTCCTGCAGGTGGGCTGGGGCACGGTGGAGCATACGTTCCCGGTGCCGGTCACGGTTAAGGCCTATGACCGCCAGGGATTGATGGGCGATATTTCCACGCTCCTGCAAAACGAAGGCGTGAACATCGCCGACGTGTCTGTGAACATCAATCGCAGCCTGGCCGATCTCAAGCTTGTGGTCGAGGTCCGCGATATCGCCCAGCTCAGCCGGGTGCTTACCCGCATCGAAAGCCTGCCGAACGTGCTCGAAGCCCAGCGCACTAAGCCTGGATAAAAATTTCCTTTAAAATCCAATGTGTGGGGTATAATCGCCGCCGCGAGAAGCCATGTCTTTGCTCAGCGTAAGCGAAGCGCGTGAGCGCATCCTTTCCCAGTTCCAGGCTGTCAAAACCGAATCTCTGCCGCTGGCAGAATCAATAAACCGCGTCCTGGCCCAGGATGTGCGCGCCGCGGACGATCTGCCTCTCTTCGATAATTCTTCGATGGATGGCTTTGCCCTGCGCGCCTCAGATGTAAGTGAGGCGGCGCCCGGCTCTCCACACAGCCTGCGCGTGGTCGCCGATATTCCTGCGGGCGCCTCACCGACGATTGTGCTTGGGCCCGGAGAGGCGGCAAGGATCATGACCGGCGCGCACATGCCCGACGGAGCCGATGCAGTTATCCCGGTGGAGGATACGGATTTCGAAAATCGAAACGCCGGCACCCAGGCTCCGGAAATTGTTTCGATTCGAAAGGCAGCCCGGGTGGGAGAGAATGTCCGCCGGCGCGGCATGGACATTCACAGCGGGGATATTGTTCTTCTGGCTGGCAGACAGCTCAAGCCGCAGGATCTGGGCCTGTTGGCCATGCTCGGCGTCTCCACGGTGACAGTCTATCGCAAGCCGCGGATCGCCCTGCTCTCCTCCGGAGATGAGTTGATCGATCCGGACTCGCCTGCGGAACGAGGCAAGATTCGAGATTCCAATTCCTATACCCTGGCTGCCTTGATCGAAAGCACAGGAGCAGAACCGGTCCGGCTGGGCGTCGCCAAGGATAATTTTGAATCGGTCCGAGCCCTCTTCGAGCGAGCCGTATACCTGCGCGTGGATCTGATCCTGTCTTCAGCCGGGGTCAGTGTCGGCGCCTTCGATTATGTCAAGGATGTGATCGAGGCGGATGGCAAAATGGATTTCTGGCGGGTGAACATGCGTCCCGGGAAACCACTGGCCTTCGGGGATTACAAGGAAGTGCCCATTATTGGCCTGCCGGGAAACCCGGTCTCGGCCTTTGTAGGGTTCGAGGTCTTCGTCCGCCCGGTGCTGGCAAGGCTGGCCGGGCAGTCAGGTGGGATACGGCCTGGCGTTCGTGTGCGAAGCGAAGAGGAGATCCTGTCTGATGGGCGGGAAAGCTATTTGCGAGCTGAGGTCCACGACGTCGATGGGGTCCTGACCGCCCGTTTAACGGGTCACCAGGGATCCGGAAACCTGTACTCACTGGTACAGGCAAATGCTTTACTTATTATCCCCGCTGGTGTAAAATGCGTGCCTGCTGGTCAGGAAGTAAACGCCTGGATTCTCTGAGGAACCATGTCAAAACGTCTTCGACAAATCACCATCACACTCACGATCATTGGCCTGCTCGTTTCCATCTACATGACGATTTATAAACTCACCAACAACGAATCCATGTGTATCGGTTCCAGCGGCTGTTCTGAGGTGAATGCCAGTCGATACTCCGAAATCAATGGAATACCTGTGGCTGTGCTGGGAGTGGTCGGATATGCAGCAATCCTTGCGCTGCTTTTCCTCGAGCAAAGGACCGGTTTCATTCAAGAGAATGGAAGCATGATCTTCTTCGGCATCTCACTGATCGGCTTTCTGTTCACACTTTATCTGATCTATCTCGAGATCGCTCTCATCAAGGCTTACTGCCCATTCTGCCTGGCGTCTCAGGCTGTAATGATCGTCATCTTTATTATTTCAGTCATTCGACTGGCAAGACAACCCTAAGTAGAGGAGGATTTGAATGCCCCGCATTAAATGTCATTACATTGATTGTGTTTTCCTGGATGAAGGTTATTGCAGTGCGGCCGCGATCGAGCTCGATCCTGATACCGGTTGTGCCACGTACTCTCCGAGCGACGGGGCTCTTGTGGCAGAGGAATGGGAAGAGGAGGAAGAGGAATGGGAGGAGGACGAAGCCGAGGATGAAGACGATGAATTGTGGGATGATGAAGAGGATGAATTTTAGGGATTTCCCACTGGCGATCCTTTTTCCAGTACAGACAGAGCCTTTTCAGGTGAGAAGGCTCTTTTTTTATTAAAAAAACGAATCCGATCCAACAAAACGATACAACAATATGCCGGCAGCAACCGCCAGGTTCAGGGAGCTGACCCGGCCTTTCATCGGCAGGGAGACAGTCACGTCGCAGGCCCGGATCTGGTCCGGGGATAAACCTTTTTGCTCGCTGCCAAGAACCAGGATCCACGGCAGATCCGCGACGAAGGTTTGATATTCCACATCGCCGCGGGCAGAAGCGCCGATGATCTGGTACTTGCCGCGCCGTGCCCAGCCAGCAAATTGTTCGAATGAGGCCTGGATGACCGGTTTCCAGAATATCGTGCCCATGCTCGAGCGGATCACGGTCGGATGGAACAATTCCACGCCGCCGTCGAGCAGGAACAGCGCGTCCGCACCCACCGCGTCCATCGTGCGCAGAATCGTTCCCAGGTTTCCTGGGTCCTGTGGGGAGACGAGCGCCACAAGTTTCGCCCGGGCCTGTTCAGGAGGTGAAAGAGAAAAGGAGTCGAGATCGATCACCTTCTGCCGGACGACCGCAAGGATTCCCTGTGGGTTTTCCTTATCGGCTATGGACTCCAGCACCTGAGCGGAAACAGGCTGCGGCTGGACCGTAAGCCGGGCGATTAAGTCCCGGGCATATTCACTGGTGAGGAGGTCGGGCGCATAGAGGACAGACTCCACATCCCAGCCCGCCGTGACTGCTTCACCGATGTGATGGATACCCTCGACTAAAAAGGATTTGCTTTCCGTCCGGGCTTTTTTCTGGCGGAGAGCACGCGCCTGTTTAATGAGTGGATTGCTCAGGCTGGTAATGATCGGCTTTTCCATCTTTCACATCCAGGGGCACGTTTGGAGTGTGTTATTCAGCTTCCACAACATTCAAGGTGCCCAGCATCCCCGCCTGGACGTGTCCCGGTGTGCTGCACACGATCTCATATTCTCCGGGTTCTGCGGGAGCCGTAAAATTTGTCTCCGTCCCGCCGCCCGGTGCGATCTCGAGCTTCCAGTACACATTTTCCAGGTCTTCTTCATCAAACTCATTGCCGACGTTATAACCCAGGTTCATGATAATGAAATTATGGATGACCGCGCCGGAATTCGTGGATTTAAGGGTGATCTGCTCCCCGGCTGGCACGGTGAATGCACTGGGGCTGAATTGAAAATCGGTCATGGTGACTTCGATGGTAGTGGTCGGGGCGGAAGAACGGCCACAGGATGCAAGCGCCAGACTGATCGCAACTACCCAAACCGTCATCTTCTTCATTCGCATATGTCTCTCCTCAGCTTACTGTCGTTCATCTATTGTAATATAACCATCAGAAAACAAGCCATTACCGGGTGAGTAGTGTGTTAATGATATGATTAGAATTGTCCAATTAGTCTCAGGAAAACCGAACGTTTTAGGTCATAGACATGGCTTTTCAAAAAACAATAGAAATCCCGATCCAGGGAATGGACTGTGCGGAATGCACACAACACGTCCAGCGGGCGATTTCCAGGCTCGATGGTATCGCTTCGGTCGATGTATTCCTGGCCACGGAGAAGGCCGTGGTAAAACTCGACCCCGAGAGAGTCGATCTGCCGGCCATTCGCCGGGCTGTTGCCAGCGCGGGAGATTATTCGGTCCCGGAGACGGCAGACAACCGACCAGTCCGTACACAGGCAGATTTCAGCCGAAAATTTAACCTGCTTCTTTCAGGCGTTTTCCTAGGCGTACTGTTCATCGTGATTGCCGGGGAGTGGCTGGACCTGTTCGACGTGTTGAACGAAATCGTCCCCTTCCCGGTTGGGGCAGCCATTGTCCTTACGGCAGGTTTCCCCATTTATCGCAATGTGCTGCGTGCCGCGCTGAACAGGCAGATCCTCTCGCATACACTCATGACCCTTGGCGTGATCGCGGCGCTGGCCATTGGTGATTGGGTAACCGCGCTGATCGTGGCCATGTTCATGCGAGTCGGTGACTACGTGGAGGGATTCACAACGGAAAGCGCCCGCCGCTCCCTGAAGGAACTGTCTGCGCTGGCTCCACAGACTGCGCGTGTAGAACAGATGGGCCTCGAGCTGGAATTGCCCATATCCCAGGTAAAGATTGGGGATATTGTGATCGTTCGGCCCGGGGAAAAAATTCCTGTAGACGGTGAGATCCTCAGCGGCCATGCTGCAATCGACACTTCGACGATCACCGGCGAGTCAATGCCGGTGGACGTGACTGCCGGGAGTCACGTCCATGCTGCCACCCTTGCAAAAGCAGGGAGTCTCCGCATCAGAACGGAACGCATTGGCATGGACACCACGTTTGGACGGGTGGTCAAACTGGTCGAAGAAGCCGAAGCAAATCGGGCTGTTGTACAGCGTTTTGCAGACAAGTTCAGCAGCTACTACCTGCCCATCGTCGCCGGGATTGCGGCCGTCACATTTTTATTCAGCCG
>DASUOS010000420.1:0-2175 GCA_036276515.1 Anaerolineales bacterium | reverse complement strand
CTCAATCGATCCCCACCCTGACCATGGTCCCATTGGAACCCGTGGCTCTCATCCACACCGCTACGGAGAGTCCGCCGACGATCACTCCGACCTCGACACCCCAGCCCCTGTGCGGTGGTCCGGCGGTAATGAACATCCTGGCCATCGGCTCAGACGCCCGCGGCGCCCACTACCTGTATGGCCTGGCGGACATCATGCGCCTGGTGCGCGTGGACTTTGTTAATGCCCGCGTGACGCTTCTCGAAGTGCCGCGCGACCTGTGGGTGGAGATCCCCGGGATCTCAGACCATTACAACATCACACACGGAAAACTGAACCAGGCCTATCTCTACGGCAACAAGGGGCTCGGCTATTACGATGATCCCGCTGAAGGACCCGGCCTGCTGGCGCGCACGCTCAATCTTAACTTCGGCGTTCAGCCTGACCACTACCTGGCGGTCAACATGCGCACGTTTGAAGCCATTGTCGACGCGGTCGACGGCATCGACGTGTACCTTCCATACGAGATCAGCGTCAAATCGAAGGACAACCCCAGGGGATTCGGCATCCCGCCCGGCCAGCACCACATCGATGGCGAGACCGCATTATGGATCGCCCGCATCCGCCAGTACCATACCTTTGGCCGCGCCGAGAACCAGAACATTGTGATGTGCGCGCTGCGCAAGAAGCTGCTCAGCCCCGCCGTGGTTCCTGCCATTCCCCAGCTGGTCCAGGATTTTCGACGCTACGTTCAGACCGACCTGAGCCCTGAACAGATCAACCAGCTCGCCTGCCTCGCTACGCAGATGAGCGGCTCGGACGTGGTTTTTGCCAGCTTCCCGATGGAGCTCTTCACGCCAGCCAAAACCTTCGACCCGCAGATCAAATCCACCACCTCCACCCTCGCTGCAGACTACGATGTTTTGCGGGAATACATTACCCGTTTCCAGGCCGGCACCTGGCCCGACCCGGATCTGGTCATCAGCACTACGCCCTCCCCTGGCAATACAGACCTGGAGTTTGCCTGTGACGATTGAGCACGGCGGGCGTGCATCGCTTCCCGCCGACTCGCATTGACCCAGGGTTTATGTGATAATGTTTCCATGTTGGTGTTCTCCTTTGAATCGCCGGATGTAACCCTTGAAACTGCCGGGGGCAAAGGGTTGAACCTGGCCCGCCTGACCCGCGCCGGATTTGCAGTGCCGCGCGGGTTTATCATTTCAACGGAGGCCTATCGGGCTTTTGTCGAAGCGAACCGCTGGCTGTCGTTCATTGGGTCCGCAAGGGAAACTCTTTCAGCAGAAGATGTCAGTGCGCTCGAAAAGAGATCCGCCCAGATCCGTGCTGCGTTCTCGGTAGGCGCCATGCCCGAGGAGGTGGAATCTGCCATTCGAGCGGCATACCAGGAATTCCCGGGCACTCCTCCGGTTGCCGTGCGCTCCTCCGCAACCGCCGAGGACCTGCCTGACCTGTCCTTCGCCGGACAGCAGGATACCTATCTGAATGTGGCAGGCGAAGAGGAGCTGTTGAAGGCGGTGGTCAGCTGCTGGTCGAGCCTGTGGACGGCGCGGGCGATCGGCTACCGTTTGCGGAACCGCATACCGCAGGAGGATGTGGCGCTGGCGGTCATCGTGCAGGAGATGGTCCCGAGCGATGTTTCGGGCGTGATGTTCACTGCCAACCCGCTGACCGGACTGCGCAGTGAAACCGTGATCGATGCGACGTTCGGCCTGGGCGAAGCGCTCGTCTCGGGACAGGTGGAGCCCGATCATTACGTGGTGAACACGCAAATGAGCGTGATCCGCAGTAAAACGCTGGGGGCAAAGGAGCTATCCACTCGCAGCGCAGCCGGTGGGGGCGTGGAAATCAGGCAGGAGGCATCCGCACAGCAGGCTCTCACCGATGAGCATATCCTGCAGCTGGCGGAGCTGGGCCGGTCCATCCAAAAGGAATACGGCTTTCCGCAGGATATCGAATGGGCGTTTGCCGCTGGCAAATTATATGTACTGCAGGCACGTCCGATCACTTCTCTGTATCCCATCCCGGAAGAATCGCTTGACCCCCTCAAGGCCTGGTTCTCGTTTGGCGCGGTGCAGGGCATGCTTCAGCCGCTCACCCCACTCGGACAGGACAGCATCCGCCTGGTACTGGCGGGCGCAGCGGCCCTGTTCGGGATCCGGCTGAATCACGAGACCA
>DASUOS010000419.1:0-18541 GCA_036276515.1 Anaerolineales bacterium | reverse complement strand
CCAGTCCTCTTCGTTCTGGACGGGAGTGCCGTATTTCGTCAGATCGTGTGAATCGACTTCCGCCAGCCGGACGCCGATCAGCTTGAACGGGGCGATCTTGCGCGAGAGGTCGCCAATGCCGCCATCGTATTTGAGCTGGCCATGGTGGATGATGATGATCCGCTCGCAAAGGGCGGTGACGTCTGCCATGTAGTGGCTGGTGAGCAGGATGGTTGCACCGGTGCGCTTATTGTATTCGCGCAGGAACTCACGGATGCGAGCCTGTCCGGTGATATCGAGGCCGATAGTGGGCTCATCCAGGAACAGCACTTTGGGGCGGTGCAGCAATCCTGCTGCGATCTCGCACTTCATGCGCTCGCCAAGCGAGAGGTTGCGGACCGGCTTCTTCATCAACGGCTCGAGCTCGAGCAGCTCATCCAGTTCCTTGTATGTTTCCTTGTATTCGTCATCGGGAAGCCGGTAGATCGCCTGGTTGAGCAAAAACGAATCGGCGGCGGGGATATCCCAGGAGAGGCGGTTGCGCTGTCCCATCACCAGGGTCATCGAGCGCAGGTACTCCGGCTTGAGCTCCCAGGGTGTGAATCCAAGCACACTGGCGCCGCCCCCGGTCGGGTGGAGCAGACCGGAGAGCATCTTGAGGGTGGTCGTCTTCCCGGCGCCGTTCGGCCCCAGAAAACCGACGATCTCTCCCTGCTTAATGCGGAAGACCACCTGCTGGACGGCTTTTACATCCTTGTATTTCCGTTTGAAAAAACTGCGTACGGCCGAGCCAAACCCACCTTCACGCTCCGGGACCTGGTAGGTCTTGCTCAGATTTTCAACGACGATGGTTTCCGTTGCCATAAATCTCTCCTGTGCGAAGGAACGATTTTATCATTAGTAGAACAAAGGTGCTGGTGCGTTTTTGGTCCTCTTTATTCCGGCAAGGCCGGCAGTTTGGGACTGAACAACCAGGCCTCGAAGAGTGGATCCAGATCTTCGCCGCTCACCTCCTTGGCGAGTGCGATGAATTCATCTGTTCCTGCATACCCACCACCGAAACGCTCCATATAGGTTCGCAGGATCTGGAAGAAGGTTTCATCCCCGACATGCTGGTGCAACACATAAAACACCAGCGCGCCGCCACTATAGGATTCATTGGTATACAGGTTGGATTCGGAAGGCTCTGCCACGGATAAGCTTGAATCGAAGAATACAATCCGGTTGCGCTCGGCGACCCTTCTCAGGGCGCCTGGCTCGTTCCTTGACTCCCACAGCCATTCCGAATAGGTCGCCATTCCCTCCTTGAGCCAGATATCCTTCCAGTTTTCCAGGCTGACGCTGTCCCCAAACCACTGGTGGGCTACCTCGTGCACGATGACCGTTTCGGATGTCATATATACACTTGGGCAGTGCAGAGACATGGATTGGGTCTCCAGTGCTGTTTCCGTCTGTGCACAGAAACCCTCTGTGCTGGCGATAACAACGCCATACTCATCAAAGGGATAGGGCCCATAAAGGTCATTGAAAAAATCGATCACGGCTGGAAGCGCAGCAGCCGGACGGCGCAGCGAGGGCGGAAAATCAACGGGAAAATAATTACGGATGGTAAGTCCATCCGGCCCGGCCTGGGTCACAACCTCGTACTGGTCGATATTGATGGAGGCGAGATAGGTTGCCATGGGATCGGCCATTTCCCAGATAAATGTAGATTGCTCTCCATTTTCCATTGTTTCCTTCAGCGTGCCGGTGGCGGCAACGATCCATGGGCCGGGTACGGTGATTTCAAAGCGAAAAGTGGCCTTATCGCGCGGGTGATTGTTATTCGGAAACCAGACCGAAGCTGCATCCGGCTCGCCCCAGACGTTGATGACCCCATCTCCTCCGTTTGACCAGCCCATCTCGAACGGCCCGCCCGCAATCGGGACCAGCCCGGGCGAGCCGTGATATTGAACAATAACATGGAAGAGCTCATTGGCAGGCAGAGGCTGCGCAGGAGTAATGGTCAGCTCATGGTCATTTCGTGAATAGTCGGCAGGAGACTCATTTACGGTGATGGCATCGATCTCAAGCCCCTGGAGATCCAGGTTAAAGGATTCCAGGGATTCCATGGCATTTGCTGTGATCGTCGTGGATCCACGGATCGTATTGTTTGGAGGATCGATGTCCAGGACAATCGTGTAGTGCTGAACATCGTACCCTCCGTTCCCGAGGTTGGGATAGTGAGGATCGTTCATCCCGGGCGACCCGACGACAGGAACAGGCGTGGGCGTGGAAGCCGTCATCGGAGCAGGCGGCATACAACCGGCCAGGATCGTCACGAACAGAATGGCAGGCAGGGTCCGGCTAACAGGGGCGAGCATTGCTCCTCCATGATTTGTAAGACTATACAGCTATCGAGGAAATACAATCCCTGAAAAGAGTCTACTGAGATTCGAAAGACGATACCCGGTACCAGATGTCCACGTGGACCTGGATGGTCTTGCCGTGCTGAATATCCATGTTGAGGCTGGGCTCGGCAGGAGCTGCAGAGCGGACCTTCATGCTCATCTCCATGGCCTGGAAAGGCATGGGTGGACGTTCCTCATCGAAAGCATTTTCCATGAAATCGTACACGCCCAGGAGACGCACACCCAGCGAGGCCGCGACCTTTTCTGCTTTTGCCTTGCCTCTTGCCATAGCAGCCTCCAGACCCCTCTCACGGGCTTCCTCTTCGGCGTACTTCCATTCAATCCGCTCCAGTGTGGCATTTTTCTGATCGGCAATGATGTCCAGTAACCCGGCGAGCTGATCGACAGTATCGGACTCGATCTTCAGACGATAAATGGCGCTGGAGGATTTGAGCAGTGTGCCGCTGGCGGTTTCGATATGGACGCCCTGTAACTGGACCGCATCCGGACTCAGCCCGAAGCGGTTCAATTCTTCGACAAGCTGGCTCACCTCCCGGGCCTTCTTCATCGCCTCGTTCCCGCTGACCACGGACGAGCCTCTGACGGTCACGTATAAACTTGCATGCGAGGCAAAGATCTCTTCCTTATGAAATGCTGAAACTTTGATTGTGTCGGGTTTTGAATCCATTATTTACTCCTGTTGGATAACGCTTAAGCATAATGAGATGTTCCCTGTCTGTCTCTGCGGTCATTGACTATGTCACCGTCAATTTTTGCATTGGATATCTCTCATACCGTTTCTCCTCCACCACTTTGCGGATGCGGTCGAAGCCTTCCCAGATATCGGTGAAGGAGATGTAGAGCGGTGCAAATCCCAGGCGGATGTTGTCGGGCGCGCGGAAGTCGGGGATGACATTCATCTCTTCGATCATGGCGCGGTTAATCCGGTAACCCTGCTCGTGACGGATGCTGATATGGGAGCCGCGCCGGGCGGAGTCACGCGGGGAGCCAAGGGAAAAGCCCAGCGGCGCCAGCAGCTCGCCGGTCAGGTAGGAGGCGTAGTCTGTCATCAGGATGGATTTGGCGCGCAGGGCAGCCATCCCTGCATCCAGCAAGGGGGTCAGCGCCTCCTCCATCGCCAGGGTGGAGAGCATCGGCGCCGTCCCCGCCAGAAAACGCTGGACGCCCGGCGCCGGCTGGTACTCGAGGTCGAATTCAAAGGGATCTTTCTGGCCCCACCAGCCCCAGATCGGTGAAGTCACATCGTCTTGTATCCGTTTGTTCACATACAGGAATGCCGGCGCGCCGGGTCCGCCGTTGAGGTATTTGTAGGTGCAGCCGATGGCGAAGTCCACGTTGGATTTGTCAAGCTCAATAGGCACGGCGCCCACCGAGTGACTGAGGTCCCACAGCACGAGCGCGCCTTTGCGGTGGGCCAGCTCGGTGATCTGCGCCATGTCATACAGGTAGCCGCTCTTGAACGTCACGTGCGAAAGGGTGACAAGCGCGGTGTCTTCATGAATTGCTTTTTCGAGAGCGGCCAGATCAGGGGTGATATCGTTGTCGGTCGCCCCAATCCGGACGATCTCATGCCGGTCGCCAAGCAGTTTGACAATTCCCTGGAGAATATACAGATCCGACGGGAAGTTGAACGCATCCGTAATGATGCGCTTTTTGTGGGGCTGCAACTGTAGCGCGGCGGTGGCGAGCTTGAACAGGTTAATGGAGGTCTGGTCCCCGACCACCACCTGTCCCGGCGCCGCGCCGAGCAGGGAGGCGATCTTTTCGCCAATGCGCGCGGGAGCCTCCCACCAACCCTTGTTCCAGCCGCGGATCAGGTCTGTGCCCCATTCCTGCTCCACGAGCGCCTTCATCCGCTCGATCACGGACTTGGGCAGGCGGCCGAGCGAGTTGCCGTCCAGATAAATGAGGTCGGGATCATTTGAGACGAATTGTTCCCGAAAGGATGCGAGCGTATCCTGCTCGTCAAGGTGCCTGGCAAACTCCAGGGAAGAAGAGAAATCCACGGACTATGTTTCCTTTCTGGACGGTTGACGGCTATTCCGTCTCCCTGATTACTTGTCTATCAGCCTACTTGTTTCCCTGTCTACTTATCTGCTTTCTTCCGCTCTATCCTGCTCATCGCATATTCCGCTAATGCAGTGATGGTCAGGGAGGGGTTGACGCCCGGGTTGGCAGGCATGACCGAGCCGTCGACAACATACAGCCCGGGATAATTGTAGACTTGAAAATCAAGATCGATCACCCCTTCGTGGTCGTTCCTCCCAAAGGGGACACCTCCCATCAGGTGGGCGGTCGTGGGGAAGTTGAACAGGCTGTCCGTGAAGGCGGCCTGGGCGATCCCATTCGTGTTTTGAGCCAGCCGGCGGGTGACATAGTTTCCGGTCGCGATCTGCTTGGGTGGGGCATTACTTGAATGCGGCCGGAGAACAAGGCCCCGGCGAAAGAGGCTAAACAGGCTGCGGCCCAGGCGGATGCGGGTCAGGTTTTCCTCCACCTGCATAACCAGCAAAATCGTCGTGTAGCGTGCCCAGTTCGAGAAGAATTTTGCATAGAGAAAATCAACCGGATGGCGGATCACCGACCACAAGGTCCTCAGCGAACGGATGAAAGCCGAATGGCCGGATACGTGCGGAGCCGCCATGAGCCGGATGAACGAAGAGCCATCCGAATAGCGGACCGGCTCGATGCGCGTCACTTCATCTGCCTGGAAGATGGACGAGATGGCAATGCCCTGTGAGTAATCGATGTGCCGATCGCGGCTGGTCACACCCATGATGTTCTCGCTGTTCGTGCGAACGTTATCCCCCAGTTTCATGGAAATCCTCGGCAGGGACTTCGTCACGTCGCGGCAGCGGAAGAGCAGCTCCATCGTCCCCAGCGCGCCCGCGGCGAGGATCACCTTGCGGGCCTGGACCGACTGTCTTTTAGCAAAGGGATGGGTCGTGGACCTGAAAAGGACCTTGTATCCCTGATACTCCGCGCGTGCAGGCAGGATGTCCGTCACCGTCACTTCTGGAATGACCTGGGCGCCGTTCTTCTCGGCAAAATAAAGATAGTTTTTCGTCAGGGTATTTTTGGCGTTGTAGCGGCAGCCAACCAGGCATCCGCCGCAGTGATTGCACCCGGCCCGGGCAGGTCCTTTGCCGCCAAAATACGGATCGGGCACAGGCTCCCCCTCCTTCCCCGGTTCGCCGAAGTAGATCCCTACGTCCGTAGGCTTAAAGGTATGGCCCCTGCCAAGCTCCTCGGCGATCTCCTTCATCTTTTGATCGGCGTGCCATAATTTTGGATTGCTTGTCACGCCCAGCATGCAGCGCGCGGTCTCATAATAAGGCTTGAGCAGGGATTTCCAATCGGCAAGGTGGCTCCAGGCCGGGGATTGGAAAAGCCGCTCATCCGGCTCCATCAGCACGTTGCCATAGGTGAGACTCCCTCCGCCGACTCCGCTCCCGTGCAGCGCGAGCTGGCCGTTAAGGAATGTCATCTGAAAAATACCGAAACAGCGCAGGGCAGGCAGCCAGAGATATTTGGGAAGGTTCCAGTTTGTTTTGGGAAAATCATGATCGTCGAACCGTTTGCCGCGCTCGAGAACCAGGACAGAGTAGCCTTTTTCAGTCAACCTCATCGCAGAGACACTTCCCCCAAAGCCGGAGCCGATGATGACATAGTCGTAGATGTGTGAGATCATTTATGGCTTATCTTCAATATTCGCTAACGAGCGTACTTCTTCTCCACATATTTCACATCACCGACATCCTTGAAATGTTCATCTTGTGTCCAGAGGGTGGCTTTATTAGCGCGGGCGGCGGCAAGGATAAGGCTGTCTGCCATGGGCAGCTTGAGATCAGCAGATAGTTTTGCTGCGCTGAGGGCCAGCGATTCATCCACTTCGATAATTGTTCCGAGTTTCATATCCCCGATATGCTGCTGCGCTTCGTTGACCCCGCTTTGTTGTAAAATTCGTTTGAACACCTCATAAATACATATGACAGGCACAAGCAGGTTTTTTGAGTCTTCTATTGCTGGAGCAAAGAAATCGGCGTTCGTGTCGTCGGCAAAATATTCAAGCCACCCTGATGAGTCAACGATGTTCATACCCCATCCTGCTCATCTCTTTCAACATGCGTGTTAATTCCTCTCAGTGATCCACGCGCCTCCTGAATGGGACGAACAGGGATAAACACAACCATGTTGTCATAAGCAATTACATGCATTTTTTGTCCGGGTTTCACGCGCATCTTTTCGCGTACTTTCTGAGGGATGACCACCTGATATTTTGGGGAAACAGTTACCGCGTCCATACGATTCTCCTATCGAACCAAAAAACGTATTACGATTATACCACCTACAAGAACGGACACACATCTGTTGGTACGAGAATTACATTCATGAATATGTATATACCCCTTGCCGATGCCGTCGCTACTTTCTTTACCCCTTTGTATATTTGTATAGCAGCACATGAGCTGAGAGCTACCAGCTCAATCCCTCCGACTCTTCGTCACAATCCGTATCGGCGTTCCCAGAAAACCATATTCGGCCCTAATCTGGTTTTCCAGATAACGCAGGTAGGAGAAGTGCATCAGCTTCGGGTCGTTGACGTAGATCATGAACGTCGGCGGGTCGCTGCGCACCTGGGTGCCGTAGAACATCTTCAGCTGCCGTCCGGCATGGGAGGGGTGGGGGTGGGCATCCTGGGCATTGTGGATGACCTCGTTGATCTTGGAAGTGGTCAGGCGGGCCAGACGCTCCTCCTGAACGCGCAGCGCCATCGGCAGGACCTGGTCGACGCGCTGGCCGGTCTTGGCCGAGATGAACAGCAGGGGAACGTAGTCCATGAAGTTCAGGTCGGCGCGGATCTTGCGCGTGTACTCCTCCATGGTAAAGGCATCCTTTTCGACCGCGTCCCATTTATTGACGACCACTACGCACGATTTCCATTCCTCCAGGATGTATCCGGCGATATGCGCATCCTGGGAGGTGATGCCGGTGGTTGCGTCGATCATCAGCAGGGCCACGTCGGCCCGTTCGATGGCCTTGAACGAGCGCAGGACGCTGAACTGCTCCACGCCGGGCTCGATCTTGCCGCGCTTGCGGATGCCCGCCGTGTCGATCAGCGTGACCTCCAGCCCGTTCACCTCGATCTTGGTGTCGGTTGCATCGCGCGTCGTCCCGGGGATCGGGCTGACGATCGCCCGCTCCTGCCCGACCAGCTTGTTCAGCAGGCTGGACTTCCCTGCGTTGGGTTTGCCGACGATGGCGATCTTGATGCTCTCGTCTTCCTCTTCGGCAGCCTGCTCGGGGAAAGCAGCCACCAGCGCGTCGAGCAGGTCACCGGTCCCGGTCCCGTGCACCGCAGAGACCGGATAGGGCTCGCCCAGTCCCAGCTCGTAGAACTGGGATGCCTCGTCACGTCGCTGGCTGGATTCTGTCTTGTTGACCACAACGAAGATCGGTGGCCAGAATCTCCCATCCTCCAGTTTCTTTTGTGAGCGGCGCAGGATGGTCGCCACTTCAAGATCGGGGGCGGTCACACCGGTCTGGCCATCGTTGACGAACAGCACCGCATCCGCTTCATCGATGGCGACCTTGGCCTGCTGGCGGATCTCGTTGATGAAGTCGGCGGAGCCGATCGAGAGAGGAGTCTTGCCTCCATGGGACGGATCGATGCCGCCGGTATCCACCACGTGGAAAGCGCGGCCGTTCCATTCGGTTTCCCCGAACAGACGGTCACGCGTGGTGCCGGGCGTATCGTCGACGATCGCGACCCGCTCTCCGACCAGGCGGTTGAATAACGTGCTTTTTCCTACGTTGGGTCTGCCAACGAGTGCAACAATCGGTTTGGGCATGGCGATTTAGGTTTCCGAATTTCAGAGGTAAGATTTGTGCGACATTTAAGGGTTTACGGTCGGGAATGCCGTGGGCGTGGCTGTGCCTGGGATGGATAATACCACTTCCACAGTTCCTGGCAGGATGGATTCGACCAATACATCGCTCATGTTGCCTGTATCCACACTGGGTTCGAGCTGGTAGGTGCCAATGCCCAACCCGCTGACATCGACGGTGATTTCCACGTCTTCAGCCACCAGGGTTTCCAGGACCGGCACCGGTCCGGAAATGATCACATCCACCGATTGCGGGAAGGGCTGGGCGCTCAACCTTTCATCGAGGCCGATGACATTGATCGGCAGATTGGACAGGGTTACGCTGGTCTGGATCGGTGTGATGCTGACCTGTACCTGAACCGTTTGCGCGCCGATCAGCGTCACGTTCTCCGGCAGGTCGAGGGAGAGACGGGTGGAAATATCCTCCCTGGCATCCTGCAAGTCGAGCGGTTGTGTCTCTACGACTCCCGGCAGTGAGCTGACCAGGGTTGAATCTGTTGAAAAAACGGTGATCACAGGCGGGAAGACTGAGATGTTCTCGAGCCTGTAGCCGGGAGCCTGCTGACCTGTCACAACTACTTTGACAGCCAGATCGCGGAAGCCGCCCTGCAGGATGATGGGAACGCTGGTTAGCACCGTCTCCGGGTTGATCGTCAGGCCGCGCAGGATTTCGTTTTTCGAGTTGATGATCTGGATCGGTACAGGCTCATTTTCGATGCTCTCACGTATCCCATCCAGATTCACAGTGACGCGTGCCCGCATGGCATCCTCAACGAGCGACTCAGGACCTGAGATGAGAACCTCCTGGGCTGCCAGCGTGGCGTCACCGGCCTGATATCCTGCGGCAGGCTGTCCCGTCAGGGAGGGGATAAGCGGGAGAGTTTTGGAGACCAGCGATTCCAGTTGCACGGTCACCGTACTTGGATTCTTAAGCACGATCTGGACCGGCCGCAGCGCTACCTGGACCTGGACCTCCAGCGTGTGTTCACCCGAGCTTAACCCGGATAGATCCAGAATGGCACGTACCGCGTTCTCCTGCGTTTCCAGTGCTTCCCACACAGAGCTCGGCGCTCGCAGGGTTAAATTCAGACTCGTAGGAGGCTCACTCGTGCGGATGAGCGATGGGTCCTGGCCGATGACCTCGATCGGAATAGGGCGCGGAAAGGCGCGCACCACGTCGGGGTCGGCAGCGGAAACAGCCGATACCCAGACGGCCAGGCCAAGGACGACCGCCAGCAAAAAAGTACGGAGATTGGAGGCTAACCAGCGCATCTCAATCATCCTTGCGCTTGAAAAAATAAGGAAAAAATCGCTTGAGCCATAACTTCTGGGGCGTGGTTGCATCCGGGCGGAAGAAGGCCGACAGGATGTTCTCCAGCCGTTCGGGGTCGATGCGCCGAATCATGCGTCCTGCGTGTGAGATGGAGATGGAGCCGCTCTGTTCCGAGACAACCACCGACACCGCGTCACTGATCTCACTGATACCCAGGGCGGCGCGGTGCCGTAGTCCCATCTGGCGCTCGGGTGTGCGGTTGAGCACGCCGCTGGCCGAGAGGGGCATGACACAAGCGGCTGCGACAATGCGCTCTCCCGAGATGATGACTGCGCCATCATGCAGCGGGGTATCGGGATAGAAGATCTGCAGCAGCAGCTCAGGCGTGACGTGAGCACGCATCTGGACACCGGTCTCGATATACTGGTCGAGATTGTCCTGGCGCTGGATGACGATCAGCGCCCCATGCTGGCGTGCCGAAAGCCGCGCCGCCGCTTCGACGATCGCATGGATGACTTTGCGAGTCTCTTCATTCGTCGTCTGGTTTGTGGCCGGCATGAATGTACCGGCCCGTCCCAGCCGTTCGAGAGCACGCCGGATCTCCGGGGCAAAAACAACCGGGATCGCCAGCAGCAAGGCAGGCAAAATGCTTCGGATCAGCCACGAAAAAGCAGGCAGCTCGACGAGCGTGGTCAGCAGGACGAGTGCGACCACCAGAAAGATGACACCCCGCATCAGCACCATGGCTTGTGTGTCGCGCAGGGAATAAAGAATGACATAAAAAATCAGCGTCACCAGGAGAATATCGAGGACGCTTAGCCAGTTGAGCCGTTGGAAGATGAAGAGAACGTTGTTTAGAAAATTCGCCATTCGAGACTGCGTCAATCAGTATAGTAAAGCTGGCTGAATGTGGGCTTAGAATACCGGATTTACAACGGTATTTCAATGCTGCCTGGATTATCATACCATCCGCCCCTGTCTTGTCCTCCCTTTCGGAAGTTCCTCCGAATGAGTGCCCTGGCTAGATGGGTCTCAACACCCTGTCAGTGCGCAGCTGCTTGAAGAAGAGAGCGGAACCCTGCGGCATGGATTCGAGCGCGGCATCCGTCCAGGCCTGCACACCCAGTGTAGTAGGAGAACGTCTTTCATAGCCAATATGTTTCCAGACCGAATCGAAGCCGACCAGCTCCATGGGCGGAAAGACCAGGGACGCTTCGCACTGCAGGTCACTTGAGGCCTTTTCCACTTCGCTCATGATCAGGGGCAGGGCTTTTTCGGCTGCGGCCCGGGGGTCGAGGTACAGATCGGTCGTACGCGCCACCAGGTTCTCCACCTGCCATCCGGCGATGCCGACCAGATCGTCATCCAGCTGGAGCAGCAGGAATGCCTTGTCGCCGAAGGCTTCCATGACTTCATCCTTATCGAGCGTGCGACGGCCTTTGCTTAGGCGGGTCAACAGATCGGCGATCTTTTGTGAATCGCGCGGTTTGCCGCGCTGGACAGAAAAAGTTCCCGCCCTGGGCTTTGGAAGGACCGGTGTCTCGGCAGGGATTTCCTGGGCGGGGCCGATTTTCTTCCAGGCCTCATTAACCTGTTTCCACAGATCTTCGTACGAGCCGGTGTTGGTGATGACAATGTTCGCGGCATCGAGCTTATGCTTCTGCGCCGATTGGGCCTCGACGCGCTGGAGGGCATCCGCGCGGCTCAGGCCGCGTTTGCGCATCAGCCTTTCCACCTGCACCTCCTGGGGCGCGTCGGCGACCCAGATCGAATCGCAGCGCTTGCCAAGTTCCGATTCGAGCAGTTTGATCGCTTCGATCACCACCACCTTCTGGGTGGCGCGCCGGGCGAGCAGGTCCACGGCCTGGCCGACATAGGGATGGACAATGGCTTCCAGCTGGGCAAGCGCCTGTGGATCGGCAAAGACCAGACGTCCCAGTTTGGAGCGGTTGATCTGCCCGTCTTCATTCAGGATCCAGGTTCCGAACCTGTTGATGACCGGCTGGTAGCCCGGCGCGCCTTTTGCCAGGACGCGGTGGGCCAGCGCGTCGGCATCGATGGTGTAGGCGCCCAGATGTTCCAGCATGCGCCGTACAACGCTTTTACCGGTGGCAATATTGCCGGTCAGTCCGATTGCGTACTTTCCAGGCCAGGTGCTCACTTGATCTCCAGGGATGAAGGGTGCGTTCTCGACTTATTTTAATGTCATTTACGGAATTCTCCAATAGAAGAGCCGAACGCCTATCAAACCTGACAATGTACACGTGAACATTTTTGTTTAAACTTTATTTGAATATCCGTCCCAGCGTTGACGTCTGCCCTCCTTGCGTGTATCATAATGGCGCCTCAGGTCGGTTGGGCGATCGCGGTCCTGCGTTGTCGGGATCGAGGAAAGTCCGCACTCCATAGAGCACGGCGTCGGATAGCACCCGGGGCGGGGAACCCTCCGTGAGGAGCTAACCTGCCGGAAAAGGGCCACAGAAACAAACAGCCAGACCCCCTCCGCCCCTAACGGGGCACCTCCCCCAAATTCTTTGAATTCGGGAGAGGCTGGGAGGGGGTGGTGATGGTGAAAAGGTGGTGTAAAAGACCACCGGCACCCGCAGTAATGTGGGTGGCCAGGTAACCCCCGCCGGGAGCAAGGCCAAGCAGGGACGAAGTCGTCTGCGGACGACGGGAGACTGCTCGTCTTCATACGTACTGCCTCACACGGTGAGGCGGTCAGTTCCGGGTAGGCCGCACCGAGCGGCGCGGCGACGCACCGCCCAGAGAGATGATCGCACAGGCGAAGCAATTCGCCGGACAGAATGCGGCTTATAGACCGTCCTGAGGATAGCCATTGTAGAACCGGACAGAACCCCCGAAAGGGGGCGCTGTGCGGCTTATAGACCGTCCTGAGGATAGTGGTGCTTTCTTTATGGTTCTGGCGGCAGTTATACTGCCGCCTGCCATTTTATTCCCGTTAAAATCGTTAATCGTCCACGACAACTATGCGTGAGCTTCAATCTACTCGGAACATCTTACGGAAAATCCTTTCACAAGTTAAAGATACAGCGCGTGTAAAAAGTGTTCACCTGGTCATGGGGGAGATCGCCGAACTGGACCGCAGCCTTATCCAAAAATTCTGGCTTGAGCACAGCAGGGGAACTGCCGCGGAACATGCACAGCTCCATTTCCGTTTAAAAAAAGCAGAAGTGCAGTGCATGTCCTGCTTTGGCATCTACCATCCGCAGGATGGACAAATCCATTGTCCCCGCTGCGGCAGTTACGGCGCGAAAATACTATCAGGTGAGGAATTCGACCTTGAATCGATCGAACTGGAACATGAAGAAAAATAAGCGGCTCTGGATACCTGCAGCCCTCTTTTTCATCCTTGGATGCAATCTGCTTGGCCCCTCTGCTCCGCCCACCGACGATCTCTTCGCCACCCTTCAGGCCTCCACGCCTTCAGGAGCCCAACCGCCTGTAGCGACAGAGCCGATCAACACTCCCAATTTCAATAGCTTCACCCCGATCCCCTCGCCCACATCCAATCCCGATGGCGTGACTACCTCCATACCCTCCCCTTCATCGGGTGACCAGCCAACAGGCCGGATCGTCTTCACCTGCCAGGTCTTCAAGGTTCAGGCCATGAACCAGGTCTGTATCATGAACGCCGATGGAAGCGGCTATCGGCGGCTCACTACAACAGACAATGTCCAGCACTTTTACCCATCCCTGTCACCGGATGGAAGGAGCGTCGTATATGCTGCCTTCCGTGAACAAAATATTTACGAGATCTACCGCCTCGAGCTGGCAGATGGCAGCCTGGACCGCCTGACGAATCGGGTCGGCATCGCCACAGCTCCCGAGTATTCCCCGGATGGCGATAGGATCGCCTTCACCCGCGGCAACCCTCGCAACAATACATTCCAGATCTGGCTGATGGATGCCAATGGCGACAACGCCGGAAACATTCCCATGATCACCGGCTGGGACCCGACCTGGTCGCCGGATGGCAGACAGATCCTGTTTGCATCCGACCGCGACGGAACCACACAGCTATACACCATGAACCGGGAAGGCCGGCAGTTGACCCGGGTCACGAGCCTGCCCTCCATCCGCGGCCGCAGCGACTGGTCACCGGATGGGCAGTTCATCGTCACCTATTCCGGCGAGCCGTGGAACCGTGAAGTCTATATCATGAACGCCGACGGGTCGAACGTGCGCCAGCTGACTCCCGGCGGCGGCAACAGCCAGGGCCCGGCGTTCTCCCCGGATGGGCGGTGGGTGGCCTTCACCGCCTACTTTGACAACTATGGGGACGATCACGGCTGTGAGATCTACATCATCCGCACCGATGGCACCGACCTGCGCCGTCTGACCAACAACGATTACTGCGATTACCAGCCACGCTGGGGACCCTGATCACCCTTATCCACAGTTAAAAACAAACAGCTCACACGATCGTGTGAGCTGTTCCTTATCGAGGATAACGTTTACGCCCAACCCTGCTTGCGGATGAAATCGCTGATCACCGGGATGCGGACATCCTGTCCCATGTACGCCTGGTATGCCCACCAGAGCATGATCAGGAACAAAACTGCACCAAAGCCGCAGGTAACCGTGGAGAGGATGGAAAGCACCACAGTTGCGACCAGGGATTGGATGGCATTGAACTTGATGTACGGACGGGATTTCTTATCCTCCATCAGCAGGACAACGATGGCGATCAAGGGGATGACATACCCGAGTGCTGCCCAGAGTTTGTCATCGCTGGTAACATCCATCATAGGTTGATTTTCCATGAGTTCCTCCGAAATGAGTCAGGGTTGGGATTTGCGTTATTGTACAACCATTCAAACCAAAACGCAAACGATTTCAAAATTGCAATACTGGTACAATGCCCGCATGACCAGCACATTCGCTGCGCTCAATGCAAGTGTTGTTTTCATGGGCTCTCCCGATTTCTCACTGCCAACCCTGCGCGCCCTGGCGAACTCGTACAACGTAACTGGCGTTGTCACCCAGCCAGACCGCGCTTCAGGACGCGGCCGCGAGCTCAAGGCGCCGCCGGTCAAGACGCTTGCCCTCGAATTGGGTATCCCGGTGATGCAGCCTGAAAAACTGCGCCAGCCAGAAGCCATGGACCAGCTCCGCCTCTGGAACCCGGACCTGATCGTGGTGGCCGCATTCGGCCAGATCCTGCGCAAGGAGGTGCTTGACCTGCCCCGATATGGATGCATCAACATCCATGCCTCGCTGCTGCCGCGCTGGCGCGGTGCCGCGCCGATCAACGCCGCCATCCTGCATGGGGATCAAGAGACCGGAGTCACTATCATGCAAATGGACGTGGGATTGGATACCGGCCCGATGCTGAGCCAACGGTCCATCCGCCTCATGCAGGATGATACGGCTGGTTCCGTTTTCGAGAAGCTGTCACACCTCGGCGCGGATCTCCTGCTCGAGACCCTGCCCGATTATCTCGCCGGAAAGCTGACCCCCATCCCTCAACCGGAAGAGGGCGTGACCTATGCGCCGATGCTCAAAAAGGAGGAAGGTCGGTTGGATTTCAACCAGTCTGCCGAAGATCTGGAGCGTCGCGTGCGTGCCTTCAATCCCTGGCCGGGCGCGTTCATGGATCTCGAGGGGGTGCCCTTGAAAGTCCACCGGGCGCGGGTGGAGGCGGGGGATGCGGAAGCGGGGCAGAGGCTGATCGTTCAGGATCGGCCTGCGGTCGGCGCGCGAGCCGGGATCCTCGTCCTGGAAGAAGTGCAGCCGGCAGGGAAAAAGCCAATGAGCGGAAAGGCATTCCTGACGGGTGGGCGAAACTGGTGAGGCAGTAACGTTTCAGCTCTGTGACCTCAGCTGCTGACTGTCGCAGGAATGCGAATGACGTTATACTCAGGTTGGGAGAAGCCAGTCACTCAGATCGAGAATTGGGACGAACATTAACGCCTGGCTGCAGCATGGACAACTATGAATCGCAATGAAATCCTTTCATCCCTGCAGGAGGATCCGCACGTCTCGGTGCTGATCATCGGCGGGGGCATCAATGGTATCGGTACATTTCGCGATCTTGCACTGAACGGTGTGGACGTCCTGCTCGTGGAGCGGGGTGATTTTTGTTCGGGGGCGAGCGCTGCCTCGTCTCACATGGCCCACGGCGGCATCCGCTACCTGGAGAACGGCGAGTTCCGCCTGGTGCGGGAGGCCGTGCAGGAGCGCAACCGCCTGATCCAGAACGCGCCTCATCTTGTCAGGCCGCTGCCCACGGTCATCCCGATCTTCAAACAGTTTTCCGGCCTGCTGAATGCGCCGCTCAAATTCCTGAAAGTGCTGGACAGGCCTTCCGAGCGTGGCTCGGTGATCATCAAGCTGGGTTTGATGATGTACGATGCCTACACCAGCGCCCAGGGCGGCCAGCGCATCGTTCCAAAGCACCAGTTCCTCTCCCGCAAAAAGTCCCTCGAGAAGTGGGCCATTTTGAATCCGGAGATCATCAACGCCGCCGTCTATTACGATGGAGCGATCCTCCAGCCCGAGCGGCTTGGGGTCGAAGCCCTGCTCGACGCGGAGGCCGAGAACCCGAAGGCACGTGCGCTCAATTACGCCAGCATGATCGGTGGCAGTGAGGATACGATCATCATCCGCGACGAGATCACCGGCGAACCCTATGATGTGAAGCCGAAGCTGGTCATCAACGCCGCCGGCCCGTGGATCGATTTTACAAACCGCAAGCTGGGTCTCTCGAGCGGATATATCGGCGGGACGAAAGGCTCGCACCTGGTCATTCAGCATGAGGAGCTGCGAAAGACCATCGGCGATCATGAATTCTTTTTCGAAAATAAAGATGGGCGCATTGTGCTGATCTTCCCGTTATACGACCGCGTGCTGATCGGGACGTCTGACATCCCGGTCGACAACCCCGATGAAGTACGCTGCACCGACGAGGAGATCGATTACTTTCTGGAGATGGTCCGGCGCGTCTTCCCAAGCGTGAAGCTGACGCCAGACAACATTGTTTTCCAGTTCTCGGGCGTCCGGCCGCTGCCGCGCTCGGGGGCCAGGTCGGCCGGCCAGATCTCACGCGATCACAGCGTCGAAGTGTTGAGCGGCGACTGGACCAACCTGCGCTTCCCGGTCTATTCGCTGGTCGGCGGCAAATGGACTTCCTTCCGTGCCTTTTCCGAGCAGGTCACAGACAAGGCGCTGGGTTACCTGGGCTTGAAACGCCAGAAGGATACCCGCTCCCTGCCGATCGGCGGCGGACGCGGCTACCCGCGCGATGCCGCGGAGGTGAGGCGCCAGATCGAAAGCCTCTCCGCCTGGACGGGAGTTTCACGCGAGCGCCTGAAAACTCTCTTCGAGCGCTACGGATCCCGCGCCGAAGCCGTTGCCACGTTCATGAACGGCGGCACGGACCAGATCCTGACCACATTGCCAGACTACACACGCCGTGAACTTAATTTCCTGATCCAGCATGAGAAGATCCTGCATCTCGACGACTTCCTGCTGAGGCGGTCCATGCTGGCGATGCTGGGCCGTGTAAGGCGTGAAACGATCGAGGAGCTGGCCGATCTGTTTGCCAATTTCCTGGGCTGGAACGCGGAGCAGCGCGATGTTGAGGTGACGCGCAGCCTGTCCATTCTGGCAGAAAAACATGGGGTCCGCCTGTAAAGCGGACGCTTTTTCCTGCATAGACATCCTGTGTAAGCGATAACCTCAGTCCAAAAGGATGCGGGGAGGGGCGTGGTAGAATTATTTTAATGTCCCGGAAGAAAAGTGAAATCAGTGTCGATCTGGTCATACCGGTTTTCAATGAGGCGGGGGTCATCGAACAGACATATGCAGCCGTTCGGGAAGTCATCCAGCCGCTTCCCTATCACTTTCATATTTTCTTTGTGGACGATGGTTCCACAGATGGGACAGCCAGCTCGCTGGCTGCGCTGGCCCGCCAGGATACATGCATTACGGTTCTGACCCTGGCTCGCAACTTCGGGCACCAGGCCGCATTGACCGCCGGACTGGATGCCTCTCGGGGGGATTTTGTCATCACGATGGACGGCGATGGACAGCACCCGCCGCCCATGATTCTGCAGATGATCGAGCTATACGAGCAGGGCTATGATATCGTCCAGGCGCAGCGCATCGAAGAGCAGGGATCCTTTTCCCTCAAGCAGGCCACCTCGGCGGGATTTTATGCATTGATCAACCGTATCAGCGGCACACAAATGACACCCGGAGCCGCGGACTTTCGCGGCATCAGCCGCCAGGTGGTGGAGGCGCTCAAGTCTATGCCCGAGTATCACCGCTTCCTGCGCGGGATGATCGCCTGGGTCGGCTATCGCAGCGCCATCCTGCCCTATCAGGAGACCGAGCGATTCGCCGGGACGTCGAAGTATTCTCCGGCCAAGATGCTTCGTCTGGCCATGGACGCGGTATTTTCCTTTTCGCTCGTGCCGCTCTATATCGGCCTGAGCGCCGGCGGCATTTTCTTCTGCCTGGCTGCCCTCGAGATGATCTATGTGCTGTCGTTCTGGGTCACCGGGCGGACGTCGAACCTGGCGCCGGGCTGGAGCTCGCTCATGTTCGTGATCCTGATCGTGAGTGGCATGATCATGGTTCTGTTGGGATTTATCGGCATTTATGTTGGTTATATTTTCCAGGAAGTCAAACGCAGACCCGTCTACTTATTGAAGGAAGATGAATCGTGAGCGACAAACCTGTTTATCGATTTGTATTTTTACGGCATGCCGAATCGGTCGGGAACGTGGAGTCGCGCTGGCAGGGCCAGTCCGATTACCCCCTCACCGAGAAGGGACGCGCCCAGGCCCGCGCCCTGTCCGAGCGCTGGAAAACAGAAGATGTCAAGTTCGACCTGGTCATCACCAGCACGCTCGAGCGCGCCCAGGAGACCGCCAGGATCGCCACCTCCTACCTGGAGGGAGTCAGGATCGAGTTCAACCCCATCCTGATGGAGCGGCACATCGGTCAAATGGAGGGTATGA
>DASUOS010000418.1:0-5127 GCA_036276515.1 Anaerolineales bacterium | reverse complement strand
CTGATTTTGATCTGATCATCTGGGATGACGGCTCCACCGATGGCTCGTGGCAGATCATCCAGAGCTATACCGATCCTCGCATCCGGGCTTTTCAAAACACGGACAAACAACGCGGCAGTCCGGTCAGAATGGTGGTCGAGGGATTAGAAACCGGCGAATATATTGCGATCCATCACTCAGACGATGCCTGGGAATCTTCGAAACTCGAGAAACAGATTGCCTTCCTCGGGGCCCATCCGGGGATCGGGGCGGTCTTCACGGATATTATCCCTATCGGGGAGGATGGTGAGCCATTCACAGACACCTCCCGCTTTAACTACACTGTCTTTGCCCAGCCTAACCGCAGCCGATTCGAGTGGCTGAACCACTTCTTTTATCGGGGCAACGCACTCTGCCATCCCAGTGTGCTGATCCGCAGGATCTGTTATCAGGAATGTGGCTTGTACCGTTATGGGATGTTGCAGCTTGCGGATTTTGACTTGTGGGTGCGGTTGTGCCTGAAGTATGAGATCCATGTGCTGCCCGAGAAGCTGTTCCGTTTTCGCGTCCGCGGCAACATGGCCAACAGCAGCAGTGGGTCGAGGGAAAACCGCATTCGCAGCGCCTTCGAATACTTCCTGGTTCTCGATCACTATCGCAAACTGCAAAGCTATGAAGAAATAGTCAGGACTTTTCCCAGTGCTGAACAATACAACCGTCCGGAAGGGTTCGACGCCGGTTTTGCACTGGGGATGACTGCCCTTGAGAGCGGTCCCTTTGTTTTCCATCGATTGTTTGGACTGCAGCTGTTGTTCGAGACCCTTAACGATCCTTCGAGGGCTGAGAAGGTGAGACAGCTCTACGGATTCGACATCAACAGATTTAGTGAGATTTCTGGCAGGCAGGATATCTTCGGTCTGTATATGCAGGCTCAACTGGAGGGTAGAGAGCAGGCGCTCCAGGAGTTGGCCGAACGCAACAATGAACTGACCGCACAACTCATATGGAAAGACCAGGAACTGCAGAACATTCAAAGAAGCAGAGCCTGGAAGCTGGTAACAGCATTGAGAAAAATCCGCTCCGGGATCCTGCCTTCATCCAACTCGAACAAAAACCAATAGAATTGGAAAGCATCTTGAAACAAAGCCTGCTCCATCCCTTTGCCACTCATATTGCACTTGCTGGCTAAATCCATATCGCATAGAATAAGGCGACATTTTCACCAAAAAGGTCCAAACAAGAAAGTGCATAAAAATAAACAAGGAACCATCCTGATCGCCGGTTACTATGGCTTTGGAAATACAGGCGATGAAGCCATACTGTCCACGATACTGGCCGAGCTTTGCAAACAGCGGGAGGATCTCGACTTTATCGTTGTTTCAGCAGATCCGGCACTCACTACGGCTACCTATAATGTCCGGTCTGTTAATTGGAAGGATGTTGAAGGACTGCTTACTGCGGCAAGAGAAAGTGACCTGATCCTCCTGGGCGGGGGAGGTCTGTTTCAGGATTACTGGGGGGTGCCAAAAGGGATTGCTTTGACTGCCTCTCACTGGGGGATCTCGTTTTGTAGTGCCATAGGCATGCTGGCAGTTCTGTACCAGAAACCGTTTATGATCTATTCGGTCGGCGTGGGTCCGCTCCACTCGGAGGAAGGCCGCCTTCTGACATGTTGGACATTCGACCTTGCCGGAGCAGCCACTGTTCGCGATCAAGAGTCCCTGGAACTACTGGAATCCCTGGGCGTGTCCACGACCAAGGTCCAGATCGCACCAGACCCTGCGCTGAACCTCGAACCAGATGCCAAAATGGCTGCAGGCATCCTTCTAGCTCATAGTATTGACCCATCCTCCCCGCAATTGGTTGGCATTTCCATTCGAAATTGGGGTAACGAAGCGGAGGCGGACGGTTGGAAAAAGCAGCTAGCTGCAGCTCTGGATCAATTCCTCGCAGGGAACGAGGTCCGGATCGTTTTCATCCCCTTCCAGGTCAGTAAACATCCGCTGGAAAACGACCATGCCGCTGCGACCGATGTTGTCTCGCAAATGAAAAGGGCGGACCGGGTCTCTATCCTGCCAGAAGCTTCTTCCCCGGCTACCACGGCAGGTCTGCTCTCCCACTGCCAGCTGATTATCGGAATGCGCCTGCATTCCCTCATTTTTGCTGCCGGCGCAGCCATTCCTTCTGTAGCGCTGGTCTATGATCCCAAAGTTAATAACTTCATGGAGTCGCTGGGGATGGCAGACTATGCTATCCCGCTCCCAACCATGACGGGGAAAACACTTTATAGTCTTCTCGAGTCCGCCTGGGTACAGAAAAAAAAGATCCGGGAAACTTTACAGTCCCGCTCAGCCCGGTTAAAAGAGGTTTCAAACAAGGCGCCTCGGATGGCTTTGAAACTGCTTGAAGATTCTTCCGATCTCCTTTTTCCAATGAAAGTGGTCGAAGCCCTTGCCATCGAGCGGACCCTTGACCTGGCCCAAAAGGAAAAAGAGGCACAGACTTTGGCATCCCTGCTGGCAGCTGAAAAGCAGGAGGGCCAAAGACTTCAAATCCAGGTTTGGTCCCAGCAGCGCGAGGTGGAACAGCTCGAAGTCCGGCTGGCCGAGGTGCAGGGCGAGGTGGAACAGTTCGAAGTCCGGCTGGCCGAGGTACAACGGGAGTTAAATGAGATTCTGCACAGCAAAACATGGAAGCTTGCCCAGGCCTTCCGGCAGACCAGGATCGCGCTACTTCCAGTGGGAAGCCGCAGGGAGCGGTTTGCCCGAGCTTTTTTCCGGTATTCGAGAGAACCTCTAAATAAGGGTATCCGGGCCGGGGCCTTGATGCGCGACTCTGTACGCCGGCACGGATTTCCACGAGCGTTCATGCGCGGCCTTCGAGTGTTGAGACTGCGACTATATCATGCCAATAAACAGTTCCTGCATTCCAGAAGGTTTCGACGTGAGCTCGAACAGTTAGAGACAGCCATCTCACAACACACGGGATTCTTTGATTTGTTCCATGTGCCAATGGGCTGGAATACGGCCCTCTTCCAGCGCTTCCAGCATATCTCCCTGCAGACCGCCAAGCTGGGCGGGTTGGCCTTGTACGGCGGGCATCCCATTGTGGATCTGGGTATTACGGTTTTCCACAATCCGAAAAAGAACCTCTATGTATTCGATGCAACCAACCACCAGATCGTCGAGCGGGTTTTTCAGGCTCTCCGGAAAAAACAGCAGCCGCGCATTCTGAGGGTCCAGTCTATCGATCTGGTCACCACCGCCCAGGATGTGGACCGATTCATCGATCAGGGATTTCACGTCGTTTATGAATACATAGATGAGATCAACCCGGCGATTACTGGAGCCATCCCAGACTTGGTCCACCGGCGTCACTCGGAGATTCTCAAGGATGAGCGCGTGACGGTGGTCGCCACCTCCGACCTTTTATGGGAGGATGTCCGGCGTCACCGCTCAAGGAATTTTCTTTTGAGCACCAATGGAGTCGACCTCGACCACTGGAGGATTGAGAAGGGAACGCCGCCAGTGGATCTGAAACCGGCGCTGAATGGAAATCTGGTAGTCGGTTATCATGGGGCGCTGGCGAAATGGATTGATTACAGCTTGCTGCGGAGCATTGCGGACGAAGGCAGCTATGAGCTGGTCCTGATCGGCTTCGAACACGACGGTGAGTTTGCAGGGAATGGTTTAAAGTTGCACCCGCGGGTCCACTACCTGGGGAGCAAGAGTTACTTCGAATTGAACACTTATGCCATCCATTACGATATCGCCATCCTGCCGTTTAAAAATATTGAACTGACTCAGTCTGTGTCCCCGGTCAAAATTTTTGAATATATGGCTGCTCGAAAACCGGTCGTGACCACAGATCTTCACGAATGTAGAAAATATCGCTCGTGCCTGATCGGCAAGGATCATCCAGGGTTTATGCTACAGCTGAAGCACGCTGCCGCTCTCCGGGATAACTCGCAGTACCTGAGCCTGCTCGATCAGGAGGCAGCTGAAAATTCGTGGGAAAGTAAGGCACTGGAAATCATCAGGCTGGCGGGGGTGAAATTATGAAGGGGCAGCTTTACAATCTGCTGGCACAAATTTACTGGCGGCTGCCGGTACCCCAAACCCTCAAGGAAGGTTTCATCCGCCTCGTACGCCGGATCTTTCCACGGAAAAATGATATGGCAGAAATCCGGTCAGGTGAAAAAGAAAAGTTTTTATGGCAGTATGCCCAGCATGTATTGTCCATTCCCCGGGACTCCGAGGAATATGTGGAACTGGCGCAGGATGCCTTTGAGCGGCAGCCGGATGACCCGCTGATCCTGGCGTATTACCTGCCGCAATTCCATCCCACACCAGAAAACGATCAATGGTGGGGACGCGGGATCACCGAGTGGCACAATGTCTCCAGGGCTGTCCCGCAGTATCCCGGACACTACCAGCCGCGCCTGCCAGGGGAATTGGGATACTACGACCTGCGGCTTAAAGAGAATATCGCCCGCCAGATCGAGCTGGCAAAGACCCACGGCATCTTTGGCTTTGCCTATTATTTCTATTGGTTCGATGGCCAGCGACTGCTAGACAAGCCTCTGGATGCCTTTCTGAGCGATCCCGCATTGGATTTCCCCTTCTGCCTGTGCTGGGCGAACGAATCCTGGACCCGCCGCTTCGACGGCAGCAGCGGCCAGGTCATCATGTACCAGAACGAGTCGGTGGAGAGCTACCGAGCCTTTATCGAAAGCGTCAACCCTTACATGCAGGACAATCGCTATATTCGCGTGGACGGGCGTCCGGTCATCATTATCTACCGGCCGTCCTTTGTGCCGGAATGCCCGGAAACTCTTTCATACTGGCGTGCCTATTGCCAGGAGTCCGGGCTGGGGAACCCGTACCTGATCGGCGTCAAGGAAAACACCTTCGATGGCGATCTGCTCGCCCTGGGTTTTGATGCCCAGAGCGAATTCCACCCGGGAACGGTCTTCCGCTACTGCAGGGACATGACCGGCGAGATCGATTTCGTGCAGAACTTTGGCGGGATTGTCCTGGATTATGTGGACCTGGTCAAAAACAGAAGATACATGAACTTCCAGTCGAGGAAACTGTTCCGCGCTGTCATGCCGATGTGGGACAACACGCCGCGCAGAAATAATACAGC
>DASUOS010000417.1:0-3215 GCA_036276515.1 Anaerolineales bacterium | reverse complement strand
ATTGCTTTCTGGAAGATATCTTCTCGTCCGGGCATGTGGGTATTATATCGTAGAGAAAAGTCCGAATTGCCCCTACAAAGGGTTCATTTCGATATTGATATGCGATAATGCTCGCGCCCAGGCTGAACTAGGCCTCCAGCGTCTTCATATCTCCCCAGTTCTTCCCGTAACGGGCCTCGGTGGAGAGGGGAATGCTCAGAGGATAGGCATTGGTCATAGTTTCCTGTACAACCCGCGCCGTCTTCTTTAGTTCCTTTTCGGGGCATTCCAGCACGAGCTCATCGTGTACCTGCAGAAGCATCTTGCCGTGCAGATCGGCTGCCTTGAGTGCCGGGGGAATCTTCAGCATGGCGATCTTCATGATATCCGCCGCGGTGCCCTGGATCGGGGCGTTGATCGCCTCCCGTTCCTCCCGGTTCTTGACCTGGACGTTCTGCTTGCTCTGCAGGGCCGGGAAATAGCGCCGGCGTCCCAGCAGCGTTTCGACATAACCCTGCTGGGCAGCCAGCCTGCGGATGCCATCCAGGTATTTCTTGATGCCCGGGAACTGCTTGAAATAGGCCTTGACGAAGTCCTCCGCCTCGGCGAGGGTCAGGTCTGTATAGCGGGTCAGGCCGAACACCGACATACCGTAGATCAGGCCAAAGTTGATCCCCTTGGCGCGGCGGCGCATCTGGCTGGTGACCTGGCCGGCCTCCACGCCATAGACGGCCATCGCCGTTGTCGTATGAATATCCTGCCCGGCGCGGAACGCGGCCAGCATGGCTTCATCCTCGGCCATGTGGGCGACGATACGCAGCTCGATCTGGGAGTAATCGACCGCTAACAGGACATTATCCCTGCCGGCGACGAAGCCGTTGCGGATGCGGCGTCCCTCCTCGGTGCGGATCGGGATGTTCTGCAGGTTCGGGTTCGAAGACGAGAGCCGCCCGGTCACCGCGCCGATCTGGCTGTAGGAGGTATGCACACAGCCGGTCTCTGAATTGAGCGCAGCCTGCAGGGCATCCACGTACGTGGATTTGATCTTGGACAGCTCGCGGTGCTCCAGCACCCAGTCGACCACTTCGTGTTTGCCGCGCAGCAGCTCGAGTACACCCGCCGACGTGGAGTAGTGTCCACTGGCAGTCTTGTTGCCGCGGTCGGGCGGCTCCAGTTTTAGCTGCTTGAAGAGCACATCCGAGAGCTGCTGGGTGGAGTTGATGTTGAACGGTTTGCCGACCGCCTCGTAGACCTGCTTTTCGATCTCTGCCATGCGCTTCTCGAGGCGTTCACCGGTTTGTTTGAAGAAGGGCAGGTCCAGGCCGATGCCCGCCATCTCCATGTCGGCCAGCACGGGAGTCAGAGGCAGGTCGATCTCTTCCAGGAGTTTTGTTCCATTGACCCGGCGCAGGTCGGCCTGCAGGATTGGCATCAGGCGCAGGGTGGTCTCGGCATCGGCAACCGCGTAGGGCGCCGCGGATTCGATCGCCACGTCTGCCATGCTGATCATCTTCTTGCCTTTGCCGATCAGCTCCTCGATGCGGGTCATCTCCTCGCCAAGCTTGACAAATGCCAGATTCTTGAGCCCCAGGTTGCGCGAGCCTGGATCCACGATGAACTCGGCCAGCATGGTATCGAAGGTAAGCGGGGAGACGTGCAGTCCATTTTTCGCAAGCACAATATAATCGTACTTGGCGTTGTGGGCGATCTTGCCGATCTTTGGATTTGTCAGCGGCCCACGCAAAGCCGACAGGACCTTTTTCAGAGGCAGGTTTGTCCCGGCGTTGTGGGCGACCGGTATGTAATACCCTTCGCCCTCCTTCACGGCCAGCGAGATGCCCACAATATCGGCGCGCATTTCCTCCGTCGAGGTGGTCTCGGTATCGAAGGAGATCACCCCGGCATTGTTCAATGTGGCGACAAGGTCATCCAGCTTCTCGGTTGTATCGACGATATGGACCGTGATATTCGATTCGGCCGTCCCCACTTTAGGCGCGTAGACAGGCGCCGCCTGCTCGGCGAACATGGAGAGCTGCTGCCCCGCTGCCGGGGCCGGCGTGGTCGCGGCCGCCTCTTTTCCAGAGAGCCGCTGCAGGGTTTTGATCAGTGTGCGAAACTCCAGCTCTGTAAACAGGGTTTCGATCGATTCGAAATCCAGGTCATCTGCCCGGGCGTGCTCGAGATTGAAGCTGACGTTGATATCGGTCTTGATCTTTGCCAGCTCATAGCTCATGGTTGCCTTGTCTTTGTTCTGCTCGAGCTTGGTCTTCCAGCGGTTCTCGACCTCATCGATGTGGGCGTAGACATTCTCGAGAGTCCCAAATTTCTGGAGCAGTGAGATGGCCGTCTTTTCACCGATGCCGGGCACACCGGGGATGTTATCGGACTTGTCGCCGACCAGCGCCTTGTAATCCACCACCTGGTCCGGCCGTACGCCAAGCTTGGCGATCACATCCTCATTGGTGACATAATTCTGGTCGTCGCCGGCGAGATAGACTGTGGTCCGCTCGTTGACCAGCTGGAGCAGGTCGCGGTCGCCGGTGATGATCTTGACGCCCAGTCCCTGCTCGTTGGCGATGCGGGCAATGGAGCCGAGCACATCGTCCGCTTCGAAGCCTTCGAGCTCCAGGCGCGGGATGTTGAAGGCATCCACCAGCTCACGGATGCGGGTAATCTGCGGGCTGAGATCGTCCGGCATTTTGGCCCGGGTGCCCTTGTATTCGGGGAAGATCTGGTCGCGGAAGGTTTTGCCCGTATCGAATGCGACCGCGATATAGTCGGGTTTTTCCTGCTCGATGATGCGCATCAGCTCGCGGGCGAACCCGTAGCTGCCTGCAGTCGGTTCTCCTTTGGATGTCTGCCAGCGCGTGCTGCTCCCGCCGGCGGTCAGGGCAAAATACATGCGGTAGGCGAGTGCGTGTCCGTCAATTAAGTAGAGGGTAGGGGGCATGTTTGAGTTCCAGAAGTCAGTTTACAGTAATCAGCATTCAGTAGTTAGTGTTCAGTACCTTTAAGTTAAATAGTAACGCGGAGTTATTATACTCCGCGTGCTTCACAGGTTAGCCACGATGATTTCGATCAGCGCGGCATGCTATTCCTCGGCTGTGAATATCCCTGGCGAGTGCGGGTCTGCTTGATGTAATCCTTGACCAGCTGCGGGGGATGCGGCTGGGTCCCGCCCATGATCAGATAGCCTGGCGCCCAGAAGTCGCCGGAGGGATTTTCCTTCTTGTAGC